>JAJZSZ010000110.1 GCA_021849365.1 Bacteroidota bacterium | reverse complement strand
TTTATCGTATATACGTCCAACGTTTTTGCAATTTTGGGATTGCGGTCGTTGTATTTTGCCCTTGCCGGTTCGCTGAAATATTTCACATACCTGCATTATGGTTTGGCACTTATCCTGATTTTTGTGGGTATTAAAATGCTGATAACCGATTTCTACAAAATTAATCCGTTTGTATCGCTGGCAATTATCGGCTCAATTCTGGCCATGAGTATTGCTGCGTCTTTCATTTGGAAAAAGAAAGTCTGAAAATGAAAAGTTATCTTAATTAACTTCGGTTTGCGGTTGTGTCAAATCACGGATTTTTGTTTGGAAATTACATGTAGGGACAATTGATTTTTTTGAGATCGCCTTTTTAAAGTATTAATTCCTTCTCAATCCCTCATTCAGATTAATAGCTATCGAAATCAAATTGCTTGAACCAGCCAGATGATAGCGGGCCGAGCCGTAATTAATGTGGAAACGTTTGATGCGAAAGCCGAATCCCCAGGAGAAACCAACCGTCGACATTTTTTCGTCGAGTTTCATTTCCTGGCGTAGTTGGTAATTGTAACCTGCGCGAATGGTGAAATTAGGCGAAGGAAGCAACTCAACACCCAAGACCATGTGGCGCATAAATTTTTTAGTAAAGTTGTCTTCCTTGTAAACGGTTGTGGTACCCGAATTGTCTTCTTCAGGTTTGGCTAAATCCCATTTCTGAAGGTGCTGCAAGGTGGCAGCCAGCCGGATTGGCGCATGTTGCAGGCGTTGCGAAATACCAAACTGTAAATCAAAAGGGATTGACTCGTTTTCGGCTCCTTCGTAATAGGTTGTTATTTGCGTTCCTATGTTTCGGGCAACCAGAGCGGCTACCATATTCTGGTTTTTACTGTAATAGCTCAGGCCCAGGTCGGCAGCAAAACCTATCGACTGGTAACTCTCGAATGTCGAAAGTATTGGTTTCAGATTTATCCCATACCCGAACTGCTTGTAACGATCGGACCAAATGATGTTGAATGCATATTCGGCCGCATTGAATGTTGCACCCGTTTTTTCTCCGGTGGCCAATGCTTCATCAAATTTCCCATAGTTGATGTAATGTACGCCAACCGCCAGGTTTCCGGGTAGAGGAGTGCCAAACGAATAAGCTGCATATCCATAATTGACTCCGGCAAAATAATCGACATAGTTTACTGCCAGTTGGTTCTTCATTTCTGAATTAAGCAACGACGGATTGTTATACGAAACGTTAAGGTCGGTCGAGTCGTTCAGTGCAACCTGGTTGCCGCCTAAAGCAGCCATTCGCGCCGAATTGGTCAGGTTAAGAAAATCGTAAGTGTATTCACCCCCAATTTGGCCAAATGCCATCGGATAAATAAATGCCTGAAGAATGATTAATATAATTAGTTTACGCATAGGTGTCAAAATTCGGCTTTCTATCCGAACGGTAAAATCCGGCTTTTAGTATTAACTGAAGGATTGAATGGCAAAAGGAATAATTGTCTGATTATTTGCTTTTGTCTTCGTCTTCAGCCTGTTTTAATTTAATTCTTCATCGAGCTGTTCTGGCTTCGGAATATCGTTGAAATGATACTTCTTCAGAATAGTCCCTTTTTTCAGCACAATCATTCCGGGATTTGAGCGGACAATGGTCTTCAAAGTGATTTCGTCGGTATTGAAAAAGTCGAAATTGGCTCCCGTTTCGCTCTTAAATGCCTCAAAACTATCAGGTGAAGTTGATGTTAATGCAATGAAGTTATATCCCTTGGCTTTTGCAGCTACCGCCAGATCAGCGATTCGTTTCATCCCCTCTTTATTGGTTTTTTGAAGGTTGGAGGCAATAACGATGAACGTATATTTTTCGTCATACAGGAAGAAATCCTTAATATCTTCGCCTTCAGGAGTTTCAATTCTGAAATCGTGAACAGGCGGAGTATATCCTTTCTGCACCAAAACGGCATCTTTAGCCTTTACAAATTTCCAGTTCAGGGTATCTTTCCAGGGGATGTCGGCCTCTGCAAATTCCTTTTCTTCACCGGTTTTCAGGTTTTTGTAAACGAATTCGTTTTTATAAATGGCTTTGGGCGCATTCTCCGGAATCTTCATGGCGTCCGGAATATTTACCCCAACCTTGTACGGGCTGAAGTCGATGATGGGCAGGTGATTGTATGAATAGGTCACCAGGTAAAAATACACCACCATGGTCGATCCGGTGAGAGCTGTTGACAACAGAGGTCCGTTTTTACCTGCAAAATTCTTCCGTTGCATAAAAACAAAAATGGCAAGGGCAAGCAAAACAATGTTTTTATAGAAGGTTTGCCAGTTCGTAATAACCAATGCATCGCCAAAGCAACCACAATCGGTAACCGGATTGGTGAGCGCCAGTACAAAAGTCAGTCCGGTGAAAAATAGCATGAATGCCAGCATGAACCAGCTTGTAATCCGAATCAGGAAATTAAAGAGGAATGCCACGCCCAGGAAAAATTCGGCTGCTGCAAGTAAAACCCCCAGCGCAAAGGCGAGGCTGGTAATCCAGGGCATATGAAAGGCATTGAAATAATCGGTGAATTTGTAGGCCGAGCCCCATGGATCGATTCCTTTTACAAAACCTGAAAATACAAAGGTTAAACCAATCAGAATACGTGCAACGTGTTTAAACATGAGCGTGAAATTTAGAATTCAATCTTAATTAACGCAAAAACGGCATAATTGATCATATCGAGGTAATTTGCCTCAATTCCTTCAGAGATTATTGTTTTTCCAAGGTTATCTTCAATTTGCTTGGTCCGTTTCAGTTTCATTAAAATTAAATCGGTGTACGAGCTCATCCGCATGTTTCGCCAGGCTTCGTCGTAATCGTGGTTTTTGGCCATCATCAGGTCTTTGGCTTCAGTAAAATGCCTGATGTAAAGACTCGATGTTTCCTCTTCGGTAAGGTCGTCGGTTTCTGAGGTGCCTTTTTCGAGCTGGATAAGCGCCATTATGCAGTAATTTACAATGCCAATGTATTCAGAACGAACACCTTCGTCAATCTTGCTGACTCCTTTTTGTTCGATACTTCTGATGCGCTGGGCTTTGATGTAAATCTGATCGGTCATCGAGCTGGGGCGAAGAATACGCCAGGCGATGCCGTAATCCTTCATTTTTTTTGTGAAAATATCCTGACAAACACTAATGACATGATCGTATTGCTGGCTTGTTTTATCCATGATTATCGTAATTATTGAAGTCGTAAAAATATTAATTTTATTCCATTAAATGCTTTCGCGACGTCATCCTTTTTATCGGAATAGAAGAGTTAAGAGGCTGAAAAACCAGCCACAAATCAAACTATTAAACTAGCAATTATGTGTTTTTTTGATTGCTTTTTATTTTACTTTTGTAAACCACATGTTTTCAAGGCTCAAAATTCTATCGTATGTTAATCACCACAACTGCAACTAAATTTCTGAAACGCAAGAACACTATCAATCTAAACGGGCAAATTTTAAGTCTTGCACAACCCGTTGTAATGGGTATTCTGAATGTTACCCCCGATTCGTTTTTCGATGGAGGCAAGTACAAAACAGAAAAGAAAGTTGTTCGTCGGGCCGAAGAAATTCTTGAACAGGGCGGAACGGTAATCGATATTGGTGCTTTATCGACCCAGCCAGGCGCCGAGGCTATTTCGACCAAAGAAGAGATTGACCGCCTGCTGCCGGCAGTTAAAGCTGTTAAAAAGAATTTTCCGGATGCTTTTATTTCGATTGACACTTATCGTTCGTGGGTGGCTCTGAAGGTTATTGAGGATTGCGGCCCATGTATGGTTAACGATATTTCGGGTGGAAATTTTGATACACATATGTTCGATACCATCGGGAAACTGGACGTTCCGTATATTTTGATGCATATGCAGGGAACCCCGCTTAAAATGCAGGAAAATCCCGAATACGACGATATTATTCGCGATATCTCACTTTTCTTTACCGAAAGGGTTAAGAAACTTACTAAAGCCGGGGTAAAGGATGTTATAATTGATCCGGGTTTTGGCTTTGGCAAAACACTCAGCCATAATTACGAATTGCTGAACCGTCTCGATTCGTTTAAAGTATTCCAGTTGCCATTATTGGTGGGTGTTTCGCGTAAATCGATGATTTATAAATTGCTGAAAACAAATCCGGATGAGGCGCTTAACGGAACATCGGTAATTAATACTTTGGCCCTGATGGGAGGAGCTGATATATTAAGGGTTCACGATGTTCGCGAAGCTGTTGAGGCTGTGCGGATTATGAATATGGTTCGGTCAACTTCGGAATAGGAAGTTATTGGTTTCATTTTGACTTGCTGAACTTGTTTCAGCATCATAACATTAAAGAGGTTCTGAAACAAGTTCAGGGTGATGTCGTGTAGGATTTTTGCCTTTTTACTTTTGCCTTATTATTTTCGCTTATGACATTGTTTATCACAATAAGGGCTTTGGATGTAATCGATATTCTTCTGGTTTCAATACTGTTGTACCAGATGTATCGCATTATCAAGGGAACCGTGGCTTTCAGCATATTCATTGGTTTTTTCCTGGTGTATGTTAGTTGGCTGATTATAAAAGCGCTGAACCTTGAATTGCTTAGTACCTTAATGGGGCAGTTTATTGGGGTAGGAGTGCTGGCTTTGATCGTAGTTTTTCAGCAGGAAATCAGGCGCTTTTTGTTATTAATCGGAACAAATTACCAGACGAAAAGGAGCTTCGGGTTGGATAAATTGTTTGCTTCTGAAAAAATAAAGCCGGCAACCAATCAGCATATCAGGGAAATAATCAGGGCGTGCGATAATATGGCACGGTCGAAAACCGGTGCGCTGATTGTAATTCCACTGAAATCGGAGCTGAAAGATATCATACGTTCAGGCGAAAAGATGAATGCCCGGATTTCGTCGGCATTGCTCGAAACAATCTTTTTTAAGAATACACCGTTGCACGATGGCGCTGTGGTTGTGCTCGGAAACCGGATTGCTGCGGCCCGTTGTATTCTTCCGCTTACCGAGCGGCACGATCTCGATCCCAACCTGGGGCTCCGGCACCGCGCAGCTGTTGGAATTTCGGAGGTTACCGATGCCATCGCCATTGTGGTTTCTGAAGAAACCGGAAATATCTCGCTGGCCTCACAGGGTGAATTGATGCACCATATTTCGATTGTACAGCTTACCACCGAGCTCGAAAAAGTAATTGTTGAGGAGGCCTGATCATTTCAGGTTGCTTCGCCTATCAATCGCTAAGTCATTCCATCTTTAATTTAATACCTTTGCATCCACTTTCAAAGTAAAATTTTGACATGGAAAACCGTATTTGTAAACTTTTCGGGATAAAATATCCAATCATTTCGGGCGGAATGGTTTGGTGCAGTGGCTGGAGGCTGGCCGCGGCAGTTAGTAACAACGGCGGGCTGGGATTGATTGGCGCCGGATCGATGCACCCCGAAACACTTCGCGAGCATATTCAAAAAGCAAAACAAGCCACCCAAAAGCCATTTGGAGTGAATGTTCCGTTGTTTTATCCGGAACTGGATACCATTATGAACATTATCGCCGAAGAAAAGGTTCCTATTGTTTTTACTTCGGCCGGAAGTCCAAAAAAATATACTTCGTGGCTAAAGGAGCGCGGAATATTTGTTGCCCATGTGATTGCCAGTTCGGCTTTCGCCCTGAAATGCGAAGAAGCCGGAGTGGATGCCATTGTTGCCGAAGGCTTTGAAGCCGGTGGGCACAACGGTAAAGAAGAAACCACCACGTTGACCTTAATTCCGGCTGTTCGTCGGATAACATCATTGCCATTGATGGCCGCAGGAGGAATTGGCACCGGCGATGCTATTTTGGCTGCCATGGCCCTTGGTGCCGATGGCGTTCAGATCGGATCGCGTTTTGCCATTTCCGAGGAATCGTCAGCACATCCGGATTTCAAGAAAATGGTAACAGGCTTAACTGAAGGTGACACCAAACTGGCATTGAAAAAAATAGGTGCTGTCCGATTGATTAAGAATGATTTCTTTCAGACGATCAATAAAATGGAGCAGGAAGGTGCCAGCGCCGATGATTTGCGCGCAATGCTCGGACGAGGACGAGCCAAAATTGGAATGTTTGAAGGTGACCTCGAAAAGGGCGAACTTGAAATTGGGCAGGTCGCATCCATTATTAATGAAATATTGCCGGTTGAAACCATCATGAAAAATCTGATTTCTGAATACCAGGCGGCTAAAAAGAGAATGAATTCGGATCAGTTTGAATTTTAATTAAACTGACGGATTGACGGAATGAATTACTGAAGGACTGATTTCGAGCGGGATCGGGTATTGATTGAACTTGGAATTTGAAATTTTGAACTTGGAACTTATTTATGATACATTTTGAACGTACTCGGTTAGCAAACGGATTGAGGGTGATTGTTCACCAGGATAAAACTACACCAATGGTGGCGGTTGATGTTTGTTACAATGTAGGCTCGCGCGACGAACATCCCGATCGTACTGGATTCGCCCATCTTTTTGAACACCTGATGTTTGGCGGATCGAAGCATATTCCATCGTACGACGAGCCTTTGCAAAGGGCCGGTGGCGATAACAATGCGTACACTTCGAACGACCTCACCAATTATTACCTGACTTTACCCAAAAACAATATCGAAACCGGATTCTGGCTCGAATCCGACCGGATGCTTGAACTGGCATTTTCGAAAACCAGTCTGGATGTCCAGCGGAATGTAGTGATTGAAGAATTCAAGCAACGGCAGCTTAATCAGCCATACGGCGATGTGTGGCCGTTATTGCGCCAGTTGGCATACAAAGTGCATCCGTATCAATGGCCGACAATCGGTCGCGAAATCAGCCACATCGAAAAAGCAACCATGCAACAGGTGAAAGATTTTTTCTTTACACATTATGCTCCGGATAATGCTGTTTTGGTGGTTTCAGGCGATGTTGATTTCGGGCAGGTTGTCCGTTTGGCCGAAAAATGGTTTGGGCCAATTCCAAACCGAAATGTTCGACCACGTAACATTCCTCAGGAACCTGAACAAACTGAAATCCGCGAACAAACGGTTTACCGCGATGTGCCAAACGATACGATTTATATGGCTTATCACATGACCGACCGCCTCGATCCGATGTACTATGCCACCGATTTGGTCTCGGATGTACTTTCAAACGGAAACTCGTCGCGCATGTACCAAAACCTGGTTCAGAAAGAAAAACTGTTTACCGAACTGGACGCGTATCTTTCAGGCGATTATGAGCCGGGATTATTTGTGGTTTCAGGAAAACCAAGCGATGGCGTTTCGCTCGAAACTGCCCGCAAAGCCATTGAAGCCGAGCTTGACAGGATGAAACAGGACCGTGTGCCGGATTATGAACTTGAGAAGGTGAAGAACAAGGTAGAAGCCAATATTGTGTACGGTGAAATGAATTACCTGACCAAAGCAATGAACCTGGCAACCAACGAAATCCTTCAGGATGCCAGCCTGATCAATACGCAGGTCGAAAGTTACAGGGCAGTCACTCCTGAACAAATACAAAAGGTTTCTCAACAAATCTTCAGACCCGAAAACTGTTCGGTACTTAATTACTTTGCTAAAAAATAAAACATGTTGAATCGCACGATACAACCCACAGTTAACCCAATCGAACACATCGATATGGTCAAGGCCGAGAAAAGGCTGCTTTCGAACGGAATTCCAGTTCATTTCGTTAATGCCGGAACCCAGGATGTGGTCAAAATTGATTTTGTTTTTGAGGCCGGAACCTGGTTTCAATTGGCCAATCTGGTGGCAAGTCTTTGTAATTCGATGCTCGAAGAAGGTTCGGCCAATTTTACTGCAGCCGAAATTGCAGAGAAATTCGACTATTATGGTGCCTATATTCAGCTTACTGTCGATCAGAATCAGGGATTTGTGAATGTGGTAACATTGGGCAAATACCTTCCTGAAATTCTGGAAGTACTGGAAGATATGATTAAACGACCAATTTTTCCTGAACACGAACTTGAGGTGCTGATTGCCAAAAATAAACAGAAGTGGCTGCTCGAAAATGAGAAGGTACGCACACTTTGCCAGAAGAAATTCACCCAGGTATTGTTTGGCGATGAGCATCCGTATGCCATCAACAACAAATTGGAAGATTTCGACCGGATAACCCGCGATGAATTGATAAAATTCTACAGAACATTTTATCATTCGGGAAATTGCCACATTATAGCCGCCGGAAAAGTTGATGAAGCCGTACTGCAAATGATCGACGAGCGTTTTGGAGGTAACGACTGGCTTGGGGATAAAGTGGAAATTCCGGAATACGAAATCAATTCATCGGCTGAAAAAAAGCATCATGTTGAAAAAGCCAATGGCATTCAATCTGCTATCAGGGTAGGAAAGTTCTGGGTTCCGAAAACTCATCCCGATTATCATGCTTTGTCAGTACTAATTACGATACTGGGTGGCTATTTCGGTTCAAGGTTAATGACCAACATCCGTGAGGAAAAGGGTTATACATATGGAATAGGAAGTTTTGTTCTCACTTTTAAAAAAGCAAGCTACCTCGTAATTTCGACCGAAGTAGGCAACGAATATGTCGAACCAACCTTGTCTGAAATTGCTGCTGAAATGAGACGCCTGCAAACTGAACTAATTTCGGAAAACGAGCTGGAGACGGTAAAAAGTTATCTGTTGGGCGAATTCCTGCGCGACTTCGACGGACCGTTTGCTTTGGCTGGCAGTTTTAAGGCTATCAACGATTTTAATCTGGATTACTCGTTCTACGATAACTATTTGCACGTACTTCGCACTGTTACTTCTGAAGAATTGAAGCAACTGGCGCTAAAATACCTTAACCCGGATGATTTTTATACCGTAGTTGCCGGAAGTAAATAATTGATGATTTTAACGGCACTGACGCAACCATGAAATAAGGACGCCCGTCTTGCGTTAAACAAATAACCCCAATTGACCGGGATTTGTTTTTATTGTCATAATGCGTATTTTTAGTAATCAATTCAAATGTATTTTCAGATGAAAAATTTAAAAAAATGGTTGGCAGGGGCGCTGTGTTTATCGGTTGTTTCTGTCTCTATGGTGTCGTGTATTAAAGATACCCCGATGCAACTGCAAGCTGTGGGTGACGTGATCGTTCAGGATATGAAGACCGATGCCGGTATTAAATATGGTTTGATCGTTTATGTAACGGCAAATTTTGATATTAAATCGGGCAAAGTAACAGGTCCGGGAACTCCGGGTAAAGTTTACCAGTTAACAGCCACTGCTGATAAAGGACAGTTTGTTTATTATATGCCAGCAGCCGAATACACCAGCGAAATGCCTGCAAAAGGTGAATATACGATGGAAGTGACTGCCACCACTGGCGAAACTCTTTATGGAAAAGATGCTGTTGGCGACGAGAAACTTACACCTATTACCATAAAAGCAACATCGTTCGATGCTCATGTACTTAAAACAACCTGGGATAAGGTTACAGGGGCCGATGCCTATATCGTCCGTTTGTATTCTGAAAATAAGGAAAAAGTTATTTTCTCGAGTACTTACCTTAGTGCCGATGCAGTTAATTTTGAGTTTAGTGCAACCTCATCGGGTTGGGCTACCGGAATATCTCCGGTAACCAATACCAATTATGTAGTTGAGTTGGTTGCTGTTAAAGCTGAAACAGGAGTAACTGTAGATAAAGGAAACAATCTGCAGTTTGCTACAGTTGATTCGAAAACAATAAAGTGGGAATAAGGAAACTACTTATATAGAAAGGAAAACCCGGACAAAATCCGGGTTTTTTTATGGAGTTTTGGGTATGATTGATTGGATTTTGTTGATAAGTAATTTTAGGTGTTTGATAATTTGTTAAAGTTTTCCTTCTGGCGGAAGCTCGTTTATTACGGCCCAGAATATTCCGAGGCATTCCACAGCTTCAAAAAAGTCTTTGAAGTTCACCGGTTTAACGACATAGGCATTGACTCCAAGCTCATAGCATCTTTTTAAATCCGGTTCTTCACGCGATGAAGTCAACATGACGACAGGAATAGACTTCAGGTCTTTGTCGTTTTTAATGGCCTCCAGAACTTCTATTCCATCCATGCGGGGCATTTTGATGTCGAGCAGAATCACTGCGGGCTTTTCTTTTTCCCGGTGCTGATATTGTCCCTGATAATACAAATAGTCTATTGCTTCCACTCCGTCGTTAAGCACAACAACCCTGTTCGCCAGGTTATGTTCCGACAAAGCTTCAATTGTCAGTTCAACATCGTTTGGATTGTCTTCAACCAGAAGAATTTTTTTCAATACGATCATTTTTCGGTCTCCTTATGTTTTGGTAAAGTAAAATAGAATGTTGCTCCTTCGTGTAATTGCGATTCGGCCCAAACTCGACCTCCGTGCCTGAGAATTATCCGGCGTACATTGGCCAGTCCGATACCGGTTCCTTCGAATTCTTTGGTAGTATGCAACCGCTGGAACACTCCAAAAAGCTTATGGGCATACCGCATATCAAAACCTGCCCCGTTGTCGCGCACAAAAAAGGTGTACTCCCGATTCGCATCAATACATCCAACCTGTATTATGGCTGTTTCTTTGGCTTTGGTAAATTTTGCGGCATTGCTTACCAGGTTGTATAAAACCATCCTCAAAAGTGAATGGTCGCCGGTTACTGCTGGTAATTGTTCCAAATGCCAGTCAATTTTCCGTTCCTTAATTTCAGGCTTCAGTAAATTAATTACCTCCTTAAGCACCATATTCATATCGAGGTTGGTTTGCTGCATTTCCTGACGGCCTGTTCTGGAGAACTGCAGTAAATCGTCGATTAATGTTCCCATGTGGCGTGAGGCGTTGACAATAACATCGAGGTAATGCAATCCTTTTTCAGGAATAGAATCGGCGTAATTCTCGGTGAGCAAATCGACGAATCCGTTGATATGGCGGAGTGGGGCGCGTAAATCGTGCGAAACCGAGTACGAGAATGCTTCCAGCTCCTGGTTGGCCTCTTTAAGCTGAATGGTGCGTTCTTCAACGCGCTGCTCCAGTGTTTCATTCAGAAGCCTTATTTCTTCTTCAGCTTTTTTACGATCGGTTATGTCGATGAAAGTTATCAGCAAATTGTCATCAATAATAATTCCGGAGACAATAATGATGCGTTCAACGCCATCTTTACAGGTTATGCGGTATTCTTCAGCCAGAATATCTGTATTGGTCTTCGTTGCAGTTTCAATTGCCGAATTCCAGGTTTCAATTACCCATTGTCTGTAATCTTCATCAGGATAGGCCTTTAACCACCATTCTTTAACTGATGGGACCTCTTCATAAGTATAGCCCATTACCTGAAGAAACCGGTCGTTCCTGAAGACGATTTCTCCCTCTTTATTGACAAGGGTAACTGGCAATGGAATGCTTTCCATTAACACCCTGAACTTTTCTTCGCTTTCACGAAGGGCCTGTTCGTATAATTTGCGTTGTGTGATGTCCTGAAACGAACCTCTGACTTTCACCACTTTCCCATTTTCAACGACCGGATGGCCAATAGTTCTGATCCATTTGAGGTTTCCAAGATGAGTGATGATTTGGAGTTCCAGATCGTATGGTTTGGCATGATTTATCGCATCCTGAACTGCTTTTTCGATGATTGGTCTTGAATCATCGGAATAACTCGAAAGGCTTAAAGCAACCGAGGCTTTTGTTTTAGGATCCAGATCGTGAATACGGGCAACCTCTTCGGTCCAGCTCGAAACTCCTTTTTCCGGGTCGAGTTCCCATCCGCCAACCTGGGCGATGCGGCCAACTTCTCTAAGTAAAGCTTCGTTGTAGCGTAATGCTTCTTCCGTATTTTTCAGCTCAGTAATGTCTTTGGTGGTACTCAGTATGCATGGGATACCCTCAAATTCCAGAATCGTTGCCGAAACAAGTGTGTCTTTTAATTTTTTATCTTTTGTGTAGAGCTTTGCCTCAAAATTTTCGACAGAGCCATTCTTTTTTAGTCGGGCAACAAAATCTTTGCGATCCTCAGGATCGTACCACATGTTTATTTCAAGAGAACTTTTGCCAATTACTTCTTGTGCCGTATAGCCGAAAACTTGAGTAAATCCATTGTTAACAGATTGATATATGCCCGTTTCAAGTTGATTAATGGTTATTGAGTCGGGGTTAGTCTGGAAGGCATTACGGAATTTGGCCTCGCTTTCCAGTAAATCTCGTTCTATCTTTTTGCGTTCGGTAATATCTTCAATCGTTCCTTCGTAGTAAATAACTTTTCCATTGTTATCGTAGAAGGCTTTGGCATTTTCATTAACGATTACAGGCTGTCCATCTTTGGTCATCCACGTCGATTCAATATTTATCACACCGTCCTTTTCTATCCGGGTACGAAATTCGTTTCTTAGCTTTTTACTTTCAAAGCCTTCATTTTCAAGATTTCTGGTAGCCAGATCTTCAAAAGAGTCGAACTTCAATAGTTTAATGAGGGTTGAATTGGCCATTAGAATCTTGCCTTCGGGTGTAGTTCTGTAAATTCCGATTAC
>JAJZSZ010000109.1 GCA_021849365.1 Bacteroidota bacterium | reverse complement strand
TGATTTCGATGCCTGACCACCAGTGTTTGAGTAAACTTCGGTATCCATTACCAGAATGTTTACGTCGGCACCCGAAGCCAAAACGTGATCCAACCCACCGTAACCGATGTCGTAAGCCCAACCGTCGCCACCGAAGATCCATTGTGATTTTTTCACCAGGTATTGTTTCAGGCTAACGATTTCTTTAGCGTAAGCAGCAGAGCTTCCGGCCAAAACTTCCAAAACTTTAGCCGATACTTCTTCAGTTTTTTCAGCGTTCAGTTTATTGTCGATCCAAGCCTGGAATGCTTCTTTTTCAGCATCAGTTGCTCCGTCGGCAATAGCATTTTTCATGATCATTTCGATGCGGTCG
The DNA here is from genome assembly GCA_021849365.1 of Bacteroidota bacterium. Classification (GTDB taxonomy): domain Bacteria; phylum Bacteroidota; class Bacteroidia; order Bacteroidales; family Prolixibacteraceae; genus Aquipluma. The sequence continues at coordinate 12,154 of JAJZSZ010000109.1, read as the reverse complement.
CGTTGTGCTGCAACACCTTCGGCCATACCAAAACCATATTCAGCATTGTCTTCGAACAGTGAGTTAGCCCAAGCCACACCATGTCCGCTTTCGTTGTGTTTGCAATATGGAGTTGAAGGAGCCGAACCACCATAGATTGAAGAACAACCAGTGGCATTTGAAACCATCATGCGTTCGCCAAACAACTGAGAAATCAGTTTGATGTATGGAGTTTCGCCGCAACCAGCGCAAGCGCCCGAGAATTCGAACAATGGTTGAGCGAACTGTGAGTTTTTAACCGATTTATTCTTTTCAACTACTTTTTCTTTGTAAGTAACATTCTTTGCAAAATGATTCCATCTTTCAACTTCAACTTCCTGAGTTCCCAGAGGTTTCATTACCAAAGCTTTCGATTTCGACGGACAAACATCGGCACAGTTACCGCAACCTGTACAGTCGAGTACGCTCACCTGGATTTTGAAGTTCAGGCCAGGGAACTGTTTGTTTGGAACAGCTGCCAAAGTCTGTGTTCCTTCTGGCAACTTGGCCATTTCGTCTTCGTTGATCAGGAATGGACGGATTGCAGCGTGAGGACAAACATAAGCACACTGGTTACACTGGATACAGTTTTCCGACTGCCATTCAGGAACGTTTACAGCAATACCACGTTTTTCGAAAGCTGCTGTACCAGACTGGAATGTACCATCTTCTGCGCCAACGAATGTGCTAACAGGAAGATCGTCACCTTTCTGAGCGTTGATTACATCAACGATTTTAGTGATGTATTCCGGACGGTCGCCATTGGCTAATTCGTCAGTCAACTGGATGTTTTTCCATTCAGCAGGAACTTCAACTTTCTGGAAGTTTGCAGCACCAGCGTCAACGGCGGCGTAGTTCATGTTAACCACTTTTTCACCGGCTTTTCCATACGATTTCACAATCGCTTTCTTCATTTCGTAAACGGCAGTTTCGAAAGGAATTACGTTAGTAATTTTGAAGAAGGCCGACTGCATGATGGTGTTGGTACGGTTACCCAAACCAATTTCTTCACCCAGTTTTGTTCCGTTGATGATGTAGAAGTTGATTTCGTTTTCAGCCATATATTTTTTCATATGGTCTGGTAAACGTTTTTTGGTTTCTTCTTCGTCCCAAATAGAGTTCAGAAGGAATGAACCACCTTTTTTCAGACCTTTCAATACATCGTAAAGGTTGATGTAAGCCGGAACATGGCAGGCCACAAAGTCAGGATTGGTTACCAAATAAGTTGAGCGGATTGGCACATCGCCAAAACGAAGGTGTGATGAAGTGAAACCACCTGATTTTTTAGAGTCATAGGCGAAATATGCCTGGCAATATTTATCGGTAGCTTCACCAATGATTTTGATCGAGTTTTTGTTTGCACCAACAGTACCGTCAGAACCCAAACCATAGAATTTAGCTTCGAAAGTTCCGGCCGGAGCAACGTTCACTTCGCCATTCATCGGCAGCGATTTGAAAGTCACGTCGTCAACAATACCCAAAGTGAACTGATTTTTAGGTTCGTTCATTTCCAGGTTGTCGTAAACAGCCAAAATCTGAGCAGGAGTAGTATCTTTTGATCCTAAACCGAAACGACCACCAACGATCAGCGGAGCATTGGCATCATCTTTAAATAATTCAACTACATCCAAATACAATGGTTCACCGTTTGCTCCCGGTTCTTTGCTACGATCGAGAACTGCAATGCGTTTTACTGATTTTGGTAAAGCATTGAAGAAATATTTAGCTGAGAACGGACGATACAGGTGAACTGACATCAAACCTACTTTTTTGCCTTTTGCAGCCAGGTAATCAATTACTTCGCGGGTAGTTTCGGTAACCGAACCCATAGCAATGATGATGTTTTCAGCATCCGGAGCTCCGTAATAATCAAACGGATGATATTCGCGTCCGGTAATTTTTTTAATTTCCTGCATGTAGTTTTCAACAATATCCGGAACTGCATCGTAGTAACGGTTTGCAGCTTCTTTAGCCTGGAAGAAAATGTCAGGGTTTTGAGCTGTACCACGGGTTACAGGGTGTTCTGGATTCAAAGCGCGATCGCGGAATTCCTGAATCAGGTTCATGTCGATCAATGGAAGCATATCTTCTTTCGAGATCACTTCAATTTTCTGAATTTCGTGTGAAGTACGGAATCCGTCGAAGAAAGCCATGAATGGAACACGTGATTTCAGGGTTGCAAGGTGAGCAACACCGGCAAGGTCCATTTCTTCCTGAACTGAACCGGCAGCCAACATAGCGAATCCAGTCTGACGAGCAGAGTAAACGTCGCTGTGGTCACCAAAAATTGATAATGCGTGACCAGCTAATGCACGGGCACTGATATGGAATACAGTTGGAAGTAATTCACCTGCAATTTTATACATGTTCGGAATCATCAGCAACAATCCCTGTGAAGCAGTATAAGTTGAAGTTAATGCTCCTGATTGCAAAGCACCGTGAACTGCACCAGCAGCACCACCTTCACTTTGCATTTCGGCCAGGCGAACCGGACGACCAAAAATGTTGGTTTTTCCGTTGGCTGCCCATTCGTCAACATATTCGGCCATGGTTGATGATGGCGTAATAGGGTAGATACAGGCTACCTCGCTGAACATGTAACTGATATGCGCTGCAGCATAGTTTCCGTCACATGTAATGAACTTTTTTTCTTTTGCCATTTTTTAAAATTTTAGTTCGTGTTTTATTTCTTTTGTCAATATTTTAGTTAATACAAAAAGCCAAACAGCCATAATGGGATTACATTTCCTTTCCCAATCTCAATCATATCAGCAGCTGCAAAACATACATCTTCTGCCGGCAATGTATATTTTCCGCCAACGATGAAATGGAATTGATCGTTCACCATAAAGTCGGCTTTATCCGAACTTTTAAGTTGATTTTTATATCCTACCTGATTGTAAAAGAATGTTTTACGCAGGATTTTGCTATTGATGTTTGTATCGTCGATGGCATACATCAGGTTGGTATTGTGCAAATAAACCAAATCAGGTTTTTTAATTTCATCTTCATTGCCATTCGAGAACAACATGTTTATTATCCGCGCATTCTTCATGTATCTCAAATAGTTCATAATAGTTGCCCGCGACGTTTGTACGTCAGCGCTTATTTTGCTCACATTGGGTGAGAATGGCGCCTGGCTGGCAATAATCTGCAGCAATTTCCTAAGTTTAGGCAGATATTGCAAATCGATTTGGTTGAGATATGTCACATCAATCTCAAGCGCCAGATTTATATGTTTTAAAAGGGTTTCGCTGTAAAAAGCTTTGTTGTCCATGAAGTACGGATAATAACCGGTTCTCAGGTAGTCGTTAAAGAAAGCCAAAGGCCTAACTTCCTGGGTTATTTCCCGGGCAATGGCAACATGGTTGGTCAAAATCTCGGATAATTTGTAGCTCCTGAAGTTCTGGTTAGTCTGGAAATTTAAATATTCGCGAAACGAAAATCCTTCGAGGTGATAAATTTTGGCGATATCTTTCAGTTCGCTGTTTTCTTCAAGAACACGTAAAACAGGCGAAGCCGAAAAAATAATCTGCAGTTCCGGGAAATTGTCGTAACAGCTTTTAAGTTCGGCAGCCCAGCCTGGGTACTTGTGTATTTGTTCCAGAATTAATGTCTTTCCTCCGGTTTTGTAAAATTCGTCGGCAAACGAGACTATTTTGCGTTTGGTGAAGTAAAAATTATTCAGGTTTACGTAAAGACAAGATTTGTCGTTCAGGAATTTCTCTTTGATAATATCAATAAGCAGCGCTGTTTTGCCAACACCTCTAAATCCTTTTATCCCGATAATCCGGTGACTCCAATCGATTTCATCCATGAGTTCTCTCCGGATGGTATTTTGCGATTGCTCCTGAAGTGCATTGTGAATGTTGACTAAACTTTGCATTTACCGAATTTTATGCAACAAATTTAACTCTTTTATTGCTCGAATTGTAATCTATAGATAGCAAAATTTATTTAAAACTGTAATTTATATTTGTTAAAAATAACAATCGACTGCAATTTACAGGTTGAATTATAGTAAATTCACATGTATCGCTTTGTTGATAAGAATAGTGCATTGCTGAAATACGATGGAGTGTTATTGTTGAGTATTCAAAATAGCTAATTTTGAGCCGTAAAAGTATCAAGATGCCGAAACAAAAAACCGAATTATTAGCGCCTGTTGGTAATGTTGAATCGTTTTATGCAGCTCTGAATGCCGGGGCTGATGCAGTTTTTATGGGTCTTCAGGAATTTAATGCCCGAGGAAGGGCCAGTAATTTTACACGGTCAATGTTTCAGCTTGCTGTGATGAAAGCGCATGAAAAACGGGTAAAAGTATATGTTACCCTTAATGTGCTGATTAAAAACAAGGAAATCGACCAGTTGCTTGATATTCTTGCGTTTCTAGACGCTGTTAAAGTTGATGGTGTTATTATTCAGGACTGGGGAGTTTTTTTTATTGCGCACAAATATTTTCCGAGATTGGTCTTACATGCCAGTACACAAATGGGAAATCACAACTCGGTTGGGGTAAATTTTGGTGCATCCAAGGGAATTGTTCGCACGGTTCTTGCCCGTGAGTTGACAATGCCCGAACTCGAGACTATCGTCAGTAAGAGCAAGGCTGAGTTGGAAGTTTTCGTTCATGGGGCATTGTGTTATTCGTTCTCAGGAATGTGCATGTTTAGTAGTTATTTGGGTGGTCAGGGCGCTAATCGAGGAATATGTAAGCAAAGTTGCCGGCGCGTTTACCAGGATGGGGGAGAGCAACATGCCCTTTTTAGCCTAAAGGACAATGAACAAATTGAAAATCTTCAGAAACTGGTTGAATTGGGTATTCACTCATTGAAAATTGAGGGTAGGATGAAGTCGGCAGATTATGTGTTTCAGGTTTGTCGGGCATATCGGATGGTTCTCGACGACCCCAGAAATATTCAAACGGCCTCACAAATGCTCGAACTGGATATGGGAAGGGAAAAGACTTCCTGGTTTTTAGGTGGAAATGTAAGTGATGGAATTACTGATGATTCTTCGATTGGTATTAAGGTTGGTGAGGTTACCGATATCAATCGGAAATTTATCTCATTTACAAGTCAGGTGAAGCTTGAAAATGGTTATCGGGTTAGAATTCGAAATGCCAGTGATAACGAACAGTTGTATGTAAAGCTTGAAGATTTCTCTCAGCATGGAAATATTTATCAGGTAGCTTCTGATTTGTATGGGAAAGTAGCCAAAGGTGACGATGTTCTTCTTGTCCGTATAAAAACTCAAAGTTTTTCGTCCCGGTTGGGTAATGTAAACACTCTACCCGAGCTAAAAAAGGTTCCGGTTCGGAAGCTTGAAATTAGAAAAGGACTGACATTTGAAGCAAGACCTCCGCAAAAGCCGGTTTTGTTTGTCAGGATTGGAAGTCCGGAATGGTTACCTAAATTGCGTTTCGACGATTATGATGCTGTGATTCTATCATATAAACGCTCCGATTGGGATAAGTTTGATCCTCATTCGACAATTTATCAGGCGAACAAACAAAAAATCCGGATTGAACTACCCAAATTTATATCTGAAAAGCATATCGATTTTTATAATGATTTGGTATCAAGAGCGTTTAATGCAGGATTTCATCATTTTTTTATCGGTCATTTATCTCAAAAGTTATTGCTTCCTGTTGGAGCTAGAGTTAGCTGTAACGAAAATGTGTATGTGCTGAATGACGCTGCTGCCCGTATGCTGCATGACGAGAAAATAACCGATTTTACCTATCCTCTTGAAAATGATTTGGATAATTTACTGTCGATGACCAATAAGCAGGGAATTGTACCCTTGTATTTTTATCCTCAATTGTTTTATTCGCGAATGCCGGTGAAAATCAACGAAAAAGGCGCTTTTGCAGATGAAACGAACAAAAAATACCGGATTTTGGTAAAAGACGGAATCACTATTGTCTATCCATCATTGCCCGTAGCATTGTTTCATTATCGCAAACAGCTTGAGAAAAATGGTTTTAATCGGTTTTTAATTGATTATTCAGGAGAAATTATGACTGCCAATGTGGTAAAGCGTGTACTTAAAAAGTACCTGGATTCGGAAGCTGTTCAACCTTCAACTAATTTCAACTTTAAACTTGGATTAAAATAAAAAAGAGAGCTTTTGGGCTCTCTTTTTATATCGATATTTTAGTCTGTTATTGATCATTCATCGAAATCAGGAATTCTTCAACAGAAGCAGTTTTCATAACTCTGTTCGAAATGAATTCCATTGCTTCTACCGAGTTCATGTCGCTGAGGAAGTTGCGCAGGATATATGTTTTATCAAGCACATTCTTGTTCATCAGCAGGTCTTCGCGGCGTGTACTCGAAGAAGTAATATCCACAGCCGGGAAAATACGTTTGTTCGACAGTTTGCGGTCGAGCTGCAATTCCATATTGCCGGTTCCCTTGAATTCTTCGAAAATCACCTCGTCCATTTTCGAACCGGTTTCAGTCAATGCCGTTGAAATAATGGTAAGCGATCCACCTTCTTCGATGTTACGTGCAGCTCCGAAGAAACGTTTGGGTTTGTGCAGTGCGTTGGCATCAACACCACCCGAAAGTACTTTTCCTGAAGCAGGTGCAACTGTATTGTAGGCGCGGGCTAAACGGGTAATTGAGTCGAGCAAAATCACCACATCGTGGCCACACTCAACCAAACGTTTTGCTTTTTCGAGTACCATGCCGGCAACACGAACGTGACGTTCTGCCGGTTCGTCGAATGTCGATGAAATGACTTCGGCATTCACATTGCGAGCCATATCGGTAACTTCTTCCGGACGTTCGTCAATCAATAAAACCATCATGTACACTTCTGGATGATTGGCTGCAATCGCATTGGCAATTTCCTTCAGCAACATGGTTTTACCGGTTTTTGGTTGAGCTACAATCAGACCGCGTTGACCTTTGCCAATAGGCGAGAAGAGGTCAACAATACGGGTTGAAATGTTATCGTGTCCGTTTCCGGTTAAGTTAAATTTCTCGTTTGGAAATAATGGCGTAAGATGTTCGAAAGGAACACGGTCGCGGATATAATCCGGTGTACGGCCATTGATTTCGATAACTTTGATCAGCGGAAAATATTTTTCTCCTTCTTTTGGTGGACGAATGGTTCCGGTAACAGTATCACCAGTTTTCAGCCCAAAAAGTTTTATTTGAGACTGTGAAACATAAATGTCGTCAGGCGAGTTCAGATAGTTGAAGTCAGATGAACGCAAAAATCCATAACCATCAGCCATAATTTCCAGGACGCCGGTATTGCTTATAATTCCATCGAATTCATATGGCTTTTCCTGAGGAAGTTGCTGTTTTTGTTGTTTTTGTCCCTGATTGTCCCGATTCTCCCACTTCTGGTTATCGAAGTTCTTCTTTTTATTTAGATTATCATTCCGTTTTTCGAACGAATCTTCTGTTTTAACTTCTTCTACCGGCTGATCTTGCTTAAATTCTGTTTTCTGAATTGGAGCAATTTGTTCTTCCGAAGTTTCAGGCACACTAAGCAGTGTTTCTGTTTCGGCAGGATCTTCAGGGAACAAAATTTCCTGTCTTACTTTTGGATTCGGGTTTATTTTGGCTTGTTCGTTCTGCCTTTGATTATTATCAGGATTTTGTGGCTGATTTTGCCTTTGATTCGGATTGATATTGGGTCTCGAATTCTGATTTTGGTTTGGATTATGATTTGAAGATCCAGCCTTAACGTGCTCTGTGCGTGGTCGTTTTTTTATCTGGAATTCTCGTTTCCCTTCTTTCTTTTGTTCATTTTCCTGAGGTACAACAGGCTTTTCGGGTTCTGCTTTTTCAACCGAAGTTTCTTCTGAAGCTTCCGGCTGCTTTTCTTCTTTGCGCCGGCTGAAGATTTTAAAAACAGAATTTTCTTCTCGTTTTGGGGTTATATCTCGTGGTGATTTTAATTTTTTGTCATCAGTCTTTTTCTCGGACGCCAAAATCGCTTGAGTATCCAGAATTTTATAGATCAAATCTTGCTTTTTGAAAGATTCAACTTTTTTAATGTCAAGTTCTTTTGCAATTTCTCTTAAGTCAGGAAGAAGTTTTCTGCTTAATTCGATAATATCATACATAATTTTTGATTGAATTGTTAATACCTAACAGGTCAAGTGATTAGAAAAAAAAGAAAAGTGGGATTGATATTTTGGATAATCGCAACTTGTTCGAAATTCTGTGCAAGTATAAGTAAATCTTAAATGATAGCAAAGCAATAGCTCAAAAATCAAAATAAAAACCTTTTGGGAGGTTGAATTGTTCGTTTTTTAGACGAAAATTGAGGTTGAAAATTTGTTTGAAAAATTCGTTCATCAGTCCACAACAACTATTCGTGTAAAATATCGTATAGTTCATATAAATTTATGGTTGGAGATAAATAAAAGAATTTGATAATCGCTACTTTCGTCAGGTATAATATTTCTTGAGGACTGAAATTTGGTCATGAACCTTCATAAATTTATATGATGAGACAACTAAAAATTGCAAAACAGGTCACAAATAGGGAAACATTATCGCTTGATAAATATTTACACGAAATTGGGAAAGTTGATCTGATTACTTCGGACGAAGAAGTTGAATTGGCCAAACGAATAAAAAAAGGCGATAAAGATGCTTTGGAGAAATTAATCAAGGCCAATTTGAGATTTGTTGTTTCTGTAGCCAAGCAATACCAAAACCAGGGCTTAAGTTTACCCGACCTTATTAATGAAGGTAACTTAGGATTGATCAAAGCGGCTCAGCGCTACGACGAAACCCGCGGCTTTAAATTTATCTCATATGGTGTGTGGTGGATTCGTCAATCGATACTTCAGGCATTAGCCGAACAAGCTCGTATTGTACGCTTACCTCTAAATAAAATCGGATCGATTACCCGCATAAATAAAACTTTCAGCCGACTTGAGCAGGAATACCAGCGCGAACCAACAGCTGAAGAAGTGGCTTTTTTGCTTGAAACCTCGTCGGAAATTGTTGAAGATGCTTTAAAAGTTTCATCTCATCATATATCTATGGATGCTCCGATTCACGATGACGAGGGTAATAATCTGTATGATATTTTGCTTAACGAAGATTCGCTAAGTCCGGATAAAGGTTTGATGAATGTATCCCTTTGTAAAGAAATCGAAAGAACCTTGTCGACTTTATCGGAGCGTGAGGCCGATGTTATTCGGTATTATTTCGGCTTAAGTGGTCACCGCCAGCATACATTGGAAGAAATAGGCGATGAGTTTGGCTTAACGCGGGAACGAGTCAGACAGATAAAAGAGAAGACAATAAAGAAGATGCGAAATCATTACCGTAACAAATTACTGAGAACATATTTATAATCGAATAAAAGCTGCTTATGGCAGCTTTATTTTTTTGTACGATTTAATGAGAACGATAAAATCTTACTTTTGGCATTAAAATAATTAATCCTATGAAACTCGTTGCACCGTCAATCTTAGCTGCTGATTTTAATAACCTCGGTGATCAGATAGAAATGCTTAACAAAAGCGAGGCTGATTTTGTCCACTGTGATGTAATGGATGGCGTTTTTGTGCCGAATATTTCTTTTGGTATTCCTGTCATTCATGCTGTTAATCGGGTAAGCCAAAAGCCGCTTGATGTTCATTTAATGATTGTAAATCCGGAAAGGTATATTGCCGAATTTCATAAGGCAGGAGCTTCGGTTATAACAGTGCATTACGAAGCCTGTACTCATTTACATCGCACGGTGCAGCAGATAAGGAATCTAGGAATTAAGGCAAGTGTTTGTTTAAATCCGCATACTCCTGTCGCTTTGCTTGAAGATATAATTTCAGAGTTGGACATGGTTTTGTTAATGTCGGTAAATCCCGGTTTTGGGGGCCAGCAGTTTATTGAAAATACCTATCGGAAGGCTGAAACCCTGAAAGAAATGATATTACGACGCAACTCGAAGGCACTTATTGAAGTTGACGGTGGTGTAAATTTCGAAGTTGGAAAGAAACTTTATGAGGCGGGTGTTGACATTTTGGTTGCCGGAAGCTTTGTGTTTGGAGCAAACGACCCAATTGAAACAATTGCTTCCCTCAAAAGACTATAGGTAGAATTTATATTGATTTTGGCTTTGTGGTTTGTAATTCGCAAACAATCCTGTCTTTTTTACATCGCACCCCGAAGTGCAGCCACTACATTTAGCTGAGATTTTTTTCTTCTTTCCAATAAGATTGAAAAAAGAAAGGATATTTCTTCCTAATGCAATGAATGCCATTAATACTATCAGATAAGCTATTATATCGAAAATCATTTTATATCTGATTTAGGTTAGAAAATAAGTCGCAATCTTTAGGACAAGAAATGAAATCAGCCATGCTACCGAGGTGGTATAAACAACAGTGAATAATGCCCATTTCATTTTTCCTGACTCACTTTTTATGGTAGCTATAACACCTATACATGGGAAATAGATCAGCACAAATGCAAGAAATGCCAGAGCAACAGGTATCGAAATTACTTTTTCCCCGGCATTTTCACCAGAAAGATACCTTTCCTCGATTAACTTGTTACTCAATCCTGTGTTTTCATGATCCTGCTCAACCTGGTATAAAACCCCCATTGTACTAACGATTATTTCTTTTGCTGGAAGCCCGGCCAGCAAGCTTATACTCATCTTCCAGTCGAAACCCAAAGGTGCCATTACCGGCTGGATAAACTGGCCCAGCTGGCCCAGATAGCTATTTTGCAATTGCATGCTTTTGCTGTTCGATTGATCGCCATGACCTATTTCAGTTTCTACAGATGAGTTGTCCTGATTGCTGGCAATATTCATATTTTCTCTGGGGAAATAGCCCAAAACCCAGATTATTATGACTCCAATTAGTATTACGCCTCCAATTTTTCTTAAATATTGGCTGGCTTTATCCCACATGTGAACAATAATGTTTTTCATTGTAGGAAGCCTGTATGGAGGCAACTCCAGTACAAAAGGAGTTTCTTTATTCTTAAAAATAGTTCGGCTAAGCAGCTGAGCAGTCAAGAAAGCAATAACTATTCCCGAGAAGTATATTCCGGAAAGTACCAATGCCGGATTTTTAGGAAAAAATGCCGTAATAAACAGGACATAAACAGGCAGCCTGGCACTGCACGACATGAATGGAATGATGAGCATAGTCAGCAATCTGTCGCTTGAGCTACGCAATGTACGTGTTGCCATTATTGCAGGCACATTACATCCGAAACCCATAACCATAGGTATAAATGAACGCCCATGCAACCCAAACCGGTGCATTATTTTATCCATAATAAAAGCTGCTCTGGCCATATATCCCGAATCCTCCATAAACGAAATAAAAAAGAACAAAATCAGGATATTGGGAAGAAATACAAGGACACTTCCAGTGCCATCGATTATGCCATTGATCAATAAATCTTTAAACATTCCTTCGGGCAAAAGGGCAGAAACCTCGCGACTGACGAATGTCACAAGTGTTTCAATCCAATGCATTGGGACAGCTCCGATTTTAAAAGTGGCAAAAAAGGCCAGTGAAATTGAAAGAATGAATATTGGAAATCCTAAGATGTTATTTGTTAGTATATTGTCGATTTTTTCCGAAGTCTTCGAAGTGTTTTTCTTACGTTTCTTGTAAGTTTCCTCGAGTGCACCTGAGATAAAACCGTATTTGGCGTCGGTTATTACAGTTTCGCTGTCGTCGTTATAGATGCTTTCAATCCTTTTTATTTCTGAAAAAGCAGTTTTTTCAATCTCGGTATAATTGGGGTACGATTTTAGCGATTCAAAGGTCTGTTTGTCGCGTTCAAGCAATTTGATGGCCAAAAACCGGGATGAGATATTATCGGTAATTGGCTTTTCCAGTTTTATTTTTTTTCGCAATGCCCTAATTGATTCTTCGAGTTCAACACCGTAATTGATGTGAATATGGCGCACAATAGGATCCTGATCTTCATATACTTCAATGGTTTTGTCAATCAGTTTCTGGATGCCAACACCTTTTGAACTTACCATCGGTATTATGGGTATTCCGATAAGTTTCCCAAGACTTTTATAATCGAATTTCACCTCGTTTTTCAGTAACTCGTCGTACATGTTCAATGCGATGACAACCTTAATGTCCATGTCAATTAGCTGGGTTGTCAGGAAAAGG
>JAJZSZ010000108.1 GCA_021849365.1 Bacteroidota bacterium | reverse complement strand
GGTCAGTTGGGTGCGGCATTAAATTCTCTTGAAAAGTTAGGCTTGCGAGGAAAAATAGCTATTATTGGAATCGCCAAGCGTTTAGAGGAAATCTATTTTCCTGGTGATTCTGTTCCACTTTATTTGCACAAAAATTCCGAAACTTTGAAAATTATTCAGCAGCTCAGAGATGAAGCACATCGATTTGGAATTACTTTTCATCGAAACAAACGTTCCGGAGAATTCATAAAGTCGGAGCTGGAGAATATTTCAGGAATAGGGGAGAAGACAAAAATTGCGCTTTTAAAGCGTTTTAAAAGTGTTGAGAATTTAAAAAAACAAGCCTTTGGTGAGGTGGCTAACGAAATAGGCGATTCTAAAGCACGTTTAATATTCGATTTTTATAAGCTAAACTATTGAAATAAAAAAGCTTAAACTGTCAAAGTTTAAGCTTTTTTTTATCCGTTTTTTGCTATCATCTGGGTTAATTTCGGTACTTTTCTTCATCTTCAAGTAAACCGAGGTACGAATTGTACCTGCTGGAAGCTATTTCTCCATTTTCAACAGATTTTTTTACCGCGCAATTGGGCTCATGGGTATGAGTGCAGTTGTAATATTGACATTCGTTCAAAAGTTTAAAAATCTCAGGAAAGTAATGCGAGATTTCTTCTTTTTCCATTTCAAGAACTCCAAATCCTTTTATCCCTGGAGTATCAATTATAAAACCACCAAAATCAAGTTCAAACATTTCTGAATAGGTTGTGGTGTGTTTTCCCGAAAAATGGGCGTCAGAAATTGTTCCGGTTTTTAATACAATATTCGATTGTAACGTATTGATGATAGTCGATTTTCCAACACCGGAATGACCCGAGAATACGTTAATTTTATCGGTCATCACATTCTTCAATTCTTCAATCCCGGTATTTTCTTTAGCTGAAACTTTTAGACATTTATAGCCAGCCGACTCGTATATTCCAATGAGAGAATTCATTGTTTCAATTTGTTCTTCATTGTAAAGGTCGGTTTTATTAAAAATCAGGTGACACGGAATTCTGTAAGCTTCGGCTGAAACCAGGAAACGATCGATAAATGTTGTGGTTGTTACCGGGAATTGAATTGTTACAACTAAAAATGCCTGATCAATATTTGCTGCAATGATATGTGATTCTTTTGATAGATTTGGTGATTTTCGAATAATGTAATTTTTTCTGGTCTCGATTTTGTGAATGAGCCCGACAATCTCGCTTCCAACTGCGTTATCTTCTTTTATCTCAGTAATATCGACGTGGTCGCCAACGGCAATCGGGTTAGTACTTCTTATTCCTTTTATCCTCAAATTTCCTTTGATACGGCTTTCTACCAAGTTTCCATCTTCTGTTTTTACTGTGTACCAACTTCCAGTCGATTTTATTACAATACCTTTTTTCAATGTATTCTTTTCCTTTATAATTATTCGTTATACTTTCGCGATGCTTTAATTTTAACCAAAAGTAACAAAAATTGTGAAAAGCATTTTAAGCTATAATGTAAATGGGATTAGGTCTGCTGTTGGAAAAGGTTTGATTGATTTTCTTGTGGAAATTGATCCGGATATTGTCTGTTTTCAGGAAACGAAAGCACAGCCCGGACAAATGCATGAAGATGATTTTAAGAGAATAGGGTATCATGTTAATGCTTTTTCTGCTGTCAAGAAGGGATATAGTGGTGTTGCTATTTTTTCGAAACAGAAACCGGATCACATTGAATACGGAATGGGTATTGAAAAATATGATGTAGAAGGTCGAGTTATTCGGGCTGATTTTGGAGATATTTCGGTTATAAGTGTCTATTTCCCATCTGGAACAACAGGAGATATCCGCCAGTCGTTTAAAATGGAATTTCTTTTTGATTTTCAAAATTATCTGGCTCAATTAAGGAAAACACGCACTAAATTGGTAATATCGGGAGATTACAATATTTGTAGATTATGGATTGACATCCATAATCCTGAGAAACAACAAGGTACTTCTGGTTTTTTACCTGAAGAAAGGGAATGGTTTGCTAACTTTGTTGCTGACGGATTTGTTGATAGTTTTAGAGTAATTAATCAGGAAAAACATCAGTATTCCTGGTGGAGTTACAGAGCTGGAGCGCGTCAAAATAATAAAGGTTGGCGTATTGATTATCATATGTTGACAGATAATTTGACAGATAGAATTTTGGATGCGAAGATTTTTCAGGATGCCATTCATTCTGATCATTGCCCGGTTTGGGTTAATCTCGATTTTTAATATGCGTAAATCATTATTGGTCATTAGCTTTTTCCTTTTTTTTTCTGCCACCTATGCTAAATCAATTGGTGATTATTTAACAAGCAAGAAAGACACCAATTATATAGAAAGTTATTATAAAGATCTGATAGTCAGATTATATTCTGGAGAAAAGACACACTCGCTTTCTCTAAATGATATGAATATGCCGTACCGTTTAAGATATCTTCCAAATGGGTATTTTAATTTGGGTGTAGGGGTCAATTTCAGATCTTTCGGACTTAGCCTAGCAACGAAAATTCCAATTTTTCAAAATAGTACAATTCGTCATGGCGATACTAAGAGATTTGGCATTCAGAGCTATATTTATTCAAGCAAGTTTACTGTTGATTTGCTAACTTCTTTTCTTAAAGGATATTACCTTGTAAATTCATCAGATCATTTTTCGGGTTATTCAAAAGATAAAGAATACCAGCGACCCGATATCTCGTCGGCAAATATTGGGTTAAGTATAAATTATATCTTTAATAATGAGCATTTTTCATACCGGGCAGCTTTTAGTGATACTGAGAGGCAGAAAAGAAGTGCCGGTTCTTTAATTGCAGGAGGAAGTGTTATTTCATATCAAACAAAGGCTGACTCTTCTATTGTTCCACGTGAAATTGATTCCAAATATTTCGCAAAATCGCGAGATATTTCTGAATTCGGTGTTTTAGCTTTCAATGCAAACGTTGGTTACGCTTATTCCTTGATTTTTCTTAAACATGGAATTTGTACCCTTTCTTATATCTTAGGGGCTGGTATTCAGGATAATACTTTTGATAGAGAATTGAATGATGTGATCAATCGGTGGCGATTTAGTATGAATCATTCTATAAGAGTCGGCGTTGGGTACCGGTTTAATCGTTATTATCTTCGTCTTGGAATTATCAGGTCGACGCAATATACAAACCTGAAATATAACGATTTAAGTATTGGAAATGGAACTAATTTTATGCAGGTTTCGTTAGGAAAGCGATTTACTTTGCGTAAATAAAAAAGGAGAATTCTTTTAAAAATTCTCCTTTAAAAATTATGTTTTATATTCTTATTCCCAATCCAGGATAATTTTTCCACAGTTACCTTCTTCCATAATTTTAAAGGCTTCTTGATATTGATCAGCTGAAAAGCGATGCGTAATAACTGGTTGAATATTAAGGCCATGAGAAAGCATCATTTCCATCTGGTACCAGGTCTCATACATCTCTCTGCCATATATACCCTTCATTGTCAATCCTTTAAATATAAGTTTACTCCAGTTGATCTGTGTTGATGATGGAAGTAAACCAAGTAAAGAAACCTTTCCGCCATTGTACATATTTTCAACCATATCGCTAAATGCTGCCGGCGATCCGCTGCATTCCAATCCAATATCGAAGCCACCTACCATTCCAAGTGATTTCATAGCGTCTTTTATACTTTCGGTCTGCGGATCAATAACCTTGGTTGCACCCATTTTTAGGGCCAAATTCCGGCGATATTCGCTTAAATCGGTGCCAACTATATATCGGGCACCTGCAAACTTACAAACGGCCGTTGCCATAGCTCCAATGGGGCCACCAATTCCGGTGATCAGCACATCTTCGCCAAGTAAAGGAAATGACAATGCGGTATGGGTTGCATTTCCTAGCGGATCCATGATTGACATTAGTTCATCTGAAATACGGTCATCAACTTTTAATACATTGGATGCCGGAACCGAAACGTATTCAGCAAAACCACCATCGCGGTTAACACCAATTCCAACTGTATGGTCGCAAATATGCTGGCGACCACGTCGGCAATTCCGGCAAAAACCGCAAGCAATATGGCCTTCAACAGTAACTCTTTCACCGATATGTACGCGCGAAACCTCAGAACCTTTTTCAACTACG
Source organism: Bacteroidota bacterium (assembly GCA_021849365.1). Lineage (GTDB taxonomy): Bacteria > Bacteroidota > Bacteroidia > Bacteroidales > Prolixibacteraceae > Aquipluma. The sequence continues at coordinate 8,453 of JAJZSZ010000108.1, read as the reverse complement.
ATACCCATATATTCGTGCCCAATAACAAGAGGTGTTTTTATCGTATTCTGAGCCCATTCGTCCCATTTATAAATATGTAAATCTGTACCGCAGATTGCTGATTTTTTGATTTTTATCAAAACATCATTGTGTCCAACAACGGGTATTGGAACATCTGCCATCCAGATTCCTTTCTCTGGTTTGAGTTTGACAATTGCTTTCATTTTTTTAGAATATAGTTATGTGATGCAATATTAAGCTCTTCATGTTTTAAAATCCAGAATGAATATCATGTTTATTTTTCTATGATTGGTAATCATAAAAACAAAAAGCCACTGACATAGGCACGTCAGCAGCTTTTTATACGTTTTTAATTAAAAATCAGTCTTTATTTTGTCTGATAAATCGATTTAATGGGATAGATTTCAAGTTTTTCGACAAATAATTCGCCTCCTGTGTTAAAAAGATAAATTCCGTTAGCATTTGCTGTTGGTGAAAAGCATGAACTCATAACCACTTTACCTTCGTTTGCAAAAAGTTCTATCGAACTACGATCGAGGAGAATTTCGAGCTTAATTACTCCGTCAACAGGTTCAACAACAGCTGTTTTTCCCATACAAGACAGCGTGTTATTTTTAGTGGTGTAAGTGATTTCAGTACCATTGTCTTTTTTGTCGAGACGAACAACAAAACCAAAGCTGTCGGCGGTTTTTACTTTAAAGCTTCCGATGATGTGCAGGCAATCTCCTTTCACTCCCCTGGCCAGATTTTTATTGATTCCGGGAATTAAGTTTTTGTTTTCCCAAACCTCACCTTTTTGATGTAAAAGCTCAATTTCTTTAATTGGTTTTCGCACCAACCTGATACCCTCAGTGTATTTTTTCAGCGAAAGCTCGCATGGAAAGGTCATTTGCCCGTTAAATGGCATTCCCGGAAATTCTCCGCCTCTCATCCAGGCAATCTGAATTGTTCTTCCATCTGTTTCAGGAATATTACTCCAGGTTTGTGTAGCATAATAATTCGCTCCAAAATCGCTTTTCAGTTTTGGAGTTTCCGAAACAAATTTTTCTCCGTCGAACGATCCAAGTACATAGCTTCCGTCTCCGTCAAACAATACCCATTTTTTATCATCAGGTCGGCGGTTTACCGATAGTTCAACCAAATCGGGACATTCAAAAAATCCGGGGACATGATTTTTAAACGTCCAATCAATCAGGTTTTTGGAAGTATAAATTGAGATTCCTTTTGACGATTCATCTGCAGTGGATCTTCGGTAAAGAACCATGACATATTGCTTACTTAACTCGTGCCAGAAAACTTTGGGGTCGCGGGCATCATCGGCGGCATCGTACGGAATAATTGGATTCTTTTCATATTTTTTCCAGGTTCTTCCTTTATCGTTGCTGTAGGCTAATCGTTGTCCGCAGTGCTGGCTGGTATAAAAAAGCAGAATCGTTTTCTCATCGCCTGATTGCAATCCCGTTACATTGTTGATATCTACGAGTCCGCTACCCGAAAAAGCAGTACATTCAACCGAATCTTTCGATTCATTATCGGGGTAAAGGGCTATAGGAAGATGTTCCCAATTTACTAAATCATTCGAGACAGCATGCCCCCAGTGCATATATCCCCATTTCGTTCCAAACGGATTGTATTGGTAAAACAGGTGATACTCACCCTTATAAAAAACCAATCCATTGGGATCGTTGTGCCAGTTTTTTTCAGGAGTGAAGTGGAACTGAGATCTGTAAATCTCATCGAACAGTTTAACGGGTTTTTCGGCTAACACTGAAAATGAGGTGATGAAAAAGATGAGAATGAAAAAAGGAAACTTCATAGTTTGTTTGTTTAATGACATCGTAGTTCAGGCAAATATAGATTAAAAAATGTGATTATTTCTGCTACTTTTGGTTGCAAATTATCCTGAAAATGCTGCTGTTAGCAGTATTTATTTTTTTTCTGACCTGAACTTTGACTAACAGATTATGGGTAAATAACTAATTCATACCAATATGGGTACGATTGTTGTTGATGGTCAACTTTGCTCAAAATGATTATTTTTCGGGAGAATTGCTCAACGCGAAATCGAAATTTGAAATAGCCATAAAAGTCATTACTCATATAGGCCGAAATGTATAAATGGCTATTCTAATTTGTTTGTTTTATGGCTGAAATATTAAAGCAAAAACGGAGATTATTCGAATCAACTTTGAAAATTTATACAGAATGAAACGATACCTGGTTTTAATCTTACTCCTTATGAATGTGATGGTAGGTAACACGCAGAAGTTGTGGCAAAAGGAGACGATTAAGTTACCACCTTCAGTATGCTATGCATCGCACGATTCTCATCGGTCGTTTGTTCCGGCACCATTGAAGTTGAAATCCGGCACTACTAAAAGTTCCACTATTGTAGTTGACTATGTTAATTTCCCGGCTGATGCAAAAATTGCCTTTCAATATGCTGTTGATATTTGGAAAGATTTGATTTACTCTCCTGTACCTATCCGCATTAAAGCAACATGGGAAGTTCTTGCGAATGACGTACTAGGAAGTTGTTCGCCTTCAGACTATTACTATAATTTTAATTCCACGCAAATCTGGAATTGCTATTATCCGGTTGCCTTGGTCGAAAAAATGATGGGGCAGGAGGTAAACTCCCCTTTAGGGTACGATGTGGAGGCTTCATTTAACAGTAGTTTTAACAATTGGTACTTTGGTACTGATGGTGCAGCTCCGGCTGATAAATATGATTTTGTATCTACCGCAATGCACGAATTGGGCCATGGGTTGGGCTTCCACGGTTTTTTTTATACTCAACGGGGAAGGGGTGGTTATGGTGACAGTGATGCCTTGTCGGCGGCTTTTGATCAGTTTGTAATCAATAAGTCAGGCGAAAAACTTGTTGATACAAAGTTATTTACAAACCCTTCCATTAAAATGTACCAAAGCCTTACTTCTGGTTGGCTTGCTTTTAAAACGGCATTGGTATCCGATTCGTTGCCAAGGCTTTATGCACCCGTAACCTGGGATAGTGGCTCGAGCGTTTACCATTTGAATGACGATACATATCCGGATGGAGATCCAAATTCTTTAATGACTCATGCAATGGGAAAGGGAGAAGCAATTCATTCTCCGGGCCCGAATACTCTGGCTATCATGTACGATATAGGTTGGAAATCCATTTCCATAAAGCATAAGCCGTTGAAAGATATTGAGTTAGTTACTGCACCAATGACTTTTGATGCACAGATTGAAAGTGATTATGATTTAGACTCGACTAAACTGTACCTTTTTTACTCAACCAATAAGTTTCTTAAATCCGACTCTATTCAGTTAAAACCTACAGGAACGCCTTCGATTTTCAGCGCTAAATTTCAACCACCGCAAAACACTACAGTGCAATATTACTTTTCGGCGAGCGATGTAAAAAAGCGGACTTATGTATTTCCGTCAAATTCGCCTTCGCGTTACCTCAGTTTTACAACTGGGGTCGATAAAATTGCACCGGTAATTGCACACGAGCCAATTAAACTTATGCTTTCTTCAAGTCCATCGGCTGTAATTGATGTTGAAGCCATTGATAATATTGGTATTAAATCGGTTAAGGTCGAATATTTTATAAATGGAGGTTTGATTAAAGAGTTGGCATTGATCAACGATTCTGCAGATCATTATTCGGGGACTTTGACTTTTCCTGCAGGTTCGGTGAAAGGCGGAGACATTGTCAGTTACCGGGTTGTTGCAACTGATGTTTCGTCGCAAAGCAATATAGGGCGCTTGCCGTTGTCTGGGTACAATACCTTTCAAATTGAAGGAATACTTGATCCGGTCGCTCGTTACGTTACGAATTTTGATGCGCTGAATCCGGATTTTATCGGCAGCGATTTTACCATATCAACAGCAACCGGATTCGATTCGCCTGCGCTGAATTCAGCACATCCGTATGTGAGTCCTGATATGGATGATACAGAATTCAATTTCAGCACCATTTTGCGTTACCCGATTGTTTTAAACACGAAAGGAAAAATGACTTTTGATGAGATTGCATTGGTTGAACCGGGAGAAGCCGGAACCAAGTTTGGCGATCTGAATTTTTGGGATTACGTGATTGTTGAAGGCTCGGCCGATGGCGGAAAAACATGGAAACCTTTTGCCGACGGTTACGACAGCAATGCACAAAAGTCGTGGCTTACATTGTGGAATAGTTCAATTTCGGGGAATAACAGCACAGCAACACCAACAAAAGACTTGTTTATAAAGCACGAAATTAATATGCTGGCTAACGGAAATTTCAAAGTTGGCGATGTTGTTTTGGTCCGCTTCCGGCTTTTTTCCGATCCTTATTCACACGGATGGGGGTGGATTATCGACAATCTGGCAATTCAGGATTGGGAAACAGCCAATACTCCGGAAATATTGTCTTCCGGCCAGGTTAACTTTTCCCCCAATCCGGCAACAAACCAGCTAAACCTGCAGATCGACGGTAAAAGTATCATCCACGATCTTCAGCTAAAAGCTTACAATGTTTCAGGAGAATTGGTTTACAATCGGATTTTTTCGGTTGAATCAACAGCTTTTGAAACGACGATCGATGTCCGGAATTTTACTTCAGGACTGTATTTATTTGCTGTTGAGCCCGAAAAAGGAAAGGTAATTACCCGGAAAGTACTGGTTCAATAGGCCTGAATTTCAGGCTCTAACTTTAATTATTTGTTAATAATTAAAATGTAAATAACAGTATTTCAGTGCATTGCATTTATTGGAAGTAATTACTGGCAGCATTTAAGTTTCTGAAATTTTGATTTGAAATAAAAACCCTATATTTGCTCACATATTGAAAGCAAAATGAAACGCACAGCTAACAACAGTTTTTTTTATTGGTTTTATTACTTCTGTTTCCAAATCGGGATCGGCAGGTAATCTATTGTTGTTACAAAAGATATTCTACAGAAGGGTCCCGAACTAATCGGGGCCCTTTTTTATTTTGGTTCTGCAGGTTTTCCAAACTTTACATTTATAGAAAAGCCTGATTTTTGAATTTGAAAATTGAAAAAATATGAAATGAGCATGATTTATGGAAACACTAATCAAAATGATTATGTCACAATCATGCGAATTCCATGTGACAATTAAAAAATAAAAAATAAACACATGAAACTTACAGTTGTTGGATTGGGACTTATTGGCGGATCGATGGCAAAAGACCTTCGAAAAGCTGGACTAACTCAGGAAATTACAGGCGTGGATGCAAATCCTGAAAATGCAGCTGAAGCACTCCGTCTGGGAATAATCGATCGGATTGAGTCGCTGGAAAACGCTGTTTCGAAAGCCGATATGGTCATCATTGCCATTCCTGTTGATAAGGTTTTGCAAACCCTTACCTCAGTTCTCGATTTAATTTCGCCCCAAACCACCGTTATAGATGTTGGTTCAACCAAAAAGCTGATAGCCGATGCGGTTGAGAATCACCCTAAACGCCGGAACTACGTAGCTGCTCATCCCATGTCGGGTACTGAAAACTCCGGACCAGCTGCGGCACTCGAAGGATTGTTCGAAGGCAAAATCAACATTATTTGCGATCAGGAAAAAAGCGGACCACTGCACCTGGCTTTTGCTGAGAAAGTTTTCCAGATCCTTGGAATGAAACTGGCTTATATGACTGCCGATGAACAGGACCACAGTACTGCCTTTATATCACACTTGCCTCACGCAGCCGCCTTTGCGTTGGCCAATGCAGTGCTCGATAAGGAAGACCGCGAAATTATATTCGATCTGGCAAGCGGGGGATTCAACTCTACGGTTCGTCTGGCCAAGAGTTCTCCGGAGATGTGGGGTCCTATTTTTCAACAAAACAAGCAATACGTTGTTGAATCGCTCGATGTTTATATCAAACATCTGAAAGCATTCCGGAAAAGCATTGAAAATGATCCGGAAGAAATGATGGCTTTGATGACAAATGCCAACCGGATTCGCGGAATTTTAGCAGGAGACGGAGATTCGCTCGTAAAAAATGAAAAGACAATAGTTAAACTTTATACCAAATAATCATGGCGTTAGAATTAGAAATTAACCCTATTAAGCATTGGTTGCCACAGATTAACAACCCGCTTATTATTGCAGGTCCATGCAGCCTCGAGACAGAGGAACAAGCAATGGATACTGCCCGTCAACTTGCAAAAGATCACCGTGTATTTGTATATCGTGGTGGTGTTTGGAAACCACGCACGCGTCCCGGCAGCTTCGAAGGTATCGGAAGCATTGGTTTGAAATGGTTACAAATGGTTCGCGAAGAAACCGGGATGCCGGTTGGTACTGAAATTGCTAATGCTCAGCATGCAGAGGAAGCTTTGAAGGCAAATCTCGATGTGCTTTGGATTGGTGCCCGCTCTACAGCCAGCCCTTTTGTTGTACAGGAAATTGCCGATGTAGTCCAGGGAACGGATGCTGTTGTAATGGTGAAAAATCCGGTGAACCCCGATGTTCAGCTTTGGGTAGGAGCTTTCGAGCGCCTGAGCCGTGCCGGAATCAAAAACCTGGTGGCTATACACCGCGGTTTTACGCCTTTCCGCGAAACCGAATACCGGAATTATCCAAACTGGAAAACAGTGATCGAATTGCGCCGTTTAATGCCCAATTTGCCCATTATTTGCGATCCAAGTCATATTGGCGGTAAACGCGAATATTTGTTCGATATAAGCCAAAAAGCCTTCGATATGGGCATGGACGGACTGATGATCGAATCGCACCGCGACCCCTCGTGTGCACTGAGCGACAAAGAACAGCAATTAACTCCGGCTGATTTAGCCAAATTGCTCGACCGTCTGGTTATTCGTAATGCCACTACCGGCAACAAACAGTTCGAAAATCAGCTTGAACTGCTTCGTAACCGCATCGATGCACTCGACCGTGAGTTGCTCGAAACGCTTTCAGCACGTATGGAAATCGCGCGTCAGATTGGTCAGTACAAGAAAGAGAATAACGTAACTGCTTTTCAGGTTGGCCGTTTCTCCGAATTGATGGATAAGCGTATTAAATTGGGCGAAAGTCTGAATTTGAACGCACATCTTGTGCAGCAGTTGTTCCACCACATTCACGAAGATTCGGTACGTATGCAAACCGATATTATGGATCAGGAATAGTTCGGAAATAAATCTTTACTCTTAAATATCAGCCGTTTATGAAATCCTTCATGAACGGCTTTTTTACTTTCAGTATTTGCCGTAATTTTATATCTGTAAATAAAAACTAAGATCCTCTATGGAATTGAAAGAAGCAATCGAAAAAAGGCGTACTGTTCGCGATTTTCAGGATAAAGTTATCCCGGGAAACATCCTGAAATATGCCATTGACAATGGTTTTAAAGCTCCAACATACAATCATTTGAGGGAGTGGGATTTTGTAATTATAAACAGCATGGAAAACAAACTTAAGCTTATTGAGTCGGAGCGGCTTGACCAATCGCTTGACGCTAATACGCTCGAAGCTTTGTTCCGGAATGAAGATGAGATCATGAAAGAAATGTACCTCGAAGCCATTCCAAAACAAAAGAAAATGATTTTGGAAGCGCCTTCGGTGGTGATTGTTGTCTTTAAACCCAAAACCAGGGTTGCCGATGCCAAACGAATTTATGATTTGAATTGTCTTGCTTCGGTTTGGGCTTGCATCCAAAATTTTTTACTGAGTTTAGCCGAGCACGATGTGTATGGAGTAACTTTTATTCCGCAGAATATCAGTTTAATAAAGCGGAATCTGGGAATTCCCGAAGAACTTGAAATTGCTTCCATTATACCGGTAGGCTATAAGGCTGAAAATGCTAAAGCACTCAGTCAGAAATCGGTAAATGTAACCGACCGGATTCATTACGAGCAGTGGTAATCCCTTTTTTCTGGCCTGAATCAGGAGTTATTTTCTTTAACTTTCGACATGATCTTTTTTAAGGCCAAAATCATGGATTTTTCAATCGTAGCGAATTCGACGATGTCTTTTCCAATAAAAATAAACATCGCGGCGATATGGAGCTCTATAGCTACTAATTCGTCGTAGAAGGCCGGTTTGTTCAGCCGGTAAGCTTCGCGCATGCGCCGTTTCAGCAAATTTCGTTTAACAGCACGCTTAAAATTTCGTTTCGAAACGGCAAAAGCAGCTTGCACCGGAAATGGCTGTGGTGATTCTGTTTTCAGAAAAACAACTTTCAGCGGATACACCAAAAACGATTCGCCCGAGGTGAATAATTCCCCGAGAACCTTTTGACTGCAAAGCCTTTCTTCTTTTTTTAGCGTAAATCCTGTCATTGTTCTAAAATACAACAAAAAAGGGGAAAACTGATTTCCCCCCTTCCTTGTCGTATTGCGTTGTTTTGATTTATTGTCCTTTGTTATATTTCTTGATGAACTGCTCTAACGCCATAGTCATCGAAGGTGCTTCGGCTGTTGGAGCTTCAATGTCGAGTCGTAACCCGGCATCAACAGATC
>JAJZSZ010000107.1 GCA_021849365.1 Bacteroidota bacterium | reverse complement strand
GTGACGTGAAAAAGATGGACGACCGTGTGATCCCCACCCGCATGGAAATGATTCCGGCCGACAAAAAAGGCCAGAAAACGATCATGATCTTCGAAAACACCGACTTCGACGTGCCGCTGAAAGAAGATTTTTTCTCGATTCAGAATATGAAGAAGATCAAATAAAGCCTTCCGTCAGCTAAAGCAGACGGCAAAGGATAAGACTCATCATTAGACAGCACTCATACTTGGAACTTGAAACCTGAAACTTGGAACTTTTTATGAAAACAAACCTCAAACTAGCCTGGCGAAACATCTGGCGAAATAAGCGCCGGACGCTGATTACCGTCGCTTCCATCTTTTTTGGTGTGCTGCTGTCGGCCTACATGACATCGATGCAGGAGGGCTCGTACGACAAAATGGTTGACATTGTCGTGAAATTCTATTCGGGTTACATGCAGGTGCACCACGAAGATTACTGGGAAAACAAAAGCATCAACAGCTCGTTCGATTATGACCAGGCACTGATCGATCAACTGAAAAAGCACAAGGAAATCGACTTTGTCATCCCACGCCTTGAGTCATTCGGACTGGCTTCTGCTGGCGAATTAACCCGTGGAACGGCCATTTTTGGCATTGTTCCCGATGTGGAAACCCAGCTCACCGGAATCGCCAACAAAATCGTTTCAGGAAATTACCTGAAATCTACCGACGACGGCGTGTTGATTGGCGAAGGTTTGGCCAACTACCTGAAACTCGGACTGGCCGACACGCTGGTCATCATCACCCAGGGTTACCACGGAGTGAGTGCAGCAGGCAAATTTCCGGTTCGCGGAATCATCAAACATGCCTCTCCCGAACTGAACAAAAGCATCGTTTACATGGAGCTGAAAACCTGCCAGTATTTCCTGAGTGCCGAAAACAAGCTGACATCGCTGGTTGTAAATGTGGCCGACAACGATGTGATGAATCGCACGCTAAAAACATTGAAAAGCGAAATAAAGTCGCCGTATTCGGTAATGAGTTGGGAAGAAATGCAGCCCGAAGTGGTGCAACAGATAGAGAGCGACCGGGCCGGTGGCATCCTGATGAAAGCCATTCTATATATCGTCATTGCTTTCGGAATTTTCGGAACCATCATGATGATGATTGCCGAACGCCGCCGCGAATTTGGGGTGATGATTTCCATCGGTATGCAAAAACGCAAGTTGTCAGTTATCCTGTTTTTCGAAACGCTGTTCATCGGGTTATTGGGCATTGTCTCGGGATTAGCGATAACTCTTCCTCTGATTCTAATTCAGGCTAAAAATCCGATCCCGTTAACCGGCGAAACCGCCAAGCTGATGGAAGATTTTGGATTTGAACCCTATATGTTTTTCTCAACCGCTCCTGAAGTCTTTTGGCAGCAGGCCATCAGCGTATTCGTAATCACGATGTTGATCGGGATTTACCCGGTAGTTGCTGCCCGGCGAATCAAGGAAATAAAGGCATTGCACGGAACGTAAAAAGGGAAACAGGCAAACAGTCGCAGTGTTCAGTCACAGTAAACAGAAAAAACGCAAATGAGGCGAGCCCTGAGCGCGAAGCAGTCGAAGGGCGAAACCCGCATCAATTTGAAACTTGGAACCTGAAACTTTGAACTTTTAAATATGATCGCATCAATTTCATGGAAAAATATTTGGCGCAACCGGGTACGCTCGGGCGTCATCATTGCGGCCATCACCATCGGTATGTTTGCCGGGGTATTCACCGCCACATTTTACAAGGGCTGGATCAAACAACGACTCGATGCCGGAGTGGAAACCGAGGTCTCTCACATCCAGATTCACAACCGAGAGTTTGGGGAAAATTATGAATTGAAAAGCTTCATTCCTGAAAGCGCTAAACTGGAGGCAGATTTGGCGAAAGAAGACTTCATCGATGGCATCAGTGCACGTCTGGTGTTACAGGGAATGATTGCATCCACCGAAACCGGCACCGGAGTCCGACTTTTGGGTGTCGATCCGGAGAAAGAAAAAACGGTGATTAACCTCTACAAAAAAGTAGCTGACGGACAATTCTTTGACGGAGTGAAACGCAACCCGATCCTGATTGGCAAAAAGCTGGCCGAAAAGCTGAAAGTGAAAGTACATTCGAAGTTGGTGGTAACTTTGCAGGATTCGCAGGGACATCTGACCAACGAGGCTTTCCGTGTGTGTGGCATCTATAGTGTAGGCAACGGCATGTTCGAAGAAATGAATGTGTTTGTGCTGAAAACCGATCTGGCCCGCTTTGTTCAGATGGACGAAACCACCTCGCACGAAATAGTGGTTCACCTGAAAAATCATGATTTGCTCAAGGAGAACGAGGAATATCTCGCACAGAAATACGACCAGTTACTGGTTCAAAACTGGCAACAACTCACTCCTGAACTGGGCATTCTGAATGAATACGGCAACATTTACATTTACTTTTTCATTGGTATCATTTTGTTGTCGCTCGGGTTCGGCATTGTGAACACGATGCTGATGGCGGTGATGGAACGAGTAAAAGAAATCGGGATGCTGATGGCCGTTGGCATGAGCAAATTTCGCGTTTTCTGGATGCTGATGCTCGAAACTGTTTTGCTCACCCTCACCGGCGGAGTTTTTGGCATCCTGCTCGGACTTTTGGTGACTGCAGCCACTTCGAAAAAAGGAATCGACCTGTCATTCTACGCCAAAGGACTGGAAGACATGGGTTACAGCTCGCACGTGTATCCAACGATTGAAATCAACATGGTAGTGGTCATCGTCATTTTGGTGCTGATAACCGGCCTTATCGCCTCCATCTACCCGGCCCGCAAGGCATTAAAATATAAACCAGCAGAAGCAATCAGGATAGATATGTGATTCGAGTTACGGGTTTCGTGTTACGAGTTAATTACCCCACAACACGAAACCCGCATCCCGCAACAACTTGAAATTTGAAACTTGAAACTAATTAGATATGAACGTCATTGAAGTAAAACAACTGGAAAAAGTGTACAACGATTCGGAAGTGAAAGTTTACGCGCTGAATGGTGTTGACCTGACCATCGAGCAAGGTGAGTTTACTGCTATTGTCGGACCATCGGGTTCTGGCAAAACCACTTTTCTGAATATGCTGGGCGGATTGGACCAGCCCACATCGGGCTACATTTCCATCGGCGGAACCGAAATCAGTCAGCTCAGTTCGTCGCAACTGATCGACTTCCGGCTCAACAACATCGGCTTTGTCTTTCAGGCTTATAACCTGATTCCGGTGCTCACCGCCAAAGAAAATGTGGAATTCATCATGCACCTGCAAAATCAGCCGAAAGCCGAACGAGAAAGCCGCTCGATGGCTCTTCTGAAAGCAGTCGGACTGGAAGGGCGCGAAAACAGCCGTCCGAACAAACTTTCCGGAGGACAGCAACAGCGTGTAGCTGTAGCCCGGGCGCTGGCCTCGAAACCCAAATTTGTACTGGCCGATGAACCTACCGCCAACCTCGACAGTAAATCGACCGAAAACCTGCTCGAAATCATGGAAGAACTCAATAGAAAAGAAAACATTACGTTTGTTTTCAGTACACACGATCAGCGCGTAGTAAGCAAAGCCCGCCGCGTACTGACGCTTGAAGACGGGAAAATTATCAGTGACGTCAGAAAATAAAAATCTTACTGAACAGTCGTCACCGTTTTTAACTGAAAACCAATTCGATGCGAATCATTTTTTTCTTCCTCATATTAACCATTACAAAGCCAGCATTTGTGCAGGCCGACGAACCTGTATGGCCCGAAGCGTTGCAAACTGCCAAAAATACTGCTCGAATGAACGATCTTGAACGCGAGGTCATCTTCGAATTGAATAAAGTTCGGTCAAATCCCAAACGATATGCCGAGCTCTATCTTGAACCACTTTATTCGGCGTACAACGGAAAAATCTACACCTATCCGGGTCAGGAACCGACGCTCACCAAAGAAGGTAACGGAGCACTCATGGAATGCATAATGGCACTCCGAAAAACCCCATCAATGCCCGTACTGGAACCTGCAGAAGGTTTAAATAAATCGGCGCGTATACTTGTCAAAGACCAGCAGTTTGGTGGAATCGGACACATAACCCGCAATGGGTCAACACCCCAAAAACGTATGGAAATGTATGGGGAATGGGACATTGCATCAGCAGAAGATTTAGCCTATGGGAATTATGATGCCCGGCAAATTGTAATTGCCCTCCTGATTGATGATGGCGTTCCGGACCGTGCCCATCGTCACAACATTCTGAACCCAAAGTTTCATTTTGTAGGCGTTGCAACAGGCAAACACCCAAGCTACAAAATCATGTGCGCCATTGATTACGCCGGAGCATACAAAAACAAGGAATAGTTCGAAGTGCCTAAAGTGCGGACTTCGAAGTTCAAACAACAATAGAAACCATAGGAACGATAGAAACTTTAAATGACCACAAAACGATTCAACTTCCTGCTTCTGTTCCTGATGATCATACCTTTTCGGGCATTTGTTCAGGAAAGCAAAGTTAGCCTAAATGGCTACTTGAAAGAACTATACATGTTTTATTCGCCGGAATATCCCATCCCCGGGACCGATCTGGATTATCTTGCTACCAACATCATTCACAATCGGCTGAACCTTAAATGGTACACATCCAAGAAACTGACCACTGTTGTTGAAATGCGCAACCGGCTGATGTTTGGCAATCTGGTCACCAAATTTCCCGATTATCAGTCGACTGTTGATGTCGATCATGGGTTGGTCGATTTGTCATGGATTACAGCCCAGAGCAACAGTTGGTTTGTCCATTCGATGATCGACCGCGCTTATCTTGATTATTCGTCGGGTAAATGGCAAATCCGCACAGGCCGACAGCGTGTCAACTGGGGTATTAACCTGGTATGGAACCCAAACGATATTTTTAACACCTTTTCGTACTTCGATTTCGACTACGAGGAACGCCCCGGAACCGACGCTGTTCGCGTTCAGTACTATACCGGAACCACCTCATCGGCCGAACTGGTGTACAAGCCCGGACGTGTTCGGGAAAGAACTGCTTTGGCCGGAATGTATCGTTTCTCGAGATGGGATTACGACTTTCAGTTTATCGGTGGACAGGCTGGAAACGATTGGATTTTAGGTGGCGGCTGGTCGGGCGATATCCGCGGGGCAGGTTTCCGCGGAGAACTGACGCACTTCGAACCAGCAAACAATCATTCATTTCGGTCAACTGTAGCTTCCGTCTCGGCCGACTATACATTTTCCAACAGTTGGTACATTCATTCCAGCGTACTTTATAACAGTACCGGCAAATTAGGCAAAGCGGGCGGTATGGACGTACTTTTTAATCCCGATATGTCGGCCAAACAATTGTCCTATGCCCGCTGGTCGCTGTTTGGACAGGTATCGAAACCCATCACTCCACTTTTATCCGGAAGTTTCTCCGGAATTGTAAATCCTTCGGATTGCTCCTTCTATTTTGGCCCGGCTCTTACCTATTCTGTATTAAATAACCTCGAATTAATGCTAACCGGTCAACTCTTTTTTGGAGGTAGTGGAACTGAATTTGGCGACATCGGGCAACTGGCTTTCGGACGGTTGAAATGGAGTTTTTAAAATAAAGAAGGGACTTTTCCCTAAGTCCTTTCTACGTTTAGTTCTCCAGAGGCATTATTCCCAGTTTCTTTTTCTCCCTTTTTGTTAACTCTTTTGCAATGTGTTCCAGGTTGAAATCTGCCGAATAATTTTGGTATCCCTTCAAATGCATGTCCCCGGAAGATGTATGAAAAACAGGATCGACGTAACTAAAATAATGCTGCATGTTCTTGATTGAGTTTTCTTTCTTTTCAATATTATCTTCAACCAAATAATAAATCTGGAAACTAATCTGCGTATCCCCAGCCCGATTAAAAGTCCCTGCAATTGCAATTGGGGTATGTGGATAAACCGTTTCGCCGGGTTTTACCATAACGCTTCCTTTTTTCAAAACACTATATCTGGCAAACGATCCGTCTTCATGCTCAATAAGTACAGCGTTGTTTTTGCTTGCGTAGACAACAGCGGTATCAGGATCAAATCCTTCATTCACTTCAACAACAAGTCCCTTTCTTGAAGAAAATACAGTATCTCCCTCTGAAACTTCAAACTTAAACGATTTCCAGTTTCTAGGCTTTTGCGAACCAAAATACTGCGAATACAAAAAGCTATGATTCAAAACATTAATCGTTTTACCTCTTGAAACAGGTAATAAGTAAACAAAGCCGGTGTCAATTTTTGCGTTCAACTTTCCCCTGATATAAGAATAATTGTAGGAAAAAGAAATTGGCTTTTGTGGGTCGATTGGTTTTATCGTAATCAGTTTACCAGTATAGCCAGTAATATTTCCTTTGTAACCTATCGAATTGGCATTTTCAAGATATTTGAAATTTAGCTGTAAATAATAGGTTCCGAAATTCTTCTTTTCGAATTTAAAACTAACTGACTTATCGCTATTATACTCACTTTCAACCTTAATATTTTGATCCTGAGACATTACAACGATTTCAAAAATGAATAGAAAAGTAATGAGCAAGCAAAAAAACTTCATAAGTATAGGATGCAATATTAAATTAAATACTACCCTAAATATAAAACATGTACATTATGAAAACAATATTTTTATGGAAATTTTTGTATCAGAAAATAGAAATACAGATTGTACTATTTTCACCTAAATTTGTCATTGAAAATATCACTCAAGCCATGATTCAGAAAAAGAAAGAACAGCCCAACGAAAAGCCGAAACTGCATCCGCGTAACAAAAACCGCGAACGGTATAATTTTCAATTATTAATTGAAAGCACCCCTGAATTGGCAGCTTTTGTCCACCCAAATTTGTACAACGATGAGTCGATCGACTTTGCCAATCCGGCTGCCGTCAAGGCGCTGAATAAAGCCATTCTGAAATACCATTACACCATCGAAAACTGGGACGTTCCGGAAGGTTATTTATGCCCTCCAATTCCGGGGCGTGCCGATTACATTCATCACATTGCCGACTTTATTGGCCGCAACAATTACGGCAAAATTCCGGTTGGTGCGCATTTTAAATGTTTCGATTTGGGTGTGGGCGCCAGTTGCATTTATCCTATTGTTGGCGTAATGGAATACGGCTGGTCCTTCATCGGATCGGATATCGACCCTGTTGCCATCGAATCGGCCAGTCGAATTGTTTCTGAAAACGAAACGTTACAAGGCTTGGTTGACTGCAGATTACAGGACAACCCGAAAGACTTTTTCTATGGAATCATCCGTAAAGATCAGCAGATCGATCTCACAATATGTAACCCGCCGTTTCACGCATCAGCTGAAGAAGCTCAGGCCGGAACACTCCGAAAAATTCATAACCTGCACCTTGATCAGAAAAATCCTGTTTTAAATTTCGGAGGACAAAACCATGAATTGTGGTGCGAAGGTGGCGAAGAAAAGTTCGTTCGAAACATGATTTTGCAGAGCCGAAAGTTCGCACAAAACTGCTTCTGCTTCTCTACCCTGATTTCGAAAGAATCGAACCTGAAAAAAGTTTACCACACACTGGAACAGGCCGAAGTATTTGGTGCCGAGACCATCCCAATGGGGCAGGGTAACAAAAAAAGCCGCATTGTGGCATGGACTTTCCTGAATACTGAAGAACAAAAACAATGGAAAAACAAGCGTTGGCAAACCAAATCCTGATCGTACAGCAAAACTCTAAAGGTGAACTAATTGGTCCCGACGGAAAAGTTCTGACAGTTCCTGAGAGATGGTCGTTTCTGCCAGCAGGCGATGCCGGTGTCACCCGAAAAGTAACCGCCAGCAGAGAATATTGGCGGGTTGAATACCGTAAAGGCCGAAGAACATTTTCTGCAGGAATCTGGGCTCCAACAAACACTATTCAACAAGCACAGAAGGAAGTCCAGCAAGTTCGGGCAACTGACCAATACCGCAAAAAACAAAATTATGCCGCCGACCGACGCGAAAAGCTGCAGGCAGCCTACGAAACTGAATTCTGCAGTACGGTGGAAGATTTTCTGGCATTTCATCCTGTACACCAAGAACTGGAGAAAAAACTGGCAATAGCTGTCACTACCCATGCCGTTCCGGTTGGAAGCGGTACCGTGGCCCGCACGCAAATGATTCCGGTGGAAGAACGCGCTGCCCGTGCCGTGATTGCATGGATGCGCCACCAAACCACCGCGTACGACAACCTGAAAATTGCGCGGGTAAAAGGTGAACGTCGCACTGTAAGAAGGATGTTGGCCCAACAATCGGTTGAACTGCTGGCTAACTACCGCGAAGGAAGATTAATTCCGGAAAATTGCCCTTTAAAGAAGGCGTTAAGTAAAATTTAAAACCAGAATTATGCCTAATCTTTGTCCATGCGGCAGTGGCCAAACCTACACCGATTGCTGCGAGCCCATTATTTCAGGAAAGCGCAATGCCGAAACCGCCCTGCAACTGATGCGATCGCGCTACACTGCTTTTTCGAAGGCAAATGTTGACTATCTTCTGCGTAGTCATGCCAGCCAAACCCGACCTGTGAAAGACCGAAAAAACATTGAGCGATGGGCGAAATCAGTGGTTTGGATGGGGCTTTCGATAATTAGCACCGAATCGGGCGAAGCAAATGACGAAACCGGCTACGTAGAATTTAAAGCAACATTTCTCGAAAAAGGCAAACCAGATCAGATTCACGAGCGCTCGCTTTTCCACCGTGAAAATGGCAAATGGGTTTATGTTTCGGGAATGCATTTCTAACTTCTCAGTTGTCTGGTATTCTTCCTATTCCCGCCCATTTCCAGCTGCAAATCTCCGGAGTTCAATTGACCTTTCAGGAAAAAAATCCGTATAAATCTGTACTGATTTTTCCCATTTGACCTGACTCTAAATGTCTGATTATATGAAAGCCATTTGCCTCACTCCGAATTACTTTTTCCGACAAGTTACTGCAGTATTCCTGCCGGTTTTGATGTTTACGTTCTGCTCATTAGGTCAACGGGATTCGGCAAATAAAAGCAAATCTACGAAAGCAGGATATTATCAGGATGAGTCGGAGTGGAAACAGGAGGCTGCGAAAATGGTCAGAAACCAATTAATTTCAAGAGGAATTACCGATCAGAATGTTCTCCGGGTTATGGGAAGTACTCCACGTCATCTTTTTGTTCCGGAGGATATGGTTATTGCTGCGTATTACGACGGTCCCCTGCCAATCGGGGAAGGGCAAACCATTTCGCAACCTTATATTGTGGCCATTATGACCGAATTACTTCGACTGAAAGGTGATGAAAAAGTACTCGAAATTGGCACCGGATCGGGCTACCAGGCTGCCGTACTTTCGCAATTGGTCGACACCTGCTATTCGATTGAACTGGTGAAAAAACTAGCTGACAGCGCAAATACCCTATTGAAACAACTTGGCTACTCCAATGTAATTACACGCTGCGCCGACGGATATAAAGGCTGGCCCGAACATGCGCCGTTCGACCGGATTATCATTACCGCTGCTCCCGAAGAAATTCCGCCATTACTGATTGAACAGCTAAAACCGGGAGGAATTATGGTACTTCCGGTAGGTAAATTTTATCAGGAACTGATTGTAGTTACAAAAACAAAAAGAGGAATCCATAAAGAAAGAATTCTTCCGGTCAGTTTTGTTCCTATGGTGAAGCCTGCAGCAGATTGACCTACCTCTTCCCTCCCCGAAATACCTTATACAATTCGAACCAAATAATGCTGGAGAAGCCGGCAACCACGCAAACCAGCGCTTCGTTCAGGCTGATTTTATTGAATTGGAACAAATCGAGCAGGAAAGGAACATTCAGCACCAGAATCAGGAAGAAAGTAGCCCCGCCAACCACATATTTTACTGTCGGGTTCGAAGTTCGGAGTATCTGGAAAATATTCCGTGTCCACGAGCGGTTCGACAAAATAACGGCAATGTTCGCGGCAATCAGTGTAGTAAATGACAATGCCCGGGTTTCCTGCTCGGAATAGCCCATTTGCAAGCCAAAGAAATACACAGCAAAGACAATGACCAGTATTCCGATACCCTGAGAACAACTCAGCCAAATTTTCCGGGCTCCAAAAAATGGTTCATCGATAGCACGAGGCGGACGATTCATTACATTTTTCTCTTCCTCTTCTGCCTCGAAAATAATAGAGCAGGCCGGGTCAATAATTAATTCAAGAAAAACGATATGTACCGGCCAAAGTAACAAAGGCAGGTTGGCAAAGAAAACCGGGATAAGCGACAGTCCAGCAATGGGCACGTGGATGGCAAAAATGTAGCCCAGCGCTTTTTGCAGGTTATCAAAAATGCGGCGGCCCATTTTCACGGCGCCTACAATTGAGGCAAAATTATCATCCATCAGCACCAGCGACGAGGCTTCGCGGGCGACATCGGTTCCCTTGTCGCCCATGGCAATACCAATATTGGCGGCTTTCAGGGCAGGTGCATCGTTCACGCCATCGCCGGTCATGGCCACAATTTCGCCGTTGCGTTTCAGCGCATTTACAATCTTCAGTTTCTGTTCGGGAACAACCCGTGCAAACACATTCACCTCTTTAATCCGTTCACAAAGTTCCTCTTCGCTCATCTCTTGTAATTCGAGACCGCTAATGGAAACCTGATAGTTCTTCAAACCAATTTCACGGGCAATGTTCATGGCCGTCACAGGGTAATCGCCGGTAATCATGATCACACGTATTCCAGCCTGATAACACTCTCGGACAGCTGCAGGAACCGTATCGCGAATCGGGTCGGACAGCCCAATCAAACCCACCAGCTCAAAATCGAAATCGTGTTGAACTGGAGGCAAATGGCCATTTCCTGCTTTCGCTTTGGCCACGCCCAACACACGCAATCCCTGCGAGGCCAGTTCGGCAACTGCTTTGGCCATCTCTGCACGACGTTCTTCGGCTAAATGACACAACTCAAAAATTGCTTCAGGTGCACCTTTGGTAGCAATGGTTTGCTGCGATTGCTTCACATCGAAAAACACGCGCGACATGGCTAACAGGTCTTTCGACAACGGATACTCCTTTACCATTTGCCAGTCGATATGAATGTGGTCGGTATTTTTCAGATATTGTTCTCCCATGTTGAGAATGGCTTTCTCCATGGGGTCGAACGGATTAGTTTGACTCGATAAAATGCCGTATTCGATAATTTCGTGGAATTCTTCGGGGAAGCCACCTTCTTTGGTTACCGAATGAAAACTTACCCCGTTGAAAAGCCGTGTCACCGTCATTTTATTTTGCGTGAGTGTTCCGGTTTTGTCGGTACACAAAACGGTTGCCGAGCCCAGTGTTTCAACAGCCGATGGTTTTCGGGTCAGCACATTTTTCTTCGACATTCGCCAGGCACCCAAAGCCATAAAAACAGTGAGTACCACCGGAAATTCCTCCGGAAGCATAGCCATTGCCAACGTAATTCCGGCCAGAAAACCTTTCAGCAAATCGCCACGGGTAAGTGTAAAAACCAGGATGACTACCAAACAAAGCGACACGCCCAGAATTGCCAGCTTTTTCACCAGCGAGCCCATTTCGGTTTTCAACTTGGTAGGTTCTTCCACAACCGATTCGAGTGCTTTGCCAATCTTTCCAATCTCTGTGTTCGAGCCAATAGCCGTCACGCGAACGATGCCATTTCCCTGCACAATCATCGATCCTGAATACACAAAAGGCAGATCGTCGCCTCCCGGCTGTGTATTTTTATCGGTACCGTTCCACTCCGATTTGCGCACCGAAACCGATTCGCCCGTCAGCAGCGATTCATCGGCCATCAGGTTCACCGAATACAAAACAGTGGCATCAGCCGGAACACGGTCTCCTTCCTGAAGAACCACCAGATCGTCAGTCACCACATCACGGCCGGCAATTCGCTTTTCAACGCCATCGCGAATCACCAGTGCACGCGGACTGGCCAGATCTTTCAGGGCATCCAGCGCTTTTTCGGTCTTTCGCTCCTGATAAAATTCGATGCCCATAATCACGAACACGAAGCCCATCAGCATCAATCCTTCCTGAATGTCGCCTAAAATCAGGTACAAGGTTCCGCAAGCAACAAGCAGCAGGAACATGGGTTCTTTCACCACACCCCAGGCCAACGCCAGCAAACTTTTGGGTTTCGATGAAGGCAATTCATTCAAGCCTTCGAGTTTCTGCTTTTGAAGCACCTGCTCATTCGTCAGGCCCCTGTATTTTTCTGATTTTAGATCGACAGTCATAATTATTGATTAGAATATTCTAACTAACAGCTGAAATTTTTTATTGTTTGCTGAATACTTTTTCAAACAGCATTTCTATAAGTTTTACTTCCGACTGGTCCAGCTTTCCGGCAATCAGTTCGGCCATCTGTTTATGTGCAAAATCGTGCATGTGGTTGATCACCTTCCCCTTAACCGTTAGATGCAGGTGCGCACTCCTTCGGTCGTCGTCCGACTTAACCCGTGTAATGAAATCCTTCTCAATCAGCTTATCAATGGCTACTTTCACCGTTGGCTTGGTTAGTTTCATTTCGGCAGCCAGTTCGGTCAGATTTGGGTTATGCAAATTATTGATTGTTTCGAGGTAGTTCATTTGGGTAAGCGTCAGCTCGTTAAAATTAAACTGCTCTTTTGCCGATTCT
>JAJZSZ010000106.1 GCA_021849365.1 Bacteroidota bacterium | reverse complement strand
TCCACCGGCAGTGAGCACCACGAACCAGCGTTTGGTGAGGTATTTTTCCAATCCGGCCTGATAGCGTGGCCGCATCCAGTCGATCAGGAAATTGCGGCGCATTTTCACCCCTTTGTGAAAGATGATCGACGAGATTGCAGGTACAAAGATTAGCGCCAAAAGCAGCGAGCCCAGCACCGCCGCCGCAACCGTGATGGCCATTGGGCGGTACAGAATCCCTTCCATTCCGCTGAAGGTCATAATCGGCACATACACCATCAGGATAATCAGCACCCCGAAAAAGATAGGCCGAACCACTTGCTTCGCCGCGGTAATGATCTGGTCGTCGCTCTTTTCTTCCTTGTGGTGTTGCAGCCGGTGAACTATGTTTTCGACCATCACCACTGAACCATCCACTACCATCCCAAAGTCGATCGCGCCTAAACTCATCAGGTTGGCCGCCAGCCCGAACTCGCGCATGCCAATAAAGGCAAACAACATCGAGAACGGGATCACCATCGCCACAATGAGCGCTCCCGAAATTTCGCCGAGCAAAAGCAAAAGCACCACGATTACCAGGAAACCGCCCTCCACCAGGTTGGTCGAAATGGTGGCCGTGGTGCGGTCAATCAGGTCGGACTGGTCGTAAAATTTCTCAATGGTTACGCCTTCAGGCAACGATTTGTTGATTTCCTGAATTTTCTGCTCGATGCCCGCAATTACTTCGCGGCCATTCCCGCCACGCAGCATCATCACAATTCCGCTCACAATTTCGCCCTTGCCATCCTGCGTAACGCCGCCCTGACGGATTTGCGTACCAATCGACACATCGGCGACGTCTTTAATGAAAACCGGCTTGTTGTTGATGTTGCGGATAATGATGTTGCGAATATCTTCGGCTTTGTTGATTTGTCCGTAGCCCCGAATGATGTACTGTTCACGGTTGTGCTCGAGGTAATTTCCGCCGGAAACGCTGTTGTTATTGGCAATGGCTTCGGTAATTTCCTTGATGCCAATGCCGTATGTTCGAATTTTTTCAGGAGAAATAATGACTTCGTACTGCTTGACAAACCCACCAAACGAGTTGATTTCGGTAACGCCTTTCACCACTTTCAGCTGTGGGGCAATCAGCCAGTCCTGAATTTCGCGCAGCTCGGTCAGCGACTTGTTTTCTCCCCGAACAGCATACTGGTAAATCTCGCCCAAGGCCGTTGAAATAGGCCCCAGCTGCGGCGCCGAAACGTCCTGCGGCAAATCCGACGAAATGGACTGCAATCGCTGACTGACCATCTGGCGGGCAAAATAAATGTCGGTGCCTTCCTCAAATTCGATGGTTACTGCAGACAAAGCAAACTGCGAGGTTGAGCGCACCTGTTTCACGCCCGGAAGCCCATTCATGGCAGTTTCGATGGGATAACTTACCAGTTTCTCGACGTCGAACGGCGAGTAGCGGCCCGCCTTGGTGATCACCAAAACCTGAACCGGCGTAACGTCAGGAAGCGAATTAATGGGCAACTGAATGAGCGAGAAATAGCCTCCCACAGCCATTAGCACGACCAGCGACAAGGCAACAAATTTTTGCCGGACACTGAAAGATATGATTTGATTAAGCATGGCGGATTGTTTGAGTTGGGAGATTATTCTTCTGAGATTTTATCGAACCGAGACAAGGCCTTCAGGCTGAAAACCTGGCTCACAGCTATTTTTTCGTTTTTGTCGAGGCCTTTGCGCACCACGGCATATTTGCCCCTGAACTCCGGAACTTCAATCTTTCGTTTCTCGAAAATCAGGTCGCTTTTCTGCACAAAAACAATCGGATCGTTGCCTTCGTAGGTAAGCGCCTCCATGGGCACGGTGATCACCTCAACCGGCGACGAGGTTTGAATCGCCAAATGCAGGTTTTCGCCCGGCTTGGGCCAGTTGCTCTGGGTTGCCAGCAAAATATTCACGATCACCGAGCGGTTGTTTTCGTCAAGTCCGGGATTGATGGAGCTTACCTGGGCATTCAACGCAAATGTGTCGTTTTGGCGGCGGGTGATCAAAACCGAGTCGCCAACCGCGATGAACCGCGCATCTTCAGGAGAAACGTAGCCGCGAACCAGCACGTGACTGATGTCGAGCACGCGGGCGAGGTTTTGCAGAGCGTTCACCGACTGGCCCAGTTCAACCGACCGCTGATCGAGAATCCCGTTGATGGGAGACTGAACTTTCAGGGTTGGGTCGATGCTTTCGGCGGTTTTGAATGCGTTAATTTCCTTGTCGGAAACGCCAATAGCTTTCAACTTCGAGACTGATGCAATGACCGCAGTTTTGGCGCGCTGAAAGTCAGACCGGGCACGGTCGAGCTCGCTTTTCGAACTGATCGTT
The DNA here is from genome assembly GCA_021849365.1 of Bacteroidota bacterium. Lineage (GTDB taxonomy): Bacteria > Bacteroidota > Bacteroidia > Bacteroidales > Prolixibacteraceae > Aquipluma. Next base: position 10,365 of record JAJZSZ010000106.1, on the reverse strand, counting down.
TGTTCCACCAGTTGCTCCAACCTTTGCAGGCGCGAACTCTGGAACGTTTCTTCGGAAATGGCTTGCAGATATTCCGAAACCATGTTGCCAAATTCCAGACTTTCGATGCAAAAAAGCTCTTGCCCGGTTCGCACAGCCTGCCCCTCCTGAACTTCAATTTTGCTGATTCGCCCGTTGATGGGCGTACTGATGATGCTGATGTGGTTGGGCGCCGGGAAAACCACGCCTGGCGCGGCAATCCGGTATTTCTGGATGGCACTTGTCACCGGCTGAACCTGTATTTTCAGCTCGTTCTGCTCTTTTTCCGACAACCTGATTAAATCAGCAGCTTTCACTCCCGAAATGGATGGCGGTGTGTCGGAATTTGCTTTTTCCTGTGTTTCCTGGGTGGCTTTTCCGCCACAGGCAGCCAAAGCAAAAGCGGCAAATGCGATCAGGATATAGGTTTTGATTTTGGTTTGAATGGTGTTCATGGTTGGTATTTTTTCTGAAATTAATAGACAAGTTCAAGATTGAGGAAGCGCTCCAGTTCAACCAGTTGAATGTAGTAATCGCGCAGGGCGGCGAGATAGCGCTGTTGGCTGCTCAGGTAAATTTGCTGCGACTGGATGAGGTTCAGCAGGTCGATTTCGCCCAAACGGTAGGCGCTGATCGAAAGTGTGTGCAATTTATCGGCTTTGGAGCGAATGGTCTCGTCGTACCGTTTGATGACCGAGCGGCTCGCCTCGTAACTGTGCCAGGCATGTTCGATTTGTTCTTTCACGCCCGAACGGATTTCCTTTTGCTTCCAGCGGATTTCGTCCTGCCGCGCGAGGTTCATTCTGATTTTGCCTTTCTGCTCAAATGGGTACCAAATCGGAAAACTCAGTCCCAGCTCAAAGCCGTTGTAATTAAAGCCGCTACCGTAATCCTGCTTGTACAAGTTGAAGCGGATATCGGGCAAAATGTTGCTGCGGGCTTCTTTCAGGTAATACCCGGCTGCATCTAACTCTTTTTCTGTCGATTTAAACGATGGCTGATCGGACAAAACCGACAGCGCGGTGATCTGCGAAACCTCCACATTGTTGCTTCTGAGCGTGTCGGCAAACTCGATCGTATATTTTTGGTTTTCAGGAGGAAGCCCCATCAGCATAAACAGCGAATAGCGGGCCATGTGCAGCTGTCGGCGTGCATCGTCGATGTCGTTGTTGGCTTCGGCCACCTGCAACTCGGCTTTGGTCAGATCCATGCCATTGCCCATACCGGTTTCGAACTGCGTAAAAACTGCGTTGTACATCTCTGTCGCCAGCTTCAACTGCTGGTCTTTTAACTTCTGAAGATGAAGCGAATACATCACCTCCACGTACCTCGCTTTCACTTCCGACTTCACTTTTCGCTCTTCCTCCTGAATGTTCAGTTCCAGGGCTTTTGCCTCTTCGCGAAGAGCTTTGATGCGGTAAGCGGTCGTCAGCGGAAAATCCACCGATTGTGAAACTGTCCAGCGTTGTTCCTGAAACGGCTGATCGGCTTTGGGGTCGATGCCTTCTTTCATGTAACTGATTTCAGGAGCAGAAATGCCGATTTGGGTTCGCCACTCGGCCTGCTTTGCCTGAAGTTGAGCGCGCATCTGGTTGATTTGTGCATTGTTTTCGATGGCCTGATCGACAGCGTCCTGAATGGTAAGTAATTGGGCTTTCAACAAAAAAGGCATGGCCCAAAGAAATGCGAGCAGCAAGATTTTGGCTTTCGAGCTCATAGGTTTTGGTTTTTTGAGGAAACAAAACAAAAGTTAACCAAAATAGTTCGGAAAAACATGGTTTTTAAGATCTTAATTTAGTGTTTTAATAAAAATTGGTTAAAACTTCTCCCAAAACCACCAGCAAATATTTTCTTTCAGCAAATCGCCTATCTTTGCGCCTTCTTTAAAAAAACAGGACAGAAGATGATATCAGTTGACGGATTGGCAGTTGAGTTTGCGGGATCGACCCTTTTTTCGGACATTAATTTTGTGATTAACGACAAGGATCGTATTGCCCTGATGGGTAAAAACGGTGCCGGAAAATCGACCTTGCTCAAAATCATTGCCGGAGCGCAAACGCCCACCCGTGGCCGTATTTCAGCGCCTAAAGATGCGGTGATTGCTTATTTGCCACAGCATTTGCTCATCGATGACCAGCGCACTGTTTTTGAAGAAGCAGCACAGGCTTTTGCCCGCATCCACGAAATGGAAGCGCAGATCAATGCCATGAACAATGAGCTGGCTACCCGCACCGATTACGATTCGGATAGCTATTACGCACTGATTGAGCAGGTTTCGACCTTGAGCGAGAAATTTTATTCAATTGAAGAAATCAACTACGACGCGGAAGTGGAGAAAATCCTGATGGGTCTGGGTTTCGAACGCGAAGATTTTACCCGCCCAACCAGCGAATTCAGCGGCGGCTGGCGTATGCGTATCGAGTTGGCCAAAATCCTGCTGCAAAAGCCCGACCTGATTTTGCTCGACGAGCCTACCAACCACCTGGATATTGAATCCATTCAATGGCTCGAAGAGTTTTTGATCAACAGTGCCAAAGCCGTGATCGTGATTTCGCACGACCGTGCTTTTGTCGATAACATCACTACGCGCACCATTGAAGTAACAATGGGCCGCATTTACGACTACAAAGTCAACTACTCGCAATACCTTGAGTTGCGCCGCGAACGCCGCGAACAACAGCAAAAACAATACGACGAGCAACAAAAAATGATTGCAGAAACAACGGAGTTTATCGAACGTTTCAAAGGAACCTACTCGAAAACCCTGCAGGTGCAGTCGCGTGTGAAAATGCTCGAAAAACTCGAATTGGTGGAGATTGACGAAGAAGACACATCGGCGCTCCGCCTGAAATTCCCGCCATCGCCCCGTTCAGGTAACTACCCGGTTATTGCCGAAGGTGTAGGCAAAAGCTACGGCGACCATCTGGTTTTCCGCAATGCCAACCTGACCCTTCAACGTGGTGAGAAAATTGCTTTTGTGGGCAAGAACGGCGAAGGAAAATCGACACTGGTAAAAGCCATCATGGGAGAGATTGACTACGATGGTCATCTGGCTTTGGGGCACAACGCCATGATCGGCTACTTTGCACAAAACCAGGCCTCGTTGCTCAATGAAGATTTGACCGTTTTTCAAACCATCGACGATGTGGCGGTGGGCGATATCCGCACCAAAATCAAAGATATTTTGGGCGCTTTCATGTTCAGCGGCGACAACATTCAGAAAAAAGTAAAAGTGCTTTCGGGAGGCGAACGCACCCGTTTGGCGATGATCAAACTGCTGCTCGAACCAGTAAATTTGCTGATTCTCGACGAGCCGACCAACCACCTTGATATGCGCACCAAGGACATCCTGAAAAGCGCGTTGAAAGACTTCGACGGCACCCTTATCCTCGTTTCGCACGACCGGGATTTCCTTGACGGATTGGCTGAAAAAGTGTACGAATTCGGTAATAAACAGGTAAAAGAGCATCTGGGCGATATCAAGAGCTTCCTTCAGAAACGTAAGCTGGAAAATTTGCGCGAGATTGAGCGGAAGAACAAGTAGTCAGAAGAATAGTTGCGAGTTAAAAAACCCGCAACACGTAACCCACAGCGCATCTTTAGTCCTTTTTCAGCATCGGGAAAAGTTTCCTGATTTCGTCTTCGCCGGGGTATCGTCCGAATTCGCAAATTTCAAATGCTTCGGCATATTTTACCTGATCGGCTTTGATTCCATACCATTTTTGCAGGCTTTTTCTAATAGCTTCGGTTATCTGCCCCTTGCGCTGTTCAGCCAGCCATTTCAATCGGTCCTGAGGTGATTTCGGTACATTTTCGAGCTGCCCTGATGTCCAGGGCAACCAATCGAAGAACTGCGACTCGTGTGCCGAAACAGCATAAATTTTTTGCTCATACACCGGGGTTATATCCACAGTTATATCCGGAGAAAACGGGTAAGGTTTCTGAAAACGATCTTCAGTATAAAGAAAAACCGGATTTTTTTTCAGCGCAGGAGTTTCAGGTGCTATGTTGGGCACAATCACCAGGTAAGCAGCATCCTGAATAGCAATGGCTGTATTTCTATGGTCTGGATGATAATCGTATGGACGCGGGCCAATCACTACATCAGCATTCCACTCGCGAATCAGCCGGATCAGTTCAAGCCGTAGTTTCAGGTCGGGCATCAGCATTCCATCGTGATTATCGAGTACTTTATAAGTAATGCCAAAACGTTTGCCCGCCTCTGCGGCCTCAGCCTTACGGATTTTAGCCAGTTCCTCGCCACCTTTGCTATAATGGCCGGCATCGCCGTTAGTTGCCGAAACAAAAAGTACCCGGTGCCCCATCCTGGCAAACTGCATAGCTGTACCTCCCGCATCGAGATCGCAATCGTCGGGATGAGCGCCAATAACAACTATATTGATGGGTTGGGGCTGGGCAATAGTTGTACCGATCAGGAAAAGAAAGACCAAACAAAGCAGACTTGATTTTTTCATGATTTTTAGGTTGAAGTAAGGTTTAGTACAACCAAATATACTCATTTTAAGCTTTGTAAAACAGTTCCGGATTGTTTTGCAAACTTCATTTTAAGCTTAAAGTATATTTATAAAATTGTCAGTACCAACTGAAAGATCACAACATCCTGCTCATTGCGTATAATTTTCTCTTCACCGGTAAAAAGGGGTCATTCAACGAAAAAAAAGATTTTTTCTTTATTTCACTCTCTACTTTTGGTAACGAAATCAAATTTCAAGCGTCTATTCAAACAAAACAAATAAACTATGAAACGGAAACAATTTCAACTGATCGGAATCTTTGCAATTTTAAGTTTAGTTCTTTCATCCTGCTGGTTTCTTGGGCCATCTGTTCGCGGAAATGGCCATGTTACCGAAGAAGTAAGGCAAGTTGGAGAATTCGATCAAATTCACGTCAGCCGTGGAATGAATGTTTACGTTACTCAGGGTAGCCCGGCCAAAGTGGTTGTAATTGCCGACAATAACCTGCACGAGATTATTGAAACCCGTGTAAAAGGTAATGTTTTGGAAATTTATACCAAAGAAAACATCCGTTGGGCCGAAGAAAAGAAAGTAATGGTAACTGTGGAGCACCTTTCAGGCCTGGAAACATCTTCAGGCTCAAATGCATGGTCAAAAAACCAAATCAAGTCAGAAAATCTTGAAATGAAGGCTTCGTCGGGAGCCAACCTGACGATGGACGTTGATGCCGGAACACTGAAAACCGACTGTTCATCAGGCGCAAATGTACGACTATCGGGACTGGCAAAGGAAGCTGAACTGGAAGCTTCGTCAGGTGCAAACCTGAAAGGCGAAGATTTAAAGGCCGACAACTGCAAAATGAGAGCATCAAGTGGTGGTAATGTGTCGGCAACTGTTAATGGGAAACTGGAAGCAAAAGCTTCAAGCGGTGGAAACATAGTTTATTTTGGTCAGCCAACCGAAACCGAGGTAAACACTTCATCGGGCGGAAATATCCACAAAAAGTAAAATCAGGACAGAAACAAACACGAGAATAGAAAACAAAGAAACACAACCAACATGAAAACAATTAAACTATTTACAATCCTTCTTTTTGTAGCTGCATGCATCCAGGCTACAGTTGCCAATGCCAATAAGCAGACTCGTCAGATCACCGGATTTCATGGTGTCTCGGTTACCAGCGGTATTGATCTGTACCTGACTCAAAAAAATGCAGAAGAGGTTACTGTTGAAGCCGAGTCGGAAGACATTAACAAAATTATAACCGAAGTTGAAGGCGGAATCCTGAAAATATATATCAAGGAAAAATCGTGGTTCAACATGAATTGGAACAGTAAGCCCCGGAAAGTTTATGTGTCGTTTAAAACACTCGATAAGATTGATGCTTCTGCCGGATCGGATGTTGTATCAGAAAACCGGTTCAAACTTGATGAGCTTAAAATTGATGCCAGCAGCGGATCGGATGTTAAATTAGACCTTGAAGCCAACCAGGTAAACGTTGGATCGAGCAGCGGATCGGATGTATCGCTTAAAGGAAGTGCCAACAACTTACACGTTGACGCATCGAGTGGCAGCGATATCGACGCCAGCGAACTTCAGGCTAAAAACTGCAACGCCAGTGTTTCGAGCGGATCCGACATCAAGGTAAATGTAACTGAAAACCTCGATGCCAATGCCAGTAGCGGCGGCGATATTTCATACTCCGGAAATCCCAAAACGAAAGACATTAACGAATCGAGCGGCGGCGACGTCCACGGAAGATAAAAGCTCTCTCAGCCCTAAAGAGCTGAATAACTGCAAATCCCACCTGAGATTTTAATCCGTTACGACTCATTTATTTGAGCCCTGGGGTATGCTATGCTAATAAATTCAGAATAAACTGAATATCAGTTGGCTATAAAAAGAAGATTTCGTCGGAGAAATTAACTGGTTGGCAGATTTTATTTTAAGGAGAGAACGCAATAGTTCAATTTTGAATCAGAAACAGAAAAGTAAAGAAAACAGACAGTAACTGTAAAATAAATTTACAGAAGAGAAACTAAGTAAAAGATATAAAAGACAGAAAATGAATCGCTTAATAGTTTGGCATTAATCTGGCATTCTCTATTTGCGACATCAACAGTCAAGCCATAGAAAACAATAAACAATTTCAGAAAACAATTTAAAAACAGAAAGCTATGAAAACAATGTTGAAAATTACATTCTTGTTTGCCCTTGTGGCAGTTGCAAACACCTTGTTTGCCGCCGGTAACCTCAAATTAAACATGGTTGCCCTGAAAAACGAAAAAGCACTGGTTGCTATTTCAGCTCTCGAAAACAGTAATTTTAATATTACTATCACCAACGAAAAAGGACAGATTGTTTACTACCAGGAAAACTCTGATCCGACAAGCCTTTACCACAAGGTGTACAACTTTTCGGAACTTGAAGATGGTTCGTATAAAATGAAAGTTGTAAGCAGCGATTTAACCACAGAACGTGAATTCCTGAAATCGAGCGGAAAAATTAAAGTTGGTGAAGAAATGACAAGTATTGAACCCTTTTTCGGCTACGAAAACAACCTGCTCAAATGCTCGTTTCTAAACTTCATGAATGAAGATGTTGCCTTGCATTTTTATAGCAACGATCAACAGGTTTACTATAAAAGGATCGGCAAGGAATTCAATGTACAACAAGCCTTAAATCTTTCAAAACTTGGCAAAGGCACTTACGAAGCCGTTTTGACTGCCGGCGACAAGCAATACACATACCCGATTGAAATTCAATAGAATACCTCAATTGATCTTGTAAGTTGGTTTTGTACTTAGTTGGTTTGGACCTTTCGGATGCGTGATTCCGAAAGGTTCTTTTGCAATTGAATGAAATCTTTTCAATTTATACTCATTCTAAATTTTTGACATAATCATAAAAGACCTCTGTTATCGACATAAATTTATTAATTTTATTCTATGATAAATTCTCCGGAAGAGTCCATTTTTCTATCGATTTTAATAAACACCGAATGCTAAGTAGAACTGTCAGGTTAACCAATTTCGTAATTGATACAGTGGTGTATCTTGTGTTCATGTATTTTCTTTTGCTGCTTTGCAGGAACATCATTGACAGGGAAAGTGTGAAATGGATCTCGGTGGTTTGCTACCTTCTGTATTATTTTATTTGTGAATACTTTATGGGACAGACCATCGGAAAAATAATTACCAAATCGAAGGTTGTTTCCGAAGATGGAGAGCGAAACCACTTTTTTATCCGGATTTTAGGACGAACACTAATGAGGTTTATCCCTCTCGACATCTTGTCGTATTTATTCACCTCAAACGGCTTTCACGACCGTATTTCAAAAACAATTACGGTTAAAAAATAGCAAAATACAATTTCCAATCTTAACGAATTCAAAATGAAGAAAAAAATTATTAATGCCTTGGCTTTGGTTGTAATTGCAGCCATGCTATCGAGTTGCGCCACCGTTTTTGGCGGTAGAGTTTCTGAATGTCAGAGGACAAAACCAGCTGCAGGCGAGCCTGCCAGACCTGTAAGAGCAGTAGCTTTAGTTGCCGATGTTCTTTTATTCTGGCCAGGAGCTATAGTCGATTTTGCTACCGGTGCAATCTATAAACCCTGCAACAAGTAAATTGAATAGTGTCCAAAAACAAAAGAAGGGCTTTTCTCGATGAGAAAAGCCCTTCTTTTGTTTAATGAATTTGTAATTTAAACTAATCTGATCCCACTTACCATTCGTCCGGTATCGGAACCGTCGCGACGCGCCGAATAAAATAAATCGGCGTGCTCAAATGAGCAAAGTCCAATCACTTCAATATTTTCTTCACGGATTCCGGCTTCGAGCAAAACAGTCTGGTTCGCTTCCCACAGATCGAAATAAGCGTGACCGTTATTCATCGAGGGTTTAAGTAACGCCGGAGAATTGCTGAAATTTGCTTTAACAGCTTCCACAACTTCAGGTCCGACTTCGTAAGCGTGCATGTGAATAGAGGGGCCGATCCCAGCAACAATATCAGCCGGATTACAGCCGAATGTTTCAGTCATTTTTGCCACTGTTTTACCTGCAATTTTCGAAATGGTACCTTTCCAGCCGGCATGAACTGCAGCTACAACTTTCTTGACAGGGTCGAACAACAAAACCGGCACACAATCAGCGGTTTGAACACAAATAAACAAACCTTTTTCGCTGGTAATCAACGCATCGGTATCGTCAATTGTATTTGCAAAATTTTCGAAATTGACTACCGCAATTCGATCAGAATGTGTTTGGCGCGGAAAAACAAACTCGATTCCTCCGCTTCGCACGAAACCGCCAATTCATGGCGGAATCCGGCATAAATATCTTCCGAATCACCCGTGAAACGGGGTTTGTTGCCATTTACCCAGCCTTCTTTGGTGGTAATAAAATGGACAATATTTTTATACTTTTTGAAGCTCTCGAACTTAAACACCGAAAGCCTTCCCTGAACCATCTTTCTCATATATTAGAACAAAATTTTCGCGCGAAAGTACGAACTGAAAACGATGAAAGAGATGATTTGGCTCACAAATTTCGCAGAGAAGACAAACCGGCAGATGTTATTGCATATTTTTCCGGTGCTTCACAATTTCGCCTTCTACCACGAAGGTGATCGACTCGGCAATGTTATTCGAGTAGCTGGCAATGCGTTCGATAAGGTTCACGATAATCAGGATGTTTGACGCTACCACCACCACTTCCGATTTGTGCATCATTTCCGACAGAATGCGCGCGGCAATCGCTTCGCAGCCCTCTTTCAACGCTGCCGATTGCTGGTAAATCTTCTGGCAATACTCCAAATTGTGAGTTTTGATGAGTTCGACCACGTCGGCAAAAAGTAGCGAAGTTTGCTGGCTGACAGTGTCAATGCCCAGTTCCGATACCAGTTGTCGGTAATCTTCCAATGGCTCAATGCGCTTGGCAATGCTCACTGCATGGTCGCCAACGCGTTCGAGGTCATTGTTTATTTTGAGTGCCGACAGGATGTATCGCAAATCGGAAGCAACGGGCTGCTGCAGCGCAAAAATCTTCTGGCACAGCTTGTCGATTTTCACGTCGAGCGTGTCGATGTCGTTATCGTCGTTAATAACTTTCTTGGCCAGCTTCAGGTCGTAATCGCGCAAAGCTGTCAGCGCGTCGTTTATTTGCTGATTAACCTGCGAGCACATTTGCACTACTTTGCGCTCTAATTTTTCGAGTTCCTGATCGAATATTCTGGTATTTTCCATTTATTATTATTTGATGGATTGATTTACTGAAGGATTGATTTTATGTTGCGTGTTCCGAGTTATTTTTTACCCGTAACTCGTATCCCGCAACTCGCAACATATCTATCCAAACCTTCCGGTGATGTAATCTTCGGTTTGTTTCTTTTCGGGATTGGTGAAAATCTTTTTGGTTTTATCGAACTCTATCAGCTCGCCAAGGTAGAAAAAAGCAGTCATATCGCTGATGCGGGCAGCCTGCTGCATGTTGTGCGTAACAATTACAATGGTGTAATTTTCTTTCAACTGAACGATCAGTTCCTCAATTTTCGAAGTCGAAAGCGGGTCGAGTGCGCTGGCAGGCTCGTCCATCAGCACAATTTCAGGATTTACGGCCAATGTACGGGCAATGCAAAGGCGCTGCTGCTGTCCGCCCGATAAACCCAGTGCCGAGTCGCCCAAACGGTCCTTCACTTCGTCCCAAATGGCGGCATTTTTGAGTGCTGTTTCCACAATCTCGTCAAGCTGCTTTTTGTCTTTCAGCCCATTGATGCGGGGTCCGTAGGCAATGTTTTCGTAAATCGATTTGGCAAACGGATTCGATTTCTGGAATACCATGCCCACTTTTTTACGCAGGGTGACTAGATCGGAA
>JAJZSZ010000105.1 GCA_021849365.1 Bacteroidota bacterium | reverse complement strand
TTTATATGGCGAGGGCTGGACTGCCGACAGAAGTCCGCTGAACGAAACCTGGAGAGCTGTCAAGACAAATGTATCGAGGCTCTACCGGATTGCTGTTTTTAACGACGATTTCCGCGAAGGAATAAAGGGCAACAGCTTCGACAAGTTTAACCGCGGATTTGTAAGCGGCAAAACTATTCAGGAAGAAAACATTAAATTCGGGATTACCGGAGCCTGTTTTCATCCCCAAATTGTGTACAGCTATGTCGAGCATTCGAAGTCGCCCTGGGCAACAGAGCCCTGGCAGTGCATAAATTACGCGTCGTGCCACGATAATTATACCCTGTTCGATAAACTCGTGTTAAGCTGTCCGGAAACAGGAGAAGATGAACATATTCGAATGGTTATGCTTGCCGGAGCGCTGATTTTAACTTCGCAGGGTGTACCCTTTTTGCATGGTGGAGTTGAAATGGCACGCACAAAGCAAGGAGATTACAACTCGTATAAATCGCCTGACTCCATTAACCAAATTGATTGGGGAAGAAAAAAAACGTACTTCCAGATTTTCAAATACTATCAGGCACTCATTAATTTGCGAAAAACACATCCGGCATTTCGAATGACATTTGCTGACCAGATTCGCAAACACCTGGTATTCTCTTCTGATTATCAACCAGGAGTGGCATCGTATATGCTCACCAATCACGCCAATGGCGATCCGTGGAAAACCATTCTGCTGGTTTTTAACGGCAACCGTCATTCCATCAATTTCAGGATACCAATTCAGGCAAAATGGCGCATCGTAGGCCGAGATACAACAATCGATCCTGTCAGCGCCCAATATTTTTCAGGAACAGAAATTGAAGTTCCGGGAATTTCGATGTTAATGCTGGTTGAAGATTATTTCATGCACAACATCCTTTTTGCCGACGTTTAGTCTAAAACACAGCAAGTAACAGATCAATGTCTTTATAAGGGATATTGAATTTATCCGACAAATTCGAATTAGTGAGAATGCCATTATAGATATATACGCCTTTGCGGAAACTCTTCGAACTCTTGATATAATTATCTATTCCTCCTATTTCTCCAATTGAAATCAATATAGGAATCAATACATTACTTAGGGCAATAGAGGCTGTTCGGGCGACTATTGCAGGAAGGTTCGGGACACAACAATGAACAACGCCATGCTCGATAAATGTAGGATTATTCAGGTCGGTACAACGTGAAGTTTCGAAACAACCACCCTGGCTCACATTCAAATCGATAATAACCGATCCGGGCTTCATTTTCTGAACCATATCTTCCGTAATCCGGAACGGAGGCGGAGTTCCAACAGGCATGGCGCTTAAAACTGCATCGGCCGACTTCAGCGCCTTGCGCACTACTTTGGGATAGTAAACTGAAGTAAATATTCGCTGCGGAAGCTTTTCTTCGAGCTTACGGAGTGAACCAATATTATCGTCGAAAACCTTGACAATCGCTCCCAACCCAAGTGCTGCGCGAGCGGCAAACTCAGCAGCAGTTCCCGAGCCAAGAATGACCAGTTCGGCTGGCGAAATTCCGGTGACACTGCCAAGCAAAACTCCCTTCCCTCCGCGCGACTTGCTCATATATTCGTTGATAAGGATAACCGATGTACTTCCAGAAATCTGGCTCATCAGCTGAACGATAGGTTTGCGACCATCTTCATCTTCCAGATATTCGTAAGCAATATTGGTCATCTTCTTTTGCATTAGTTTCCCAATCGAATTCGGACAATGCGCATTAATCTGAAGATCTGAAATTAAAGCCTGATGCCCTTTGAGCATATCTATTTCGGTTTCGTCGAAAGGTGAAACACGCAATATAATATCACATTCGAATATTTCTTTTCGGTCGTCCATCACTAGGGCTCCAGCTTCACGATATTCCTCGTCACTGTAACTGGCAGCCTTTCCGGCTTCTTTCTCAATCAAAATATCATGACCATATGAAACCAGCAACTCAACAGCCTGAGGAGTCAGAGGAACCCGGTATTCAACCTTTTCTTTGTCGGATGGTATGCCGATCCTGATTCTTTTCCCTTTCCTTCTGATCTCAAGCATTTCTTCCTTTGGCATCATAAATGTTGAGCCAGATACTGAGTGTTCGGTTATTCGATCCTTTTCGGCCATGATTTGTGGTTTGAGTTGCTGAAATTTTATATACGCAGATTCAGGTAAATATTTACACCTTTACAGCCTCTACCTGCCTGACTCCTTTCACATCCTCTTTAATCCGAACTTCAACAATACCTGCGGGCAGCAATTGTTCGATCATTTCGGGCCATTCAATAAAACAATAGTTTCCGCTAAAAATGTAATCCTCGTAGCCCAGGTCGAATGCTTCCTCAACCTTTTTAATCCGGTAAAAATCAAAGTGATAAATTACAGAGCCGCTCTTGGTAGTATATTCATTGATCAAAGCAAATGTCGGACTAGTAACATAATCATTCGACCCCAATTCGTGGCAAATAGCTTTAATAAAAGTTGTTTTTCCCGCTCCCATCGTTCCGTAAAATGCAAAAACCCGCTCATCGGAAAAATGATTCAGCAATAATTTCGCTGATTCCTGGAGGTGTGATAAATCGCTAATTTGGGTCAGAAACATTGAAAATGAAATTAATTGTGCAAATTAATAAAACTTCGGGGAATATGTATAACTCTGACTTTTGTTAAAGATTGAAATGAAAATTTGTATTACTTTTGATTCAGGATAAACCGAAAAAAAATATACACATGATTATTCCGGAAAATTTAAAGTACACCAGCGAACACGAATGGATAAGTGTTGAAGGTGATGTTGCATTTGTTGGAATTACCTCGTTTGCTCAAGGTGAGCTTGGCGATATTGTTTTTGTTGAAATTGAAACCCAGGGTGAAACTTTGGCAAAAGGTGAAACTTTTGGAACAATTGAAGCCGTGAAAACTGTTTCTGATTTGTTTATGCCTGTAAGTGGCGAAGTGCTGGAAGTAAATCCTGAATTGGAAGCCTCTCCTGAACTTGTAAATAAAGACCCTTACGGACAGGGCTGGTTAATCAAAATCTCACTGCCAAATCCGGAAGAACTAGGCGATTTATTAACTGCCGCAGAATATCAGGCGATGCTTGAAGCTTAAAATAAAAAAGCCCTGAAGATGATCTTCAGGGCTTTTTTATTTTATCTATTTTGAACAATCTTTATGCTATATCACGGGCAATTTCGCCGTGATAACTAATATCTAAACCTTCTTTTTCCTCTTTCAGCGAAGCTTTAACCGTTACCAAACGATTAATTCCCTTCAGAAGCAATAAGGTGAAAAAGAATCCGTAAACAACAGCCAGCAGAATTGCCACTATTTGCTTAAACAAAAGGGTAATGCCTCCGCCGTAGAAAAGCCCATCGGCACCATTGGCATTGATTGTTTTAGTCGCAAACAATCCCAGACAAATAGTCCCGATAACGCCGCCCATGCCGTGAACTCCCCAAACATCAAGTGCATCGTCCCACTCCTGTTTTTCCTTGAATTTTACAGCCAGGTAACAGCCAATACCGGCAATAATGCCAATCAGTACTGATGATTGTAATGTCACATAACCCGCTGCAGGGGTAATTGTAGCTAACCCGGCAACAGCACCAGTCATCAGGCCAATAAAAGTTGGTTTCTTTTTGCCTACATTCCACTCAATCAACAACCAGGTTATCGCTGCAAATGAAGCAGCAGTATCGGTATTCAGAAACGCAGCGATGGTAACATCGTTTACCGCCAATTCACTTCCGGCATTAAACCCGTACCAACCGAACCACAACAAGGCCGTGCCAATTGCAACCAAAGGAATATTATTCGGGATATGATTTTTTTCTTTTCGGGCACCTACAAAAAATACCGAAGCCAGCGCTGCAAAACCAGCAGTGGCATGAACAACGATTCCGCCAGCAAAATCGAGTACGCCCCATTTAGCCAGAATTCCACCTCCCCATACCATGTGAACGAATGGATAATACACAAAAATCTGCCACAATATCAGGAACCAAACGTAGGCCTTAAACGAAATACGGTTGATGAAAGCACCTGTAATCAGAGCAGGAGTAATAATGGCAAACATCATCTGGTAAGCGATGAAAATGTATTCCGGGAATCTTTTTTCAGCTGAGAAAAGAGTTTGCGGAGTAATACCGCGATAAAAAGCTTTATCTAAATTTCCAAGAATACCAAAGAAATCAGTTCCATCGGTCAGATTTCCGCTAAAACAAAGAGAATATCCAAAGAAGAACCACAATACCGAGGTTAATCCGAGCGAAACAAAACTTTGCATCATGATATTGAGGACATGCTTTTTATTTCCGAGTCCTCCGTAGAAAAATGCCAACCCTGGGGTCATAAGCATAACCATACTGGTGGCTAAAATCATAAATGTGGTCAAACCTACATCAAACATAGCTGGGGGATTTAAATTTACTGCGGGCAAATGTAAATATTTTTAAATACCCCACAACACTAATGGGGTTCATTTTTAAATTACTTGTTATTTATTTACAAATACCCAATATTTAAATACACTATTCTTATTTTTTATGCATTAATATTTACAAATACCCCAAAATATAAATACCTGAAAAAACTAAAGAATATCCCGACCTGTCGATCTAAAACGAAAAAAAGCCGCTTTTTACAAAGCGGCTTTTTGAATTATGAGAAATTCTGATTGTTGAACTATAGCGTCTTGGCTACTTCCGTTAAAGTAAAGGCTTCGATAAAGTCGCCCATTTTTACATCATTGAAATTGTCAATATTTAATCCGCATTCGTATCCTTTGGCAACATCTTTCACGTCGTCTTTAAATCGTTTAAGCGAACCAAGAGTTCCGGTATAGATAACGATGCCGTCGCGAATAACCCGAACTTTATCCTTCCGGTTGATTTTACCATCGCGAACAATACAGCCCGCAATTGTTCCAACTTTTGTGATATTGAATGCTTCCATAACCTCGGCAGTACCGGTAATTTCTTCCTTAATTTCAGGAGAAAGCATACCTTCCATAGCTGCCTTTATTTCATTGATAGCATCATAAATAATCGAGTACAGACGAATGTCGATTTGTTCTTTCTCGGCAATTTTACGGGCACTCATTGATGGACGCACCTGGAATCCAACAATAATAGCGTTGGATGCGGTAGCCAACATGATATCTGATTCGGAGATTGCACCAACTGCTTTGTGAATCACATTAACCTGAATTTCTTCGGTTGACAGCTTGATCAATGAATCAGACAATGCTTCAATTGATCCGTCAACGTCACCCTTCACAATCAGGTTCAATTCCTGGAAGTTTCCAATGGCGATACGACGGCCAATTTCATCCAGCGTAATATGTTTCTGTGTACGCAATCCTTGTTCGCGGGCAAGCTGCTCACGTTTGTTGGCAATGTTACGTGCATCACGTTCATTTTCCATTACGTTGAACTTATCGCCGGCCTGAGGAGCACCGTCCAACCCAAGAATGATTACCGGTTCGGCAGGTTTTGCCACAGTCACACGCTGATTACGTTCGTTGAACATTGCTTTGACGTGTCCGTAATACTGACCTGTCAAAATTACATCACCAACTCTGAGCGATCCGTTTTGAACAAGTACCGTAGCTACATAGCCGCGTCCTTTATCCAAAGTTGATTCGATGACAGTACCAGTAGCACGTTTATTTGGGTTTCCTTTCAGCTCGAGCATTTCCGCTTCAAGCAAAATCTTTTCAAGAAGTGCATCTACATTCAAGCCACTTTTTGCTGCAATGTCCTGACTTTGGTATTTTCCGCCCCAATCCTCCACAAGGAAGTTCATAGAAGCCAGTCTTTCTTTGATCTTTTCAGGATCAGCGCCTGGTTTATCAATTTTGTTGATGGCGAAAATAATAGGAACACCGGCAGCCTGAGCATGGTTGATAGCCTCAATGGTTTGTGGCATCACGCTGTCGTCGGCAGCGACAATAATAATAGCAATGTCGGTTACCTGAGCACCACGGGCACGCATCGCGGTAAACGCCTCGTGACCAGGAGTATCGAGGAATGTGATTTCTTTTCCGTTACTTAATTTCACATGGTATGCCCCAATGTGCTGGGTAATACCTCCGGCCTCGCCCGCAATAACATTAGTTTTACGAATATAGTCGAGCAACGAAGTTTTACCGTGGTCAACGTGTCCCATTACGGTAACAATTGGAGCACGTGGTAAAAGTTGTTCTTCGGTATCAGGCTCTTCTTCAATAGCCACCTGAATTTCGGCACTTACAAACTCAACTTTGTACCCAAATTCATCTGCTACGATAGCCATCGTTTCAGCATCCAAACGCTGGTTGATTGACACAAACAACCCAAGGCTCATACAAGTTGAGATCACATTGGTTACTGCTGTGTTCATCATGGTTGCCAATTCGTTAACTGAAACGAACTCGGTAACCTTCAGTATATTTTGATTTTCACTTTCAAGTTCAGCCTGAGCAGCAAGTTTATCACTGAACATTTGCCGCTTGTCCTTGCGGTATTTCGAACCTTTCGATTTTGTTCCCTTGGTCGTAAGGCGGGCCAGCGTATCTTTAATTTGCTTCTGTACATCTTCCTCACTCACTTCCTTCTTCAGCGGAGTACGTTTTTTCAAACCATGTTTATCCCCGGCCGGACGTGGACCACCACCAATATTTTTAGTTACAACCAGCTTTTTACGTTCTCCCTGAACTGGTGGCTTTTCACCTACATTCACTCTTTGCTGATTGCCGGTTACTTCCTTCGAAATACGTTTTCTCTTTTTCTTCCGGTTTTGCTGCTGTGCCTGGTCAGAAACCAATCCTGCCGGTTTCTTATCCGAAGGCAATTCAATTTTACCAACAACGGTCGGTCCCGAAAGTTTGTCAACACGGGCTTTAATATGTTCTGGTTCGGTAGACTCTCCTTGTGAGGCTCCGTCTTCTGTTACTTCGTTTTCTGAAGGCCTGAGTGATTCCCGGCGGCTACGCTCACGATCGCGCCGTTCCTCTTCCTTCTGTTTTTTGCTTTTCTTCGCCGGACGTGTTTTCTGGTTCAATAAATCCAGATCAATACGACCAACAACCTTAACTTCCTCAACTTTGGGAACATTTGTTGTAACAACATCCGATTCGAAACGATCTTCTTCAGCTTCGGGGCGAGAAGGTTCTTCTTTTGCAACAACAGGTTTTTCTTCTTTAACTATCTTAGGTTTAACCTCAGTAGTTGCAGATTGTGCTTCTGCTGCAGGTTTTGCTTCAACTGAAGGCTTGGGTTGTGCGGGTTTTGGTTTTTCAACCTGAGGTGCAGGTTCTTCTTTCTTTTTAGCTCCACCGAAGTTACTAAGGTCAATCTTCCCAACAACTTTAGGCGATTCAATCTCCTGACGGCTGGTAGTGATTAGTTCTTCCTTAGGTTCGTGACGTACTTTATGCTCTGGCTGAGGCTCTACCTTTTTCGGATTATGACCTTTAATGATCACTTCATCCTCATCATAATCATCTTCAACATGTTTATGGCCTGAATCCTTTACATCATCCAATGAGATTGTTTCGTGTGCGCCACGATGACTTTTCAGATTTATCTTCTCTGACTCTTTTTTAAGGTTTATATCACCTTTGTACTCTTTTTCAAGAAGATGAAATGCATCATCCGAAATCTTGTTGTTCGGATTTGAGTCAATATCAAACCCTTTCTTATGCAGAAATTCAACAATGGTGGAAATTCCCACATTGAAATCCCGCGCTACCTTACTTAGTCGTTTTATACTACCTATAACCATAAACCACTCAGTTAAATCTACCTCAAACCAATTTTAAGGAATTAACGATGATGCAATTTTACATTCAAAATCTAAAATGCCCTAATTTTCAAGCAAAAAATTTGAATAAACTTTCCAGCTTACTCGAATTCATTCTTCAGTATTCTAAGAACTTCATCGATCGTTTCTTCTTCGAGGTCAGTTCTTTTGATCAGTTCAGACCGGGTAAGACTCAATACGTTTTTAGCCGTATCGCAACCAATCGACTTCAGTTGGTCGATTACCCAGCTTTCAATTTCATCAGAGAATTCATCCAGATTAACATCTTCATCGTCCTGAGCAACTTCGCGGTAAACATCTATTTCGTAACCGGTCAGCTGGCTGGCTAACCTGATGTTCAACCCGCCTTTACCGATTGCCATTGAAACCTCTTCAGGCTTCAGGTAAACATCGGCACGCTTGGTGTCTTCGTGTAATTTTATGGATGATACTTTGGCCGGATTCAATGCACGCTGAATGAACAACTGCAGGTTGGCCGAATAATTAATAACATCAATATTTTCGTTGCGCAACTCACGAACAATGCCGTGAATACGCGATCCTTTCATACCCACACAGGCTCCCACCGGGTCAATGCGTTCGTCGTACGACTCAACAGCAACTTTAGCGCGTTCGCCTGGAACCCTTACAATTTTCTTGATGGTGATCAGTCCGTCGAAAATTTCAGGAACTTCGAGTTCGAATAAACGTTCGAGGAAGACCGGAGACGTTCTGGAAAGAATAATGAGCGGGTTATTGTTGCGCAGTTCAACTTTATAAACTACAGCACGCAGGTTATCGCCTTTCCTGAAATAGTCAGAAGGAATTTGTTCGGTTCTTGGCAGAATCAGCTCGTTGCCTTCATCATCCAAAATCAGAATTTCCTTTTTCCAAACCTGATAAACTTCGCCGGCCACAATGTCACCAATCTTGTTCTTGTATTTATTGTATATATGGTCTTTTTCAAGCTCCATGATACGACTGGCAAGATTTTGACGCAAATTAAGAATAGCCCTGCGACCAAACTGGGCCAGTTTTACCTCGTCGGTTACTTCTTCCCCAATTTCATAATCAGCATCAATTTTTTTGGCTTCTTTCAAAGTAATCTGTCTGTTTGGATCTTCAAAATCCTCATCAGCAACAACTTCTCTGTTTCGCCAAATCTCAAAGTCACCTTTATCGATGTTGATAATCACATCGAAGTTTTCATCAGTGCCGTAAGTTTTCTGAAGAACATTTTTAAATACATCTTCCAATACGCTCATCATTGTAGCGCGGTCGATATTTTTAAGTTCCTTAAACTCGGCAAAGGTGTCGATAAGATTAAGAGTCTCCATCTCGTCCCGTTTTTAGAATTTTAATACTTTTTTTGCTTCTTTTATTTCCTGATAATCAAATCGATGAACCCGGGTAACAAGTTCTTTCCTTTTTGATCCTTCTGTTTTTTCTTTTGTGGTTAATTCCAGGTTAATTCCGTGCTCATCAGCTTCGGCTAACACACCTGTCAGCTTTTGCCCTGAAACCAGCAAAACATCGATTTCGGTTCCAACGTTTTTTTTATACTGACGAACGAGCCTGAAAGGTTCACTTAACCCGGCAGAAAACACCGACAATTCAAAATCTTCCACTTCACGATCCAGGTTACCCTCAACAAACCGACTGATTTCAACGATCTGATTGATAGAAATACCTGTATCACTGTCGACCATGACATGAATTACATTGCTCGACGAAACGGTTACATCAACCAAAAACTGGTCGTCGGTAAGCTTTTCATTTACAAGTTCTGCTATTTTTACTTTGTCGATCATAGTTGTGTAATAAAATAGGGGACTTGCGATCCCCTACCTCTGGTTTTCCCAAATTGTCGCGACAAAAATAGTAATATTTATTAAATTGTCAAAATCAATTCATTAAGGATTCTGATTATCAGCAAAATTTCACAACTTGATGCGACTTGTCTGGCCATTCCGTTTCTAAGCTTTTTATTTTTAGTATGTTTGTATATGCAAACGGACACTTTAATACCTTGAAAACAAATAAGAAGAAAATCGTTAACGACCCTGTCTTTGGTTTTATCAATATCCGCTCCGAACTTGTCTTCGATTTAATTGAACATCCCTATTTTCAACGTTTACGCCGGATTAAACAACTGGGATTGTCGTGTATGGTTTACCCCGGAGCCAACCATACCCGTTTTGAACATGCACTTGGCGCACTTCATTTAATGCGCTCTGCAATAGGAATACTAAAAATGAAAGGTCAGGAAATTTCGGACGAAGAAGCCGATGCCGTTACAATTGCCATTCTGCTTCACGACATTGGGCATGGACCATTTTCGCATGTACTTGAAAGCACCATCGTTCCCGATGTTCCGCATGAAAGCATTTCGATATTACTGATGGAAGAGCTGAATCGCCAGTTTAACGGTAAACTTGATTTAGCAATCCGGATTTTTACTGACCAATATTACCGGCATTTTCTTCACCAGTTGGTTTCGAGCCAGCTCGACATGGACCGGCTGGATTACCTGAGCCGCGACAGTTTCTTCTCGGGAGTTTCCGAAGGGGTTATCAGCTCGGAGCGAATCATTAAAATGCTGAATGTAAAAAACGATGAATTGGTGGTAGAATACAAAGGAATCTACTCAGTCGAAAACTTCCTGATCGCACGCCGACTGATGTACTGGCAGGTTTACCTGCATAAAACTGTTCTTTCGGCTGAATACCTTTTGATTAATGCGCTTGCCCGCGCCCGCGAACTGGCCATGCAAGGCGTTGACTTATTTGCAACACCCGTGTTTAAAGCTTTTCTGACTCATGAATTAACACTCGTTGATTTTATCGACAACCGCCAAATCAACGGACGTCCGGCGTTGGAGCTCTTCACTGCTCTTGATGACAATGACATTATAGCCTCGATAAAAGAGTGGCAAAACCACCCGGATAAAATATTGTCGTACCTGTCGCGGTGCATCATCAACAGGCGGTTATATAAAATCAAGATTAGCAAAAAGCCCATTTCGGAGCAAAAGATAGCCCTGCTTAAAGAAAGGATTTGCTCTCATTTTGATGTTTGCGACGAACAAATGAGGTATTTCCTGATTGCCGACACCATTACCAACAGCGCGTACAACAAGGCTTCCAGCGAAAAAATTAATGTTTTATTCAAAAACAACAAGATAAGCGACATAGCCGATGCTTCAGATATAAACCTCTCGGTTTTCTCGGAAACCGTGAGGAAATATTTCATCTGTTATCCGAAAGAATTGGACATTAAGTAATTTAAACTATTTTTGCACGGCAAATTGAAAATAAATATGGAATTTAAAGCTCAAAGCATAGCTGATTTTCTGGGCGGTAAGGTAGAAGGAGACCCAAATGCTACAGTTCATGATGTAGCAAAAATCGAAGAAGGCAGACCCGGAACATTAGCATTCCTTTCCAATCCGAAATACAATAAATACCTATACGAAACAGAAGCTTCAATCGTCATAATTAACCAGAATTTTGAGCTTGAAGCACCTGTAAAAGCTACCCTTATCAGGGTTGCCGATGCTTATAAGGCTTTTGCTTCGCTTCTCGAATTATACCAGCAGGCTAAAGGAAACAAAACCGGAATCGAAAATCCTTCATTTATTGATTCATCGGCACAACTCGGAAACGACATTTACGTCGGAGCTTTTGCCTATATCGGAAAAAATGTAAAAATCGGAAATCACGTAAAAATATACCCACAAGTTTACATTGGCGATAACTCGGTTATTGGTGACGATACTGTTTTATTTGCAGGTGTAAAAATATACGATGACACCCAAATTGGAGAAGCTTGCATCCTTCATTCAGGTTCAGTAATCGGATCAGATGGTTTTGGCTTTGCGCCAACCGAAGATGGTTCGTACAAGAAAATTCCGCAGGTTGGAAATGTAATTCTGGAAGATCTGGTTGAAATTGGAGCCAATACAACCGTTGATTGTGCCACAATGGGATCGACGATCATACGAAAAGGTACGAAAATTGACAACCTGGTACAAATTGCCCACAACGTTGAAATTGGAGAGAATACCGTAATGGCAGCCCATACGGGGATTGCAGGATCAACAAAAGTTGGTAAAAACTGTATGTTTGGCGGACATGTAGGTATTGCAGGACACATTACCGTGGGCGATTATGTGAATATGGGAGCCATGTCTGGTGTTCATAGCAGCATAAAATCGAACAAAACGGTCTTGGGAGCACCAGCTATGGAAATTGCTCAGGCAGCTAAAGTTTTTGCCATTTACCGGAATCTTCCCCAGCTTCGGGAACAGGTAATTGATCTGGGCAAACAAGTTGCGCAAATTAAATCGAAGCTTGAAGAATAATTGATATACAGGAATGACAATTAAACAGAAAACATTAGCAAAAGAATTCTCAATCAGCGGAAAGGGTCTTCACACCAATTGTGTGGTAACCATGACCTTTAAACCTGCTCCAATCAATCACGGATTCAAATATCAACGCATCGACCTGGAAGATAAACCTATCATTCCGGCAAGTGCCGAATATGTTGGCGACACCTCAAGAGGTACTGTAATCGGTATCGGAAATGCCCGTGTGAGCACTCTCGAACACAGTTTGGCTGCACTGACCGGAATGGATCTGGACAATGTGCTGGTTGAAATCGATAACGAAGAAGTTCCTATTCTCGATGGAAGTTCGCGCTTTTTTGTTCAGGCAATTGAAGAAGCCGGAATAGTTGAACAGGATGCCGAACGTGAATACTTCGTTATTACTGAAAAGATAGTTTATAAGAATGAAAAAACGGGTTCGGAAATCATTGCCCTGCCCGACAACGACTATAACCTGAATGTACTGATTTCGTTTAACTCGTCGGTACTGAACAACCAGTTTGCAACACTCGATTCGTTGTCAAACTTCAAA
>JAJZSZ010000104.1 GCA_021849365.1 Bacteroidota bacterium | reverse complement strand
GTTCAGGCTGCATGCGGCTGTTTTTCTCCTTTCCCATCACCCAACAACCCTGACAATTCAGGTTGCAGTCGTCGGTAATGGAAATGAAGTTAAAAGCCGGGAAAAACTCGCCTTTCTTTTGCCGTTTCTGAAACCGCGCAAACGACATCGATCCTTTAATGCCCATGTTTACCATGAACTTATACAAGCATCGTCTGTCGCTGCGGAATAGTATATTTTTAATAATTCCCATGAATCAGTTTATTATTGTTTTGGAAATTGGATATTCAAATTTCCAATATTCAATAACCAATATCCAATTACCAAATAGACTCATCTGGAAATTCGATGTTGAAAATTCATTATTGGTTATTTTCCTCATTTATCTTCTTCATTTCCTCTAATGCCTTTTTCCGTTCAGCTTCGGCCTGTTCCATCAATCCGGCTTTGAAAATATTCCGGCGCATGGCCGAGCGCTGGTTCAGAGTCGAAATCATGTTGATGTCGGCTGCCAGCCCTTTGGGTTTTACTTCCGTCCCGGGTTCTGCTCCCGCTAACACGCTGTTTCCCTTGAGGCGCGGAAAAATAATGGCCGAAGTCGGGCAATTACGCCCGCAAGCCGGACAATTGTTTTTGCAAGCCAGCGGCTTCACCACTTTCAGCTTTTTGTTGTCGAACGTGTAAACGCCAAACAGACAGAATTTAAAGCACTTCCCGCAATCGATGCACAAGGGCTGATCGATTACCGGATACCAGGCCGGCACATCCAACCCACTTTCAACTTGCTGCTCGTTTGCTTTTCCTTCCTGAACTGAAAAATCAGCACGCAGTTTCCGCCCGATCTCTTCTGCCGAAAGTTCCTTGAAATTCAGCACTTCCAAACCCGAAAGCTCCAAACCGTTCTGCGCCAGCATACTTTTGATGGCACGCGGATAACAGGCGATCATGATTTTCCGGCTATATTTTCGGTCAATTTCCTCAACAAAATCCCTGCGGTTCAACACAATTCCGCAGAAATCGTGCAACTGAAACAAATCAGCATCAAGCGATTTTACTACCGCCTGAATTTGTTCTGATTTTTCCTCAGAAATTACACCAGCACCACAATTGCAGTAAAGTACACACGTTTCGCTCATAAAAAATCGTCCAATCTGGAATTCAGTATAAATAAACCAAATTTAAAAACTATGGGAAAGCGGATTTTGAGATAATTTGAAGTTTGTTAACAAACATTTGGAAAAGTGAAGGATGTTGGCCATTTGATTTCGGAATATTACATTCGTATTGAAAACAATGATTACATGAAAACTGAATTGACTGATATGCCCAACATCGGCAAAGTGGTTGCTGAAAAGCTGATAGAAGTTGGAATCTCAACGCCGGAGGAACTGCGCGAAGTTGGCGCAGAGCAGGCATTCATACGCCTTCAGACAATCGACGAAGGTGCCTGCTTGTGCATGTTGCAGGGTTTGGAAGGCGCCGTGCAAGGTATCCGCTGGCACAATCTGCCCAAAGAGCGAAAAGAAGAATTGAAGCAGTTTTTCAGAATGCGAAAGATTTAGAAAGAAAAGCCCTCCCTAACCCACCCCGAAAGGGAGGGAAACAAAAAGGATCCGATCTATACCAAAAGATCGGATCCTTTTTTATTTACAATTACGACTGAATACTTTTTATGTCGGCGGATGAAGGCGCTTGTTAAACCATTTACGAGTTTCGTTCATCACTTTGGACTGAGCAGGCGGAACCTGTCGTTTACAGGTCGATCGTTCAGCACTGCCTTCGGGCGCTCCCCAGCGAATTTCCGGTCCATCATTCGGATTGTAGGCAATCTCAAACGCATCGCGTCGTTTCAGAATTTCAGCTAAAGTCAACTTTTGTTCGCTGCCATTGCTCCGAATATAGGTGATCGATAATTCTTCCATCTTAGCTTTCAGAATATCATCGAGCTTACTTTTTACGGCCTCTGCCGATTTCAATTTCGGCATTTTATAATCTTCGGGCGAGCGTAGCACTTTCGCCGGAAAATCAATCACCGCATCCATGGCAATTAGCAAACGTAAATCGCGGTTGGGAGTCGAAAAATCTTCCCAAACGCCACCCGTCTGAAAAACTCCGGCAGCACGGGTTGGCATCGGAATTACCGTTCCGGGGTGAGCCCGCATATATTTTTCGCCCGTTTCAACCGAATTTACGCGAACCATCAATTGCTCGTGCAGTGCTTTAATCAAGTCAAGCATAGCGGTTTCAGGATCGAGGGGTTTAGGATTAATCACCCGTTCCATGGCATGATAAAAATCTTCGCTTTTCATCCCTTTTTGCTGCAGCGAGAAAGGAATATGTCCCGACCCATCCGTCAACTCTCCGGACTTTAACAGATGATAGCTACCATTATGAACTTCGATGGGTCGAAAAGCTTTAAAACCAGGTTCGCCAATGACTCCGGAAGTTTCAAACAAAAAATTTCCCTTCCAGAAACGTTTGATGGCAATGGTTTTATCGGGCTGTGCATCAACTGACAACATTACTCCCGGCTGGTCGCCCGATTGCGGTAACTGGTTCACTAAAATCAAAGTATGACCGTACGGATCGGCAAAAACCACACCCGGACGCAAGCTTCCGCGATTGAGTTCCACTGGATAATAGTCGGCATTCTCGTTGCTCATCGCTGCACGGGCAGTTCCCGAATGAACCCCGTTGGCAATCATTCGCAGGTAAGCATTAAACTTTTGCGTTGGATTGGAGCGCGAAATAGGCGTTTCGTTGGTGATCCAGCGGCCAACACCCGGAGCACGTCCAAGCGCACCACGGTCGCTTTCATGGAATCCAAATGGCAACCCTAATTTCCAGGCAAAATAAGCGCGCAGGAAATACGGATTATCGGCGCAATCGGGCAGCATCACCACTTTATTTTTTCCTGAAGCATTGTCTTCATCTGATGAAAGATGGTTGTATAAGAAATTCCAGTCTTTCATTTCGGTTACCTCATTGAGCGATTTCCACGATGTACTTTCGTTGGCATTACAAAACAGGGCATTTACCCAGGCAGAATAAAGCGATTCGGATTTGGCATCCCAACTTCGGGTGGTTTTCCAAACCGATTGAGAGGCAGACTGCGATGGTTTATCAGTAACTTTGAAATTTATCTTTTCCGAACCCATTTCAGCCTGATATTCGCCAGCCGAACCTGCAGTAAATTCTTCAATCTTCCAAAACGGCAAGCCCACGCCGCTTCGGCTTTTCATAGCTTTTATTTTTCCTGAAGGACTTGTAATGTGAATGTCAGCTTTCAGAACATCTTTTCCTCCGGCAACCATCAATCTAAAAGTTTCGCCCGGTCTTGGATTTTCAGGAGAAACCAGGATCGCATCAACCAGTTTGATTTTCGAGAAGTCTTCGGCTTCTTCTACTGCCTCAATTTGCTTTTCGGTAACCGTATTACTATCGTTTGTTGATCGGCCACTACACGAAGCTGAACCGAAAATTGCGGCAACTGAAAAAACAGCTAACCACAATGAATATGAGATTTTATTCTTCATTTTCTGAATATTTTCAGCGACAAAGATAGGTTGGAAATGTTGTAGTTGTTATAATTGTTGTAGTTGTTGACCCAAAATTTAAAACTGACAGATATTAAGAAACAAATCATGAAACCACGATTAAACATTGTAACATTGGGTGTTGCCGATTTACAGAAATCGCGACAGTTTTATGCCGATGCGTTTGGCTGGACTCCTGCTAACGGCAGCGACGAAAACATTGTATTCCTGAATCACGGTGGAATTATTCTTGCCTTATATCCCATGGAAGGATTGGCTGAAGACGCAGGCATTTCGGCCGAAAGATCAGGATTTTCAGGTGTGACATTGGCTATCAACACTGAAACCAGAGAAGAACTTGACGCTTTGTACGAAAAAGTGTTGGCTGTTGGAGCCAAATCTTTGATAGCCCCACGCGATACCTTCTGGGGAGGTTACGACTGCTACTTTGCAGATCACGACGGCCATCCGTGGGAAATCGCCTGGGCACCCTTCTGGGAATTTGATGAACAGGGAAGTTTGAAATTAGATTGAGGGACTGAAGGAATGATTTGAATCTCTGCACTATCCTTTGCCGTCTGCTTTAGCTGACGGGCGCATGAAAACGGCAATTTTCACATCTCTTTTCTGTTAAATTCACATTACCTTTTTGGTCAAAGCATTTTCGCACAAAAAATTACACTACATTTGCGGCCTGATTTTAGGGGTCGTGTAATTTCCTTTGAGCCTGGTTTAGGACAGGAGCACTTACCCGTCTCCTTCCATTGGCACGAATCGGCACGTTGCTGATTCACAACTTTAAAGGATAATTATGACATTTAATGAAACCGGTCTGAAACCGGAAATTCTAAAGGCGATCACAGAAATGGGATTCGAAAATCCTACGCCTATTCAGGAGCAAACTATTCCGCACCTGATCAATTCTACACAAGATTTAGTTGCTTTGGCACAAACCGGAACCGGCAAAACCGCCGCATTCGGCTTACCGCTTTTGCACAACATTTCGATGCAAACCCGCGACATACAAGGCCTCATTTTGTGCCCAACGCGTGAGTTATGCCTGCAAATTACCCGCGACCTCGAAAATTATTCGAAGTACATGACCGGACTGAAAACCATCGCTGTTTATGGTGGTGCCGACATTACCAAGCAAATCCGCGAACTGAAAAGCGGCGGACAAATTGTTGTGGGAACTCCGGGCCGTGTAAACGACCTGATTCGTCGGAAAGTGCTGAACGTTTCGGCCATTCGCTGGATGGTACTCGACGAGGCCGACGAAATGCTCACGATGGGCTTTAAAGATGAGTTGGATACGATTTTGGCAACTACTCCGTCGGAAAAACAAACTTTGCTTTTCTCGGCAACCATGCCTTCGGAAATTGCTGAAATGTCGTCGAAATACCTGAACAATCCTTCGGAACTTTCGGTAGGACGCCGCAACGAAGGTGCTGCCAACGTTGAGCATCATTATTATGTGGTTCATGCCAAAGACAAATATGCCACACTAAAACGTATTGCCGACAATTATCCGGATTGTTACGCCATTGTATTCTGCCGCACCCGCATGGAAACTCGCGAGGTAGCCGACCAGTTTATGGCCGACGGATACAATGCCGACGCTTTGCACGGCGACCTTTCACAGTCGCAGCGTGACACCGTAATGGCTCGTTTCCGCGGGAAACAGCTACAAATGCTGATTGCTACCGACGTTGCTGCACGTGGATTGGACGTAAATGATCTGAGCCATGTAATCAATTACTCGATGCCCGACGACCCTGAAGTGTACATCCACCGAAGCGGACGTACCGGTCGTGCCGGTAAAAGCGGTATTTCGGTTTCGATTCTGCACATGAAGGAAACTGGCCGGTTGAAACAGATTGAACGCATTGCCCGCAAGAAATTCGAACGTAAAATGGTTCCCGGTGGCGATGAAATTTGCGAAAAACAGATGTTCCACCTCATCGACCGCGTAGTAAATGTAGATATTGCTGAAAATCAGATTGGCAAATTTATGCCATTGATTCTGGATAAGTTCGAGGCTATGTCGAAAGAAGACATCGTGAAGCACTTTGTTTCGCTCGAATTCAACCAGTTGATGGAGTATTACAAAAATGCCCGCGACCTGAATATCAAAGTTGAAGCACAACGCGATCCTTCTCAACGCAACGACCGTGGCGGAGAAAGGATGAAATTCACCAAGCTGTTTATCAATGTTGGAAAGAAACAAAACCTGAGTGCTTCGGGCCTGATTGGTTTGATTAACGAATACTCGAAACGTCACAAAATTGAAATTGGAAGAATTGATATTCAACGCAAATTTTCGTTCTTCGAAATCGATAGCGCTTACGAAAAAGAGCTGATTAAATCGCTGAATAGCCAGGTTATTGAAGGACACCTGATCAACATTGGCCGTGTAGAATCGAATTCGCCGGAAGCTCAGCGCGAAGGCGGCAGTGGTAGTTCATTCCGCCGTGACAAATTTGATAGTGGCTCACGAAACAGCCGCCGCGAAGGTGGACGTCGTGAAGGAGGGTACAACGATCGCGGAGATCGCCAGGCGAGACGCAGAAACTAGACGATTCAAATTATATTTCAAATCCCCGATTTCAAACAGTATTGTACGAAATCGGGGATTTTATTTTCTACGAATTATATCGTTTGCTTCGCCAAGCTTACCGAAACCTGTAAGACTCGCGAGAGGAACGGGAATTTCTCTTTCATCAGATCAAAGTCAGGCCCTGATTCCAAATAGGCAGCAGTTCCTTCAATATAGAATCCACAGCCCTGGTAATCGCGGTAACCAATCACATCCCTGCTCCCAAGCGTTAGCTTAACCTTGCCATTTACTTCGACATTCCGTTGAGTTTTGCGAAATCCCGCAGCCGGTATAAGAATTCGCTCATCATCGGTTACTACCAAATAGGAATTCCAGGTATTTGCCACGTGCGGTTCACCTTCGCCCCACGACGTTACAGAAACAACGCCTTCATGATTGATAACCTCGTAAAATTTTGCAGAAAGTTTCTTCAATTCCTTTTCCATTTTGCTTCATATTTTGATTTTCTGTCAACAAAATTAGCGGGTACATGCATCAAAAAAATTAAGCTGGTTTAAGAAATGCAAGTCACAATTTCTTTTTACGCAACTCGCTTACATACTCAGGCGTGAGCCCCAAATACGAAGCAACCATATACTGTGGAACTCTCTGCACAAATTCAGGGAAAGAGGTTGCAAAATGCTGGTAAAATTGCTCCTTGCTCATTTCGAACATTAACTTTATGCGAACCTGGGAAGCCGCAACTGCCCGCTGCATAATAATCCTGAAATAGCGTTCCATTTTAGGCACTTCCGCCAGTAATTGTTCAAAAACAGAGAAGTCAATTGCCAGAATTTCAGATTTTTCAATGGCTTGAATATAATATTCGGAGGATTTGTTATCCATAAAGCTGAAGTAATCGGCGATCCACCAGCCATCCAATGCAAACTGCGTGATTTGTTCAGCCGATTTATCGTTGATGAAAAACATCCGCAAGCAGCCTTTTTCAACAAAATACAATCCACGGCAAACCTGCCCCGCCTGCAACAAATATTCTTTCTTTTTCAGATTAACGGACCTGACATATTGGTGTATGATCTCAATCTCACCATCAGTCAGATCGATAAACCGCAGGATGTTTTTGACAAAGTTTGGATACATCAAATTGCAAAGATTTCTAGAGTTTCAACCGCTTGATAAACTCGTTGATATCAAAATTCAGGTTGATTTTAGGCAGGCGGAATCGGCCTCCAGGTTGGCTTTTTTGAACGGAATAAATCTCATCAATGATTGATTTATATTTAGCCGACACGTAGTTCCTTTTCAACTTTAAGGTTGGCGACAATTCGCCACTTTGCGGCGTCCATTCATCAGATACCAAGCGGAATCGCTTAATTTCTTCATGCTCACCCAATGTTTTATTGATGGCAATAACTTCGCGCTGCATCTGCGCCAACACCTCGGTTTTCTGAATCAAATCTTCGTTATCCTGAAAATGAATCTTTCGCTGACTGCACCAATCATGCAAATAAGCAAAATTGGGTGAAATTAGTGCGCTGGCAAACTTTTCACCCGCGCCAATTACCATCACCTGTTCAATAAAAAACGAAGCTTTCAGCTTATTTTCGATCATTTGCGGCGCAATATATTTGCCTCCAGAAAGCTTAAACATTTCCTTTTTGCGGTCGGTGATCTTTAGATATAAGCCATCTTCCAGAATACCTATATCACCGGTATGAAACCAGCCCTCCTCGTCAATAACTTCTGCAGTAAGTTCCGGAGCTTTATAATAACCTTTCATTACACTCGGGCCTTTCACCATAATCTCGCCATCTTCAGCAAATCTAACCTCAACACCTTCAAGTATTGGCCCAACTGTACCTACTTTCATTTGCCTGGTGGCAGGATTATTCACTGCAATTACCGGCGATGTTTCAGTCAAACCATATCCTTCCAGATTAAGCATTCCGGCCATACCCAAAACTCGAGCAATGCGTGGCTGCAAGGCGGCACCTCCCGAAACAATGTACCTGATATTTCCGCCTAGCGCTTCTCTCCACTTCGAATAAATCAGCTTATCCGCAATCTTAATTCGGATTCTCAGAAAAAGATTGTATTTTTTATTATACTCGAAATGTCGGGTCAGACTTAACGCCCAAAAATAAATCGCCTTCTTGATTCCCTTCAGGTCTTTACCTTTCGAGACAAATCCATCGTAAACACGCTCGAGCAAACGAGGAACCGAGTTAAACATGTGAGGTTTTATTTCTTTAATCGCCGAAACAATCTGGCCCAAGTTTCCAACGTAATAGATACCCATTCCCTTGTATTGAAAATGGTAATTTACGCTGCGTTCGTAAACATGGCAAAGCGGAAGAAAACTAATTACCCGATGATCAACTCCCAAATCGTGAAGTTTGGCATGCGCCACAAAGTTCGAAACCAGGTTCCGGTGGCTCAGCATTACACCTTTTGGAACACCCGTTGTTCCCGATGTATAAATAAGTGTTGCCAAATCTTCAGGATCAATGCCTGATTTTATTTCTTCGAGTTTCGTTTTGAATTCAACCTGATGAGTTTTGCCCAATTTGAGAAGATCCTCGAAATTTGGAACTCCATCAACTTCTTCAAACGAATAAATGTGCTCAATTAATGGTATTTGTGCAGCTATTGGCTGTAATTTCTCATACAGTTTTTTGTCGCCAACAAGCAAGACTTTAATTTCGGCATGATCAAGAATATAGCTGTATTCTTCTTCGCCAATTGTCGGATAAATTGGCACATGTACAATTCCGGTCATCGCCATGCCCATGTCGGCAAAATTCCATTCGGGCCGATTGGTTGTAACCGTTGCAACTTTGTCGCCTTTTATCAGGCCCAAAGCCATCAATCCAATGGCAAACTGATGAGATTTTTCGACATACTCTGCCGTGCTGTAGGTGTACCAATCGTTGTGGTTTTTTCCGCCAAGTGCGTCAGGTCGGGGAAATTGAGTCAGAATCCGATCCAGAATGTCGAATGTTCGCGTAACTTCAAAAGCCATTGATGTTGAATTTTGGTCAATGCGCTAATATAGAATTATTTTAAAGTTAGATAGAAATAATTCCTCCTGAAAAAACGAACCGAATAGCTGTATCCCTTACACAACCGGCAGCTATCTCACTGAAATACAACCAAAAAAGTTCAGATCATTACAGCGTCGAAAAATTCCGGAATACAATCAATTTTCAAAATCCAGATTCTTTTGTTTGAAATTTGCAAAAAGCATCAATCCTGCGATACAAATAATACTTGCATAAACCGACCAGTGAATGGAATCAACTGATCCACGCCCGTACGAATGCAATCCGCTGAGGAAATAGTTTACACCGAAATAGGTCATCAACACCGAAGAAAAGCCAAGAACAGTGGCTATATTGAAATTGAAAATTCCTCTTAGCGTTGGCATTAGTCTCATATGAGCCACAAATGTATAAACAACCACGGTCACCAGCGCCCAGGTCTCCTTCGAGTCCCAGCCCCAGTAACGGCCCCAGCTTTCGTTGGCCCACACGCCGCCGAGAAAAGTCCCGATGGTGAGCATGTATAAACCAACCGTTACCGACATTTCGCTGATGGTTGTCAGCTGGAGAATGATATTCTTTACGGTGGCACTGTTTCGTGCATTACTGATGCTGTACATGATCAAAACGAGCAACCCAATGAAGGCGCTCATCCCGATAAAACCATAGCTCGCTGTAATTACAGCTACGTGAATCATCAACCAATACGAATTCAGAACCGGAACCAAATGCGTAATTTCTGGGTTCATCCAGTTGAGATGAGCCACGAAAAGTATAATTCCTGAAAGCATGGCTGCGGTACCAATCACCATCGGGTATTTCCGGCCAAAAATCACGCCGGCCAGCATCGATGCCCAGGCCACGTAAATCATCGACTCGTAACCATTCGACCACGGCGCATGACCAGAAATATACCAACGTAAACCCAATCCAAAAGTATGAAGGACGAATCCGGCAACAATCAGCACAGTGAAAGCAATCCGGGTTTTGCTACCCATCATTTTTTGCCTGAAAATATTCACGAAAAGCACTACCAGCAAAGAGAATCCGAGTAACAAATAAATTGGGAATACTCGCTTGAAAGGATTTAAAGAATTGTAAAATAGTTCTGCATTTTTCTTCGATTCAGGAGCCAGATACGAAGACGCATATTTGTTTTGGTAAGACGCAATGCTAGCTAAAAACTGGCGGGGACTTACCTCGCCTTTGCCGTTCATCGACTCTTTCAGAAGCTCAAATCCTTTATTGACAAACAAAGTTTCTTCAGCCGACAACCCAGATGGGGCATTCCCAGGTGATGCCCATTTTTCGGCCTTTGTTTTTCCCGGGAAAAGCGCAAACATGTCTCCGTTCACCACCATGAAACAAATATTCACTCGCTCATCCAAATTGATCAGCTCTTTCTCGTACATGTTGCGGAAAGCAGGCATTTTTGCGTAGGCCGCTTTTACCGATTCTATCAGTTTATACTCTCCTTTTTCGTCGAAGAAGACCGTAAGCGGAATGCGGCTTTCGGTCACGCCCAACTGCGTTTTCAACTGATCGTTGGTGACATATACCAACGAAACATTTCGCCAGTATTCGGGATACAGGTATAAACCCAACATCACTTCTTCGGGCGAACGACCGCTAAAATCTGATTTATGTGTAACCTTCCGGAGTATTTCTGATGACAAAGTTGAAACCGGTTCTATACGGCCGTCTTGCCCCTGAATCCAGAGTTTCGAGAAATCGTCAAGAATGGCTTTGTCGATTCGTGGGATTGGGGTCAGTTCCGACTCATCAGCACTCGCTGAACCCGAATTTACCATTAGCAATACAAATGCAATTATTGCTGCTGCAGAATATTGTTTCAATCGTTGAATGAGCATATGGAATCGTGAGTTTTTGCTGATTAAAGCCAGAATAAATCCCAGTCCAAGCAGAAAATAGCCGATGTAAGTTACGGTTGTTCCCAGTTGGTCGGCATTCACCGACAGCACGGTTCCGCCTTCGTCCTGATCGTATGACGACTGGAAGAATTTATAGCCGCGGTAATTCAATGTATTATTCATGAAAACACGCACATTTCGATTTACATTGCGTTCCTTATCAATCAAAACCAGCTCGCTGGCATACGACGATGGACTCATTGAGCCCGGATATTTTTCCATCTGGAAATCGGTTAACTGCAAGGCAAACGGCAGATAAATCGGGTCGGCACCATAGGTTATTTCAAGCGAAGTATTACCCACCGGTACAATCTGAGGTTCGCCACGCATGCCATGTTTTCCCATCACATTTACGATTTGCTTTTTGCCGCCATCGTTTACCTCGAGCATCACCGCATCGAGTGTTTCATTTCCTGAATTATCTTTTCCAATTGTGGTTACAGCGTGGTTATAATAGTTCTTTATCAGCAGCATATAACTGTCAAAGGCATAAAGCTGCATCGATTCAGCCGGAATGGTATCGTGCGCATTCACCTGTTTCGGTTCGTCGCCCGACATCGAGCGAATTTCGATTGGCCGATCGGCAGTAAGAAATAAATTTCCACTTTTTTCGAAGAATTGAATATTGACATCACGACGATCAAAACCCAGCAAGGTATTTCCCAGCATCAGGCTGCTCCCTTTCGAAAACACATAATTTTCGCGTCCCTGTCCCTGCGAAATCACAAAATCAATCATAGCTTCTCCTGAAGCATCTTCTTTCACGGTGCGAACTGCATTTTTAATGAATCCAACCGATTTCACATTGATTTTTCTTCCCTCAACGGTCAAATCCTCATCAAAACCATGCGGCGTGACTTCCGAAAAAAGCACCACATCGCTAACCGTTTGATTTCCGCTTTTAATGGTGAGGTAATCTTCCGAAGAAAGAATATAATCCGAAGATTGTCCCTCCCGAATGTGCATCACCCCTTCGAAGCTGATGTAGCGGGTAATTCCGGCTCCAATCAGGATAAATACAAAGGAAATGTGGAAAATTCCGACCGAAATGCGCTCTTTCGTGTACATTCTGAACCGGAAAAAATTTACCGTCAGATTGATCGTCAACAAAATCAGGACGAGCTCAAACCAGAGCGATTTGTATATTAAAGCCTGTGCAGCTTCTGTTCCATAACTGTTTTCAACGAATGTGGCAATGCCCATCGAAAAGGCCATAATGAGCAACAAAAATCCCATAAATGGGAACGAGAAAAAGAAATTCAAAGTTTTATTCATAACCCGGCTATTAATCAGGAATTGTGTAAGCGAAATCAATAAAAAAGTCTGCATTTGAGCAGACTGATCATATAACAGATTTCAACGCCAGAGGTTGACTGTATTAACACTTTTTACAGAAAACAAGCTATTTGAATTTCAATGTTCCCCATTGTCCCATTTGTCCAACAATCCAGCCAATTCGCTCCTGAACGTATGGTCCGGGCGGATTCGCACTGTATTTCCGTGGATTTGGAAGAATTGCCGCCAAAGCTGCGGCCTGCGTTTTGGAGAGATTTTTAGCGCTGGTGCGCCAGTAGAATTGAGCTGCGGCTTCGGCTCCGTAAATTCCTTTCCCCATTTCGATGCTGTTCAGGTACACCTCCATGATACGTTCCTTGCCCCAAACGAATTCAATCAGCACAGTAAAATAGACTTCGAACCCTTTGCGCACCCAACTTCGACCAGGCC
>JAJZSZ010000103.1 GCA_021849365.1 Bacteroidota bacterium | reverse complement strand
CCATCCTGTCAGCTTTTCGGCGATTGTATTCATCATTTGCACCTTTCCGAAGGCGTCGGTTGTGATGACTCCATCACCAATGCTGTATAAAGTAGTGCGAAAACGCTCTTCACTTTCGAGTAAGGCAGTTTCAGCTTTTACCCGTTCTGTAACATCAGACAACAATACCAAACGGGCTGATCTACCCTGATAATCAATCTGATGTGAAATAATCTCCACATCTATCAATTCACCATTCTTTTTCTGATGCGTCCAAATCCCCGATGTGTTTAAAGGGCTGATAATTGAAGACAGGTATGCAGTCAAATGGTCAGTTTCTTTCTCTGGACGAATATCTTTAATCGTCATCGACAAAAACTCATCTTTGGAGAATCCATATTTGGAAACAGTAGCTTCGTTGACATCGAGAAATGCCAAGGTTTCCGTATCGTAAATCCACATGGCTTGAGGATTATTTTCGAAGAGCAGGCGATATCTTTCTTCGCTTTCCTTAAGTTTTTCTTCCGATAATTTTCGTTGAGAAATATCGGCGAAATCAACCGCAACAGTGTTTTCTCCAATCCTGAAAGCCGTTACTTCAAAGTATTGGTCAATCTGAATCGCGTTATACTTGATTTCGAAGCGTTGTGTATCCAGCTCTCCCTTGGCTATACGCCGATATCGATCGGGAACATCTGTTTCAGCCAGTCCTGGAAACGCTTGCTGAATGGTTTTTCCAATAAATGAATTGTGACTAACCCCGAGCATCTCATCAGCCGAAATGTTTGCCTGTAGCAGAATCAATTCATCTTTTTCGTCGAGTTGATAAAGGTATTTCCCGATCGGGCTCAATTCAACAACGCGTCTGAAACGGTCTTCGCTGGAAAGCAAAGCTTTTTCCGCCTGTATTTTCTCGGTGATGTTATTGATGCTCGTAATAAAGTACAGCGGTTTTCCTTCGTTGTCACGTTCAAGAACTGAAGTTACATTGGCCCAGATAATTGTGCCGTTTTTATGCAGAAATCTTTTTTCGAATTGAACGACATCGATTTCTCCGCTGAGCATTTTTTCAATCATTTCACGGCTTGTTTCGATGTCGGAAGGATGCGTCACTTCTTGCCATTTGATAGCAATCAATTCTTCGGCGGTGTAACCCAGCATTTCGCAAAATGCCTGGTTAAACCGCATGGTTCCGTTGATTGAAGTTATCGAGATTCCTATCGGAGAATGTTCAAAGAAGCTTCTGAACTTTTTCTCGCTTTCAACCAGTTTTTTTTCGCTGGCTTTTTTCCTGACAATTGCCCAAATCGAGTTCATCATCAACGAAAGTTGCCTGATGTCGGACTGGTCGTACTCTTCTTCTTTGTTGCCCACACCAACGACAGCGACAATTTGGTTATTATCGAAAACCGGAATACTCAAAAAGCGCGTCAGGATGACGTGCCCTTCCGGAACGCCTTTTTTCAATGGATTGGGAGCCTGAAACTCATTTACCATGATGGGTCTTCGTTGTCGGACCACTTCTCCCCAAATTCCGGTTTTCTCAAGCCGGTAGATGGTTTGAGGTTCGAGAACCTTGCACTCATCCATCACTTCCTTCGACCAGGTGTTCAGCGTGAATTCCTGTTTTTGCTCGTCATAAAAGTAAATGTACCCGATTTTGCTTCCAGTCAGGAAAACGATTTCGCTCAGGGTAAAATCAAGAAGTTCCTGTATGGAGTCAGTCTGATATTCGTTAATCGCCAACAAACTTTCAAGACGGGCTTCGTTTATATTTGCCGGCTGCCTGACCCTTTGAGCCTGCGAAACCGGATTGGTGAAATACTTTTTTACCCTGAAGAGAACTTCATTTTTTTGGAATGGGAAACAAATCAAATCGGCCACTCCCAACTGAAAAACAAGCTCTGTCGTTTGCTCATCGCACGTATCAGAAACAAATAAAATAGGAATTTCTATCAAATGAGGGATTCTTTTCAGTCTTCGAAAAACTTCAAGTCGGTTAAGCTGAGTCGAATCAAAATCAAAAAGGAGCAATCCGGGGCTAAGTAAGGCGATTTTTTCAAAATCGGGGGTTCTTTCAGAAAACAATTCCACCTGGAAGCCTGACAACACGAGAAATTCCATCAACTCGTCATGGTTCGTTGATCCAAACGTCAAAAAAGCAATGGTTCCCGAAAGGCTAGTGGTTTTCTCTTTCATACTGCTACCTCTTTAATCCATGTGAACGACGAGAATCGCAACTGTTTTAAGATTAAAGTTTAAATATCGTTTTTTTTTCTTTCGAGACTATAAAAGATGAAACTTTTCAGCATTTCACACATCACTCGTCGCTAAATTGCGCTAATTTTAATTCTATAATTCCCGATACCAAATCGAATTATTGAAAAACGGAGTCTATACAGTAAAATCAAAACGAATGAAACTTCTTCTTATAAGCAATTCAACCATGCCCGGAGAGGCCTACCTCGATTATCCGAAGCACGAAATCAAAAAATTTTTAGGCGATAAGCCATTGACAGCACTGTTTATTCCGTATGCGGCTGTAACTTTTTCGTTTGATACCTACGAACAGAAAGTGGCTGAACGCTTTGACGAGTTAGGCTTTGCGGTAAAAAGCATTCATCATTTCAGCGATCCGGTGCAGGCGGTTTACGATGCCGAAGCCATTGTTGTTGGCGGAGGAAATACCTGGCAACTGGTTCGAATGCTGCACGACAACCAATTGATGAAACCTATTCGCGAAAAAGTGATGAACGGCACGCCTTACATTGGCTGGAGCGCCGGATCGAACATAGCCTGCCCCACCCTGCGTACGACGAACGATATGCCGATTATCGATCCGAAAGGTTTTGATACGACCGGATTGGTTCCGTTCCAGATTAACCCGCATTACCTCGATGCCAATCCCGAAGGTCACGGTGGTGAAACTCGTGAGCAACGCATTGAAGAATTCCTGGAAGTGAATCCTGAAGTATTTGTGGTTGGATTACGCGAAGGAACCATGTTGCACGTGGAAGACCGCACCATGAAATTGATTGGCAACCGCGCTGCCCGTATTTTCAAAAAAGGAAATGTTCCGGTTGAATTAAGTTCGGACGATGATCTGAGCTTTCTGCTGTAATATCAAAGGCAAAAAATACAAAACCCGGTTTGCTTTTGATAGCAAACCGGGTTTTGTTATTGACCTCGAATCGAAGTCATCCGAAAAATTTTCGGAGTATCTGATCAACTCAATGTCATGGCTATTGATACTCCAATAAAGGTACCTATAACATAGCCTAAAATTCCGACCAAAATAGCTGGAGTAATCAATTTTTTCTGTCCGAGTGATGCCGCCATTGGTGCAGCAACCGATGGCCCCATAATGTTTGCTGCCGATGAAATTATGGCTTCGTAAACATCGAATTTAAACAGTTTTGACAACGAAACCAGGAAGATAAAATGGAAAAACATGATGATAAGGTAGAAACCCAGCACTGCTGGACCAACTTTTAACATATCGGCTAAATTAGTTGATGCACCAATAACTGCCAGGAAAATATACATCATCCACAATCCAATCGAGAATGCGGTATCTTCCAGCTTTTTAAGTCGTTTGGGAAGTAAATTCGCTATTAAAACCGAAAGAATGGTTATCATCAATATGCTCATGCTCATTCGTGTGCTGTAAATCTTCTGAATCAGATCCGAAATCAGCCCTCCGGCTGCCGCAATTACAACAGCAATCAACACCGATATTGCAATTCGTTCCATCGTTATCGGATACTTTTCATTGTTTTGTTCTGATTCGGAATTTCCCCGATTTTCGACTTTGGGCTGAACGAAAAACCGAGCCATAAATCTCATCGAAGGGATGGCAAACATCAGTAAAATATAGGCATTGGCCGCAAAGTTATCGACCGCAAGGGTGGCTGAAAAAAGTGGGTGCGTGCTGAAATTCATGATTTCGCCTGTCGCCACAAAGTTCATGCTTCCGCCGATTAATGTCGCTGAGATAACGCCGGCAGCATTCCCAGAA
Organism: Bacteroidota bacterium; assembly: GCA_021849365.1. GTDB lineage: Bacteria > Bacteroidota > Bacteroidia > Bacteroidales > Prolixibacteraceae > Aquipluma. The sequence goes on along the minus strand of JAJZSZ010000103.1, from coordinate 8,790 downwards.
TCCGGTCCAAGATCAATCAGAAAAAATGCCAGAAAACTCCCAAGAATCACGCCTAAAGCACCAACCAGAAAAGCGAACAACAACCTTCCTCCTTCCCGAATTATACGTGTAATGTTGGAACCCATCAGCATCATCGGTATTGAAATCGGAATAAAATAGTTTAAAACCAATTCGTAAACCGCTACTTTTTGCTTTGGATCTGAAGCCAGTGGAACCACACCGGTCATCGACAAAACCGACATCAGTATCATTGTAATGAGGATTCCGGAGACCTGCCCTGTCCATTTTTTATATTCCGACCAAATTCCAAGCGTAGCAGCTCCAACTACCACTGAAAGTAGAAGCAGGTTATTTTCAGGAGAAATTATCGACATTGTTTTTATTTGCTAAGATATCTGAAGTTTATCCGCCATCATCGGTATTCGGGCATTTTTTATCCTGGTTCTCGGTAAACAAGTTGAGATTGATCTTCTTGATTTACCCATTATGGTTCTCAAATAGTAAATATTCTCAGAAAAGACTTCTTACCAAGTCGCCAACCCAATAGTTTGGTTGTATTTGTAATAGAACAAAATTCACTTCGTCGATATCGTGCCTACACCCAACAAGCGCATGGGTTAGCTTTTGGGCAATTTCTTCGGGTATTTCGCCTGAAAACGCGGCTTCGGTAATTCTGCCCTTTTCAACCACCAAACTCACGGAAATCGCCCCATTCGCTGTTTCTATTGTGTTTGTGAACCGGTAGCGGGGCGAATAGCCAAAAATCCAGTCCCAGGTCTGGTATTTTTCTGCGCTTAGTTTTTCAATGGCACCAATATCTTCTAAAGTGGGTTCATAAATCCTGAAATCGGGATAAGTTCCGCAGATTTCGTCAAAAATAAACTGAGCAAATTCTTCCACTGAAATCGGTGTGGACAGATAATTGGCGATGTTGGTTACTTCGCTGCGGTTCGATTGCACGGCTTTATCCTCAAACTTCGATAAATCCACTTTCAGCGCGCCATTCAATGCCTCTAAATGACTGTCAAACAGCAATGTTCCATGGTGCAATACCCGGTTTTTGTGGACATGTTCGGCATTTCCTGAGATTTTCTTGCCGTCGATCAGCAAATCGTTTCGGCCAGTGGTGTAAGCCTCAACTCCGAGTTTTTTCAGTGCGGCAACAACCGGAACTGTAAAGACTTTAAAGTTGACTTCCGAAATATCCTTTACGTTCCGGATAAAAGTAAAATTCACATTGCCGGGATCGTGAAAAACCGTCCCGCCGCCTGAAAGCCGCCGCGCTACCGGAATTTGGTTTTTATGCACAAATTCGTGATTGATTTCGGCCAGCGCATTCTGGTGCTTCCCCACTACCACCGACGGTTTGCTCCGCCAAAGCATAAAAAAGTCTTCCTGAAAATTCTTCAGGAAATACTCTTCGGCCGCCAGATTAAAATACGGATCGGTACTGGATTGATTGAGGCAAAGTGTGATCATGAGAGCAAAAGTAAGAAAATGTTAGGCACAGGCAGACGGAGTTGATTCCCGCTCCAGGTTTTATTCTTCAACATTTCCAAATTTCTACATCTCCAAATCCTGCTTTTTTAAAATTCAACCTGCACCCCAATTGTCGGCAAAACGGTTCCCGAAGTGTTTTTAACCGTGCGTAAAACAAAGCGTGTTCCGTTGTCGGCAGTCATGTAATTTCCGGCGGCATCCTGTTCGCGTAAAACCAAATCCTGCGATTGCGACTGGTAATTGTAAAAATTCTGAATGTCGATATAGAATTTCAGCGTTGTCTTTTTCAGGTAATACGATTTGTCAACCCGAATATCTAACTGATGAAATACCCCAAACCGGTTGGCATTGAGTTTCGAATTATCCAGGTAGGGTCCGCCTTGCAGGTTCCACGCCGCAACTAACGATGATCGGTTCAAGTCCCATGGCGTGTAGGGCAATCCCCCTACAAAACGGAAACGTCCGCCCACCTGCCAGTTGCGCTTAAGCGAAGCAGTCCCGGTCATGCTCACGATGTGTTTGCTGTCCCACGCCGAAACAATGTACTTTCCTGCACCATCCTGAAATTCGCTGCGCACCAGTGTGTACGACATGTTCAGGCTGTATTTCGACGAGCTGACCCTTGCCTGAAACTCAGCGCCATATGCTCTTCCCTTCGAAGTTGAAGTCACTGCTTCATCGCCAATTACGCCATAATCAGCGCCTTTGTTGGCCAGCGAAATCTGATCGTTCACCGAGAATGGATAATTCCGGTAGTTTTTCAGGAAACCTTCCAGTGAAAATTGCATGGCCGTTGCCGGCTTAAACTCCACACCACCAATAAAATGATCGACCGAAATGTACTTCAGATTATCCTTGTTTACAAGCACCGAGTTCTGCTGGTAACCCATTGCTGTGTATGGCGGAAGTTGGTAGTATCTGCCCGAATTCAGGTTTACACTCCACTTTGGGGCAAACAGATAAGAAGCCGAAACCCGTGGCGAAAACTGTTTCAACAAATTATTCATTTCCGAAGAATAGCTGTTTCCATCCATGCGGAAACCGGCAGAAAGCGTGAGCCTTTCAGCCAAAAACTCGTGGCTTACCTGACCAAAAATACCATATTTCACGAGGTTTAAATCAGTATCATAATTCACATTCAGCACGTTGCCATTGTAAAAACGCCTTTGCATAGTAGCATTGGTGTATTTGGCAAAATCAACATTGGCACCAATGTTGGCCTTGAAACCATCCATCCGCATGTTGTTCTCGAAGCGGATTTTGTTTTCCTGTTCTTCCGACACGTAATCCAGAATTTTGTCGCTTTCCGAACTTTGGTTGTTCTCAAGATATTTGGTAATCGTATTGTTCAGGTGACTTCGGCTAACCACCAGGGTTTGGTAACTATTTTGCCTGAAATGCTTGTAAACCGCACCAACCGTGTAACTCCACTGGTTGTTTTCGGGCAACTGGCTCAAAATATATTTCTGCTGATCATCCGGATTTTTAATATCCAGGTTCAATTCGTTCACGTCAACCGAACCCAATCCAATGAGGGTAAGCTCATTTTTTGCATCTAAGCGCGTACGCACTTTAAACTGCATGTCGTTAAAAGTGGGTAAAAAAGGCAACTTCAGCGCCGTAAAAAGGAATTTCAGGTACGAGCGACGGGCCGAAACAATGAAGGTGGTTTTATCACTCAACGGACCATCAACCGTAGCCGAAACCTCCGAAGCACCCAGACTGCCTTTGAATTTGAGCTTGTCAGCATTTCCGTCAACCTGCCCAAATTCGAACACGCCACTCAACGCGTTGCCGCGGTTCGATGGAAATGCTCCCGAGTAATAGTTCACTTCGCGAATCAGGTCGGCATTCAGGATACCAACAGCCCCGCCTGATGCGCCTTGCGTGGCAAAGTGGTTGATGTTGGGCACCTCAACGCCATCGAGGTAAAAGCGGCTTTCCGAAGGACCGCCACCACGAATAATGATGTCGTTGCGGAACGAGGGCGACGAAAGTACACCGGCAAACGACTGGATAACTTTTGAAATATCGCGATTGGCACCCGGACTTTTCTCAATCTCAGCAATACCAATGGTCTTGAGCGAAACCGGGCTTTCCTCAGTTTTCCGGTACGGCGAAGCACTAACAGTAACTTCTTCCAGTTGGGTATCACGTCTGTCCATTCTGATTTCAACCGAAGCTACCTTTGCATTACTCACCTCAATTTCAGGTGATAGTGCCGAATGATAACCGATGAACGAAGCCTGAACACGGATGAACCCGGGTTTCAAACCGTTTATCTGGAAATTACCATTGTCGTCGGTTACAGCACCAATATTAGTTCCTCCAACTACCACGTTCACAAAAGGCATGGGTTCGTTACTTTGGGCATCGGTAACCCGGCCTTTAACTGAAGCCTGCTGAGCCCATAGGTTTGCCAAAATACTCGTAAAAAATATAGACAGCAATATCATTTTTCGCATAACAAATTCGATTTGTTTAATTTATACAGTGCAAAACTAAACAAGATATACCGATCAAAGTTTAATCGTCCGGTTTGTTTTTTATAATATTGCTTAAAAATTACGTTTATGAGACTGGTTATTCAGCGTGTGAGTTCTGCTTCGGTCGAAGTGGAGGATTTTGTGGTCGCAGAAATTGAAAAAGGCTTGCTCATTTTGGCTGGAATAGAGGAAGCCGACACCAAGGAAGACATCGATTGGCTGGTTAAAAAGACAACGCAATTGCGTATTTTTAACGATGCCGAAGATGTTATGAACCTTTCGATTCAGGACATCGGCGGGAAAATCATTTTGGTTAGCCAGTTTACGCTGCATGCTTCAACTAAAAAGGGAAACCGCCCGTCGTACATACGCGCCGCAGCTCCCGAAACAGCCATTCCGCTTTACGAGGATTTGATTGACGAATTCAGAAAAGTATTGGGAAACAAAAAAGTTGAAACCGGAATTTTTGGCGCCGACATGCAGGTTTACCTCGTAAACGATGGCCCTGTAACGATTATTCTGGATTCGAAGAATAAGGAATTCTAGCGGCTGATAACTGTCAAAAATTAAAAACATGGAAAACAAAAGCATATCTCTTCCTGAAGCCCAGCAAATGGTTGATCATTGGATAAAAACCATTGGCGTGCGCTACTTCAGCGAGCTGACCAACATGGCCATCCTCACCGAAGAAGTGGGCGAACTGGCGCGCATCATGGCGCGTACGTATGGCGATCAGTCGTTCAAAAAATCGGATGAAGGCAAAAACCTCGGCGACGAAATGGCCGATGTGCTGTGGGTATTGATTTGCCTTGCCAACCAAACCGGAGTCGATTTGAACGAAGCCTTCCTGAAAAACATGGAGAAGAAAACCAGCCGCGACAAAGACCGGCACCAAAATAACGAAAAGCTCAAGTAGTTCCAGGTTTCAAATTTCAAGTTCCAGGTGAACTGATTTGGAAGTTGAAACTTGAAACTATTATTCATTGACAATTAACAATTTAACATTAAACGATATGTCCATCGAAAACTGTCCTTTATCACTCGAAGATGTTCAGGCCGAACTGGAAGCCATCCGCGAAGCTGCGGAAAAGAACCTTAACAAGAAGATGTTCGAGAAAGCGCTGTCGTGTATCGATTTAACCACCTTAAATTCAATCGACACGCTTGATTCTGTTGCTAAGTTCACCGAAAAAGTGAACCAATTTCCGCAGGCCTACCCCGGAGTGAGCAATGTAGCCGCCATTTGTGTGTATCCGAACATGGCCAAAGCGGTGAAAGAAACGCTGAAAATTGATGGCGTGAAAATCGCCGCTGTATCCGGAGGTTTTCCATCGTCGATGACGTTCACTGAACTGAAGATTGAAGAAGCCCGTTTGGCAGTTGCTGCCGGTGCCAACGAAATCGATATTGTGGTGCCGCTTTGGGCCTTCCTGGCAGGCGATTACGAAACTGTTTCCACCGAAATTTCAGCCACTAAAAAAGCCATTGGCGATGCGCATCTGAAAGTCATTCTCGAGTCGGGTGTACTCACCATAGATCAAATCTGGCAAGCCTCCATTTTAGCCATTGAAGCTGGGGCCGATTTCATCAAAACCTCAACCGGAAAGTTACCACAGGCTGCTACGCCCGAAGCTGCATTTGTGATGTGTTTGGCCATCAAGCAACACTTCGAGGAAACCGGAAAGAAAATCGGGTTTAAACCAGCCGGAGGGATTGTAACTCCTGAAGATGCTATTTTGTATTTGACTATCGTTCAGGAAATTTTGGGCGACGAGTGGGTAAATCCTGAGCATTTCCGTATCGGGGCAAGCCGTTTGGCCACCAACCTGCTCGAAAAAATTACCGGCAGAAGTGCCAAACATTTTTAGAGAACCGCTGTTTTATTCAGCAAAACTCAAAATTCAATTAAAAAACATTTAAAAATTATGGCACAAATTACATTAAAAGGTAACGCAATTCAGACTATAGGCGAACTTCCAGCAAAAGGAACAAAAGCTCCTGATTTCGAATTAATTAAAAACGATCTGTCGAAAGTTTCACTGAAAGATTTCGCCGGACAGCGCCTGGTTCTGAACATTTTCCCAAGTTTGGATACTGGCACCTGTGCCGCTTCGGTTCGTCGTTTCAATAAAGAAGCTGCCGGACTGGTAAACACCAAAGTGCTTTGTATTTCTCGCGATTTGCCTTTCGCACAGGCTCGTTTCTGCGGAACTGAAGGCATCGACAATGCCATCACTGTTTCTGACTTCGCCACCGGCAAATTTGGTAAAGATTACCAGTTGGAAATCACTACAGGACCGTTGGCTGCCTTGCATTCTCGTTCAGTTGTTGTTTTAGATGAAAACCACACCGTGGTTTACACCCAGCAGGTTCCCGAAATTGTTGACGAACCCAACTACGAAGCTGCGTTGGCTGCATTGAAATAATAGCAATTTTAAACTAATAGCGAAAAGCTGTTGGCCTTGTGCTGACAGCTTTTTTTAGTTTCCGGAGGCACTCCATATCTCATTTTCTCAACAATATTTCGCTATAGGATGTTTATTTATCCAAAATCACAGATATGCACCCTGTTTTAAAAGAAAATATCCACGAAATAGGTAAACCTTACTCCGATCTTCATTTTCTGCTCGATTGTTTCACAGAAGTTCTCGAAGCAAACAACGAAAAAGAACTTATTGCCTATGTTCCATGGCTCAATAAACAGATTTTACTGCCCCCGCCAGCACTCGAACAAAAGACGATTCATCTCTATTCCATTTGTTTTCAGTTGCTCAATTTGTGTGAGGTAAACTGGGCCGTTCAAAGCCGCAGAAACCGACAACAAACGCAGGGTTTACAAAGTGTTAACGGAAGCTGGGCACAAACTTTTGCTGAATTAAAAGAATCTGGTATTCCGACAGAAGAGATTGTTGCAGCGCTTTCGCAACTCGAAATTGAGCCCGTAATGACCGCCCATCCTACCGAGGCAAAAAGAACGGTTGTCCTGAAATATTACCGCGAACTTTACCTGCAACTGGTAATGCTCGAAAACCCTGTTTACACGTTACACGAGCGAAACCAGATTCGGTCAAACATCAAGGAAACACTCACCAGACTGTGGTTTATCGACGACATTTACCTGGAAAAGCCGCAGGTTGAAACCGAACTCGAAAACGTATTACACTACCTCACCAAAGTTTTTCCTGAAGTCTTCGAACTCCACGACCGCACATTGTTACAGGCATGGAGCGAAGCGGGTTTCGAAACTGAAACTTTAAAAAACTACCGGTCGATGCCCCGTATGAGCCTGGGTTCGTGGGTAGGTGGCGACCGCGACGGACATCCGCTGGTCACACCTGAAATCACAAAATTCACGCTTGAACGACTTCGTTCGGAAGCCCTTATACTGACCAACCAGCGTCTTAACCAACTGGCCGACAGCCTGAGTATTTACACTGAAAAAGAAAAGTTGTCCCCGGAAATTCAGAAACGTAAGTCGCAACTCGAAAAGCAAATACCCAACCTCGCCGGAAATAATCACTTTCAGTCAGCTTCGCGCGAACCCTTCAGGCAATTTGTTTTGTTGCTGATCGAAAAACTTCCGGCCAAACAAAATACATCCGGAAGCGCAAAGCTATCAACAAAAGAATGGAGCTATTCAAATTCGGACCAACTGATTGCTGATCTGGAAATTCTGCTGCGCGCGCTATCTGAATGGGGTGCTCCAATGTTGGCTGTCAACGAAGTAAACAAAGCATTGCGGTTTGTACAAACGTTTGGCTTCCATCTGGCTCATCTGGATGTCAGGCAAAACAGCGAATTTTATCAAAAAGCATTTCTTGGTCTTCTCGAAGATGTTGAACACTCATCATTTTCGAAAACGTCAAACGGTTTACCTGAAAAGGAATTTTTACTTCAGGAACTCGTTCAGTACAGGCCTTTTACACATTCATATTCCGGAAACACGGCAGAAACCAGCAACGCCCTTGGTTATCTGACCGTTCTGGCCGAACATATTCGGAAATACGGACCAAATGCGCTGGGCTCGATGATTGTGAGCATGACCAAAAAAGTGGAGGATTTATTTACTTTTTACCTGTTGGCACGCGAAGCCGGACTTTACCTGAAAACGGAGAATGGACCAGCTTGCCAGCTTCCGATAGTTCCGCTCTTCGAAACCATCGACGATTTGCATCGGGCACCAGCTATTCTTGATGAATTTTTGGCACATCCGGTTACTCAAAACACAATTCGGTTGCAGGCCCTGCGAAAAGGCTATAAAAAGCCGGTTGCCGAAGTGATGATTGGCTATAGCGACAGCAATAAAGACGGCGGTATTTTGTCGAGCCTGTGGCATCTGTACGAAGGACAGCACGAACTGGCCAAAATTGGCCGGAAATACGACGTTGACATTCGTTTTTTCCATGGAAAGGGCGGAAGTATCAGTCGCGGTGCCGGACCAATTCACTGGTTCCTGAAAAGCCTTCCGCCGGATTCGCTTTGTGGAAAACTCCGCCTGACCGAGCAAGGTGAAACCATCGAGCGCAAGTATGCCAACAAAGTGAATGCAGCTTTTAACCTTGAACTGCTTGCCTCGGGAACGCTTCGGAACACCTTGCTTAACACACATTCATACGACCAGCAGTTATTTGATCTGGTTGGATTTATGGCACATGAAAGCTTCACAAGCTACAATGCACTCACACGTCACCCAAGTTTCATTCGGTTTTTCGAGCAGGCTACTCCAATCGATGTAATCGAAACCAGCAAAATCGGTTCGCGTCCGTCGCGCCGCACCAACCAGCGCACATTAACCGATTTAGAT
>JAJZSZ010000102.1:7432-12794 GCA_021849365.1 Bacteroidota bacterium | reverse complement strand
CAACGGAATAGTTCCCAACCCGAAAAGAACCATAAACAGTGATCCTGAAACTACACTTCCTGAAGAAATGGCTCCTGCAATAGCAACGTAAACCAGCCCGCAAGGAAGCAAACCATTCAAAAGGCCTATAAGTAAAAGTGACCGATAAGATCTGCTGGCAAAAAGTTTTTTCAGGCGGGAAATCAACCGGGCAGCCATTCCGGCCAACAGATTGCCAACCGTAATTTTTTCACGAAACACAAACGGAAACAACACACTTACAATCATTACAATTCCAAGTATTATTGAAGTCCATTGCTGAAATCCAGCCATGTGAATTCCCCGGCCAAGCAAGCCAAACAGTAAGCCCAAAACTCCGTAGGTTGCCACCCTGCCCGAGTTGTACAGAATAGCACCCAAAATCTTTGTAAACAGGTTTTGATTCTTTAATGGTAATGCAACCACAATCGGGCCGCACATGCCCATACAGTGCAGGCTGCCAACAATTCCGATGGTTAATGGTGTGATTAAATCCATGATTTTTGCGTTTCGGGTTATGGGTTACGGGTTATTGACCAACAGTAATTTCCTGTTCCTGGTAATATGATTTTTTATTCGCTGTCCAGTTTAGTTTCACCATATAACGTCCGTTCTTCAGGCCTTTCAGACTAATTGCCTGAGTGAACTGGTTATTCAGCTTTAGTTTAACGGTCTCATCGCGCTTTTCCTCAACCGGGCTGTAAAAGTGTATTTCGCCCGAAAAATCTGAGACGGAAGCAATAGCCGGGAATGCCACCTTCAGTGAATCCTGAGTTTGATCAAACCTTACTTTTTCATCCAAAGTTTCAGTGTTTTGTACTTCATCAATATGCTTCTGGTAATCAACTGACTTTTGATAATAATCATTCTCAACCAAATCGTAATCCTGACGCAAAGCAATCGACACCAGGAAAATCATCCCGCCAATCATCACAATCATGGCCAAAACAATGCCGGTTCCCCAATTGAATTTTATCTTCATATTTTTAATTGTTACATATTTCTGTTTTCTACCGCAACTCACCACATTTTCAGGGTTTATCCAGCGAATTTGGTCCCACAAAAGTTGTTGGAATCTTGTCAATTAATTTTCCGGACTGATAAACGCCAATTTCCAACTTATTGTTAGAGGAATGTACTTCGGTTTTCTTCAACACAATAAGCAGATTCCGCTGTGCCACTTCACCTTTGTCAACTTTAAGCGAATCGCCCATAACCAAAATTTCTCCACCCGACGACAACAATTTCAACTCAACTTTTACCGACGAGTTGGTTTTATTTACAATCTCGAGGTTGTATAGATTACTGAAACTATCCGGACCATATTCCTGAAATAATGTTCCCTGCGCACGAATGATGGTAGTTTCCACGCTTCCACGAATGGTAAACAGGTACACAATTACTGATAATAAGGCAACAAGCACCGCAGAATAAGCTATCGCCCGCGCATTAAACCTGATTTCCCGGCCTTCAGAAATCGACTTTTCGGAAGCAAAACGAATCAATCCCAACGGCCTGTTCATGACATGCATAACCGAGTTACAGGCATCGATACAAGCCGTACAGTTGATGCATTCCAGCTGGGTTCCGTTCCGAATATCAATACCGGTAGGGCAAACAGCAACACATTTGCGGCAGTTTATACAGTCGCCGTGCTTTCCATCGCCTCCTTTACCACGCGGTTCGCCCCGCTTGTAATCGTATGCCACCTGAATGGTATTCACATCGAGCATTACGCCCTGTAACCTTCCGTATGGGCAAACAACAATGCAAACCTGCTCACGAAACCAGGCAAACACGAAATAATGTGCTCCGGTAAATGCCAGCACACCTGACAACATCCCAAAATTCTGCAGAGGCCAGCCCGATATAATATGACCAAGCCTTTCGGTGCCTGTTACATAAGCTACAAAAGTTAAGATGGTAATAAACGAAATAACCAGGTAAATGCTGTGTTTCAGAATACGTTTCAAAGCTTTAACCGCATCCATATCCTGCTGAGCCAGTCGTTTCTGCTTATCAGCATTTCCATCAATCAGGTATTCGATGGGACGGTACAAAAATTCCATAAAGATTGTTTGCGGACAAGCCCATCCGCAGAAAATACGTCCGTAAATAACCGTGAAAAGCACGATAAAAACCACTAGCGCAATTACGGCCAGCACCAGTAAATGAAAATCCTGTGGGTAAAATGTATTTCCAAAAAGGACGAATTTTCGTTCCAGAAAGTTCAGGAAAATCAAAGGTTCACCCTTTAATTTCAGGAATGGCGCTGCATAAAAGAATGCAAGCAAAGTCCAGGCAATTACACGGCGAATATTATATAATTTTCCTTGTGGCATTTTTGGGTAAAGCCACACACGTTTTCCTTCCTTACTGAATGTTGTTGGACGGTCACGGAACGAAGTCTCCTGATAGTTTCCAGGATTTTCCATAATTCTGGTTATAAACGTTAGTCGATTCTTGCATAATTTGCCGCAATCAACGCCTTAACCATACCAATTCCCCGGATTTTAAAGGCTGTTATCTTTGGCAAATCTTATTGTACGGACAATAACTACATTTCAAAGCCTCTTTTGTTTGATCAAACATCAATTCTGTAGAAAAAATTTCTGACAGTACATCTGAAAAGGAACTTCGGAATTCGTTGCAAACACGTTGAAAGATAAGTTTTTCTCCGTTAAAAATCACGTTGGGAACAAACTCTTCCTGAAATAAATCATCAAGTTTGTAAATGGCGGGTAAAATCGGTTCTTCAACTCCCAAACGAACCAGAATATCCGAATAAATCAGTGTCTGAAAAATTTCTTTCCGGCGATCTTTATAATTACGGTCGATCAACTGGCTCCATTCCTTGAAGTCGAGTTTCAGATTTCGGCCAGTTTTATAATCCACAATGCGTAATCCGTCAGCAGTTCGGTCAATCCGATCGACAACCCCTCCTACCCTTATTTTGTAAGTTTGTTCGCCCGATTTAACTTCATATTCACCGACATACTCTTTTTCAAGCGCAACAATTTCGAAAGGAGTAAATTTCCGGTCGTTGTTGAGCAATTGCACCAAATATTCCTGAATGTGTGCGGCAATCAAAATGCTTTGTCCTGAAAGTTTAACCTTGGATGCCTCTTCAGGCTTCATCTGGAAATATTTCACAGCAACGGCTTCTTTCACAGTCTGCTCAATCTTTCGCTTGTCTGCTGCCAGCAATTTCAGCGCATGATCTTCGACCGTTTTGCCCACAAAAGGCTGATACAACTTTTCGATAGCGTAATGAAAAAGGTTTCCAAACAAAACAGCATCGATTTCTTCTTTCAGCTCTTCCTTTTCCTTTATTCCCGCGAGGTACTTAAAATAGAATTTCAGTTTGCAGTCGAGCCAGGTATTTATGGCGCTTGGGCTCAGCTTACTTCCTGAATACATTTCAACCAGCTTCTGCACATATCCGGGGTTCGAAGCCACACTAATCGGTTCGTTGGTTGTTCCTTTAAAATTGAAACTCAGGTTAATTTCTTCCACCTCAAAATCCGAATCGTACTGCAATTGGTACAAAAAGCGGCTCTTTTCCGACGACGAAATGCCTTCGGTTATCGAGTTATAAACAATCACCGTTTGTTGGTTTCGCTGAATGAGCCGATAGAAATAATAGGCGTACATGGCGTCGCGGTCTTCGTAAGTCGGCATCCCAAAGCCTTTCCGCAAATGGTAGGGCACAAAGGAGTGACCGGCAGCAATACGCGGCAAAAATCCCTCATTTGCCGAAAACAAAACCAGGTTTTCGAAGTCAAGACAACGTGTTTCGAGTAGTCCCATAATTTGCAGACCAGTCAACGGTTCGCCCTCAAACGGAATGGAAATTCGTCGCAATCCTTGGTCTAGCAGACGAAACATGATTTTCACCGGAAAATCGGGAACATTCAGGGTGATTAATGTGTCTTTCAACCGCTGAATGGCCAGATAAGCCTGATACAAATATTCGGCTTCCAGTTTGTGCTGCTCATCTTCTGCCGGATTATACCGTAAAGCCAGTTCCTTCAGTATTTCGAGGAAATAATCGAGCACCTCCGGCCAACTTTCAGGAGCCGAAAAAATGCGGCTGACAAACGGGTCAATTCGCAATTCGGCTGAATTGATGTACACTTTATTCCGCTTGTGAATTTCCGACACGAAATTCTTCACCTCATCGTTCACCACAAACTGGTGATTCAGCAAAGCAACTACAGGTTTGTAATAAAAAACGGCAGTTTTCGATGAACGCCGGATATTTCGTTGCAGGCTGATGAGTTGCGAAATGAAGCCGTAAACAGGTGTATTCGTAAACGGATACCCCATGGTAATATTGATGTCGGCGAAATTGTTTCCAACCGACGAAATGACCGGCACCAACAGGTTTTCGTCGGCCAGTACAAAAGCGGTATTGTCGAAACGTTTGCTCAGCGTAAAGCTTTTCAATACCTGCGGAAGGTTGACGGCTTGCGCCTGAGTCAAATTCCCCGGAACCGAAACGAGCGTAATTTTGCGGTTTGCCTCCTGATTTTCTGGAATAAAACCTTTAGGCGCCGGGAACTGAATCAGGTTAAACCGCAAGAAACGACCTGCTTCATTCTCGCCGTCCTTCAGGTAAAAATCGGCGTAATCCCAAAAGAACATCGCCCGCTGCTGCTTGCTCAAACTGGTAAAAATCGCTTTCTCGCAATTATTCAGTGCATTGAAACCTATAAACACATATTTTTTCGCCGGAAGATTGGCCAAATGATTTTCGGGCAAAGCCACGGCCACTTCGCGGTAAATCATTCCGGAGTAGGCAATATTGTTCTGTTTGAGCGAGGCTTTGAACCGGTGATAAATCTCGGCCAGCTTCACCCAAATACCAATAAACTTTTCTTTGTTGAACGAGCTGGGCACCTTTTCCAGGTTTCCCCAAAAGGCTTCAATCGCCCGCCGTTGCTCGTCGGTCAGGTATTCAAACTGATTTTCGAGCTCTTTCAGGTCGGCAATGTTGCGGAATAAATCGTCGGCATTCAGCAGGTATTTATCGATGTCGTCGAAGTCAGCCAACAATATTTCGCCCCAAAAGAAAAACTCGTCGAGCGACTCCTGGTGACCGGTAACCTTGCTGTAAACTTCCTGCAATTTCAGCACCAGCGAAACCGGATCGGCCTGTTGCAAATCAGTCAGGCGCGAAATAAGTTCGTTGATGGTGATTATTTCGGGAGCCAGAATTGGTTTTTCGACGAGTTCGTTCAGGTAAGCGGTAAAAAACACACCGGCGCGGCGTCCCGGAAAAACCAGGCAATATCCGCTCAATTCGTCACGGTGATAAGTATATAGGTATTCAGCAACTTGC
>JAJZSZ010000102.1:0-7422 GCA_021849365.1 Bacteroidota bacterium | reverse complement strand
GTTGAAAACGTAAAAAATTGGGTTCAAAAATTGATTTCAGCCTTAAAGGTAAAACTAAATCCGGGGTTTAAGAAAAGAAAAAAGCAACATAAACATTAAAACAATCAATTTTAGTAATTTGGAGTTTTTAAAATTCTGTAAACGATGAAGACATTCCTAACCACCATTTTCCTGATTTTTACCATTCAATTGATTGCGCAAGACCGCATTACCGGTCAGACCTTTGCCACGCGTTCCGAAGTTATTGCCCAGCACGGGATGGCCTGTACCAGTCAGCCTCTGGCTACACAGGCGGCACTCGACATCCTGAAAGCCGGCGGAAATGCCATTGATGCCGCCATTGCGGCAAATGCCGTACTTGGTTTGGTTGAGCCCACCGGAAACGGCATGGGCGGCGATTTGTTTGCCATTGTCTGGGACGCCAAAACTCAAAAACTATACGGATTGAATGCCAGCGGACGCTCGCCCTACGACCTCAATCTGCAATATTTTATCGATCATGGTATCACAAAAGTACCGTCACTCGGGCCACTTTCGGTTTCGGTGCCGGGATGTGTCGATGGCTGGTTCGAACTGAATAAAAAATTCGGCAAACTCCCAATGACAGACATCCTGAAACCGGCTATAACCTACGCCAGCGAAGGTTTTCCAGTAACCGAAGTAATTGCCTACTACTGGAATTCAAACTCGAAAGTACTTGAAAAATACAATGGTTTTAAAGAGATTTTCATGCCGAACGGGAAGGCTCCGGCCAAAGGTGAGGTATTCAAAAATCCATATCTGGCTGCTACGCTTGAAAAAGTAGCCAAAGGTGGCCGCGATGCGTTTTACAAAGGCGAAATTGCCCAAAAGATTGTCGATTATGTGCGAGCCGAAGGCGGTTTCCTGAGCATGCGCGATTTTCAGGATCACCACTCCGACTGGATCGAGCCGGTTTCGACCAACTACCGTGGTTACGATGTTTGGGAACTTCCGCCAAACGGTCAGGGAATTGCCGTTTTGCAAATCCTGAATGTGCTCGAAAATTACGATATCAAAGCCATGGGATTTGGCAGTGCCGATTACATCCACACCTTTGTTGAAGCCAAGAAACTCGCCTTCGAAGATCGCGCTAAATTCTACGCCGATCCCGAGTTCAACAAACTGCCCATCAAAGGATTGATTTCGAAAGAATATGCCCGCGAACGCAATAAGCTGATCAGCCCGAACCGTGCCGCCAAAGTTTATCCTCCCGGAAATCCGGAACACGGCAATACCATTTACCTCACCACTGCCGACAAAGATGGCAATATGGTGTCGCTCATCCAAAGTAATTACCGAGGAATGGGCTCAGGAATGACTCCCGGCAAATTGGGATTTATCCTTCAGGATCGCGGCGAAATGTTCTCGCTCGATCCCAATCACATGAATAAATTTGAGCCACACAAACGGCCATTCCACACCATTATTCCGGCGTTTATCACCAAAGATGGCAAACCTTTCATCAGTTTTGGGCTGATGGGCGGATCGATGCAGCCACAAGGCCACGTGCAGATTGTAGTTAACCTGATTGACTTTGGAATGAACCTTCAGGAAGCAGGCGACGCACCACGCATTTGTCACGAAGGATCGAGCGAACCAACCGACGAAAAAATGACCGATGGCGGAATTGTTTACCTTGAAAGTGGGTTTGATTACGGAACGGTACGCAAATTGTTAGGCAAAGGTCATGCGATTCAGTACACCAACGGAATCTACGGCGGCTACCAGGCGATTATGTGGGACGACAAAAACAAAGTGTATTATGGTGCCTCCGAATCGCGCAAAGACGGACAAGCCGCAGGATACTGATGGATTGAAGGACTGAAGGATTGATTGGGGAAGCAACCAATTATAAATTGAGAACATCTTTAGAAACAATAAAACAAATAACATGAAGACAAAAATTTTAGCAGTATTGCTGGCTTTGATGCCGGTTTGGGCAATGAGCCAGGTGATGCAACAGGAAAAGGAAACACCTTACATTGAAGTGGTTGGAACCAGTGAAATGGAGATTGTTCCCGATCAGATTTACATTTCGTTTACCCTGAAAGAACGGATGGACGGCAAAAAGAAAATTGAACTGGAGGACCAGGAAAAAGAAATGAAAAAGAAATTGATGAAACTCGGAATTGATCTGAAAGACCTTCAACTGGCCGACGCCAACTCAGATTTCATCAAAATCAAGCGCAAAAAAAATGATGTGATTGCCTCCAAAGATTATATCCTTAAAGTTTCGACAACCGGTACGCTTGCCCAGGTTTTTGATACTTTGGATGAGCTAGATGCATTCAATGCCGGAATTCAGCGTGTCGATCATTCGGAGATCAAAAAATTCCGTCAGGAAGTGAAAATGAATGCGGTGAAAGATGCCAAGGAAAAAGCTGGCTACTTGCTCGGAGCTATCGGCGAAACTGTTGGGAAACCACTTTTCATTCAGGAACGCGAAACTTACGATGAATTTCCGATTTTGCGCAAAGCTGCAGCAATGCCGATGATGGCGATGGAAGCTGCCGATCAGGCCGAACAACTGCCCGAATTGACATTCCAGAAAATTAAACTGAAATATTCGGTATTTGCCCGGTTTGCCATCAAACAATAAGGCAAAAGGAGAAAGTAAAAAAGGCAAAAGTAAGATGAAATTTTCACTTTTGCCTTTTTTACTTTTTACCAGAATTTACTTGCCGCTCCTGACTTTCTTCACCATTTCAGGAGTTACCGGATCGAAGTTGTTGCCAAAACTCGACCGAACATACGTGAGTACATCGGCAATCTCTTCATCGGTAAGTTGAGCGTGCGAAGGCATATAATTCTTATAAACCTCACCATTTACCTCAATCTTGCCCGACAATCCTTTCATCATAATGGCAATCAACTCCTTTGGATCGTTCCCCACCCAACTTCCGGGAGTCAGAGGCGGATGCATATTCGCAACTCCTGATCCATCGGTCTGATGACAAGCCAGACAATATTTCCTGTAAACTGCTTTGCCCGGATGATTTTCTCCTGCAGTTTCGATCGATTGGCTATTATTTACCCCTGAAGCGGATTTCTCTGAACTTACCGGACTTCCCTTTTTATTCTCTGGAGTACTTTGGCAAGCAAATAAGAATACACACATCGATGCAATTAAAAGAGTTTGTCTTATTTTCATTGAATAACTATCTGATATTTATATTATTTCGATAAAATACACCAACTGGCGAAATCGAATCATTCATTCTAAGGAAAATACTTTTCGTATATTCCAGAATCCAGCCGGTAAATTATCTCTATTATCAAATTGAAACCTGAAATTCCTTCGTTTTGTTTACTACCCAACGAAATAGTTGCTTCAGAAACACCTATCACCCTGATTTAAGGATAATTTATTACCACAACTCAATTAAAAAACAATGTTTGATGTAATTTCGCGGCGTTTTTAAATTGACACCACCATGAGAGGAATGTACACAATTATTCTGCTAATTTTATCAAACTCGTTTATGACACTGGCGTGGTACGGTCATCTGAAGTTTGCCGAAATGAAATGGTTCAGCAAACTTGGGATTGTAGCCATCGTGCTGATAAGCTGGGGCATAGCACTTTTCGAATATATGTTTCAGGTTCCGGCCAATCGAATGGGATATAAAGAAAATGGCGGTCCGTTTTCGTTAATTGAATTAAAAGTTATTCAGGAGGTAATCACTCTGCTGGTTTTTACTGCTTTCTCGATTATCCTATTCAGGAATGAGAATTTCCGTTTTAACCACCTGATTGGCTTTGTTTTCCTGATTCTGGCCGTTTATTTCATTTTTAAGAAATAACTTACTTCCCTTCCTGAATTTTGCGCGAATAGAATTGTTGCAGGATAGAGCCATCGTTGGCTTCTTTCGAAAGCGATTCGATTGTATTCTCCGGAACATCGCACAAATCAAGCACAATCAGGCCATCCAAACAGTTATTAAACTTCGGATCGACATTGAACCCGATGATTTTTGCATTTAGCTTGATGTATTTTTTCAATAGAACGGGCAGACCAGAGTTCGATTCATCCAGATCACCAATCAACTTGTCAAGCGAATTGATGTCGTTATCCATCGTCTGCATGATTACACTCAGGTTCTGATCTTCGGTTTTAAACTTGTAAGAATTCCGTGGTGTGATGCTTCTGGCCAGTTTCCAGTCGAAATGATGCGTCATAATAAACTTGATAATCATTTCCTTCGATGTAGTTGAATAATCGTCAGAAACGCTCACAGGCCCCATCAGGTAGCGATATTCCGGATTTTTCAGGGTGAAATACAGAATTCCTTTCCACAACAGAAACAAAGGCATAGGTTTTCGCTGGTATTCCTTCACCACAAACGATCTCCCTAACTCCATCGTCTGCCTCAACATATCCTGCATGTCGTCCTTTATTCGGAACAGACTTTGAATATAGAAACCGCGAACACCATACTGATGAATGATGTCGGCACCTTTCCCGATACGATAAGCTCCGGCAATCATCTCGGTTTCCTCATCCCATATAAACATCTGGTTGTAATACAAATCGAACTCATCGAGGTCAATACTACGATTTGTGCCTTCACCTACCTGCCTGAAAGTAATCTCACGCAATCTCCCGATTTCAAGCAAAATATTTGGAATCCGCTTTGTTGGAACACAATAAACAGCATAGTTTTTCAGACGGAACAGTAAAAACTCCGGATTTAAGCCTTTTAATTCCTCTATGATTTTTTCATGCGGAACAGGTTCTGCAACAGGCTCAATCCGCTGCTGACGTTTAAGTGAGTAATTAAAAAATCGTTTTACCTCGATTTTTGAACAAAGCAAATACGTTTTGGCACGTAAATACCTACCGTACTGATAGATATCTGTAAACTTATCCTGTTCTGCAATCGAAATTGGGTTACCAATCCTGATTTTAACCGGTTTCCGATGCTGGTAAAGGATTTCAGTAGGCAGTTTCATGTTTTTCAGCGAAGGCAGAACATTCGCCATCAGATAAAACAACCGGCTATTATTCCCCTGAAAATGAATTGGTAGAACAGGTACTTTTTGCTGTTTAATGAATTTTAAAGTTGTGTACTGCCATTGCTTATCGGTGAGTACTTTGTAGGCATCAAACTGAGACACCTCTCCTGCCGGAAAAACACAGAGTAAACCTCCATTTTCCAAATGTAATGACGCCTGATCACTCGCCTCATTCAATCCATTTTTCTTCTGGAAAGAATCTTCTTCGAGAAAATATTCACTGATTGGATCAATCTTTTGCAAAAGCTGGGTTGAGATAATTTTGAAATCCGAGCGAACCTGGCTCAGTATTTTGATCAGAAGAATACTTTCCAGTCCGCCAAACGGATGATTGCAAACAACAATGACCGATCCGCTTTTGGGCACACGCTTTTGAAGTTCGTCAACATCGCACAGAAAGTTGATATTGAGTATCCTGATGAGTTCATCGATAAACTCAAGCCCTTTTTTATCGCCAATCTGGTTATACACCCGGTTTAGCTTATCAAAGCGCAACAAAAACATCAGGAAACGGGCAAAATGTTCACCCCCAATAAAACTAAGTTTAGGATTTGCTTTCAGAAAGTCTTTCGGTTTGAAAAGTTCCATCGTTAGTCAGAAGTTTAAAGATTGCAAAAACGAGTCGACAAACTAACACAAAATCATTATTGCAAAAGAATTCTTAAAAATGAACATTTTTTTTATTCGTTTGTAAAAGGTTTAGCTTAATTCGCATAAAAATTTTGAAAAATTGAATCTCCTTTACCAGAAATACGATATAAATCAGTGGTTGCCAACCACAAAAAAGGAAGTTGAAGCCCGTGGCTGGGACAGCGTCGATGTTATATTTTTTACGGGTGACGCTTATGTCGATCATCCTTCGTTTGGAGCCGCAGTAATTGGTCGGGTGCTCGAATCAGTCGGCATTCGCGTGGCAATTGTCCCTCAGCCAAACTGGCAGGACGATTTGCGCGACTTCAAAAAGCTGGGAAAACCAAACCTCTATTTTGCCGTTACAGGTGGCAACATGGATTCGATGGTAAACCACTACACGGCCAATAAACGCCGTCGATCCGACGATGCTTACACTCCCGGAGGCCGTCCCGGTCAGCGCCCCGATTATGCTACTGTTGTTTATTGCAATATCCTGAAAGATTTGTTTCCCGATG
This sequence comes from Bacteroidota bacterium, assembly GCA_021849365.1. Classification (GTDB taxonomy): domain Bacteria; phylum Bacteroidota; class Bacteroidia; order Bacteroidales; family Prolixibacteraceae; genus Aquipluma. Next base: position 1,237 of record JAJZSZ010000102.1, on the reverse strand, counting down.
TTCCGCTAATTATTGGAGGAATTGAAGCTTCACTGCGCCGTGTAACTCATTACGATTACTGGAGCGATAAGCTGAAACCCTCCATCCTGGTTGACTCGAGGGCCGACATGCTTTTCTACGGAATGGGCGAAAAGTCGATTATTGAATACACTCAGCTGGTTCAAAAAGGCATCGATCCACAAAAGCTGACCAACATTCCTCAAACAGCATTTCTGGTACCGAAAGACAGCAATTATGCCACCAATAAAAAATGGAACAGCCTGAAACTTCATTCGCATGAGGAATGCCTCGAGGATAAAAAGAAGTACGCCAAAAATTTCATGCACATCGAAGAGGAATCGAACAAGGTGGAAGCGAATGTACTCATTCAGGAAGTTGGCAATCTGCAGGTGGTTGTAAATCCGCCCTGGCCTCCGCTTGAAGAAAAAGAGATCGACAGCTTTTATGATCTTCCATATACTCGTCTGCCCCACCCACGCTATAAAAACAAGGAAGACATTCCTGCCTACAACATGATTCGCCATTCGATCAATATTCATCGCGGATGTTTTGGCGGTTGTACTTTTTGCACCATTTCTGCCCATCAGGGAAAATTCATTTCCAGCCGGTCAGAAGAATCTATTTTGAAAGAAGTGGACAAGCTGGTGCTAATGCCCGATTTTAAAGGCTACATTTCGGATTTGGGCGGTCCATCAGCCAACATGTACAAAATGAAAGGCATCCATCTGGAAATCTGCAATAAATGCAAGCGCCCATCGTGTATTTTTCCTGATGTCTGTAAAAACCTGAATATCGATCATAAACCAATGCTCGATTTGTACCGAAAGGTGCGCCAACACCCTGACATAAAAAAAGCATTTATTGGCAGCGGCATCCGGTACGACATGATTTTGAAGGAAACCAACGATCCGCAAGTCAATAAAAATAACATGGAATACCTGCGCGAAGTAATTAAGCACCATGTTTCGGGTCGATTGAAAGTAGCCCCGGAACACACTTCCGATCAGGTTTTGGAATTGATGAGGAAACCTTCGTTCAAACTTTTCCATAAACTTACCCGTGTTTTCCAGGAAATCAATAAGGAAGAAGGGCTTAAACAGCAACTGATTCCGTACTTCATTTCCAGTCATCCCGGATGCGAAAATACGGACATGGCCAACCTGGCAGTTGAGACCAAACAGCTCGATTTCAAGCTTGAACAGGTTCAGGATTTTACGCCAACACCCATGACTTTAGC
>JAJZSZ010000101.1 GCA_021849365.1 Bacteroidota bacterium | reverse complement strand
CCGATCTGGGTACCGGGGGCTACCACATCGGATGGACTACCGAGCGCGATGCTCAGGAAGTTATTGAAGCGTCGCTGGAGGGAGGAGTCCGCTTTTTTGATACGGCCGAAAGTTACGGCGATGGCATGAGTGAAACCCGCTATGGTAAATACCTCACCCCCCAATACCGCGATTTAGTTTTCCTGATGAGCAAATCGACCGGCCGCGACGCAAAAACAGTGAGAGAGCATCTGGAAGGAACATTGCGTCGGCTAAAAACCGATCATCTCGATTTGTACCAGGTTCATGCCATTTCAACTCCGGAAGATGTGGATTCACGAATACAGTTGGGGGTTCTTGATGTTTTGCAGAAAGCAAAAGAAGATGGAAAAATCAAATATCTCGGATTTACAGGCCATCAAAATCCGTTTGCCCACGCCCGAATGCTTGAACGAACTAAGGATAGCGATATTTTCGACACTGTACTGATGCCTGTGAATGTGCTCGACCAGACTTATTTTAGCTTCACTCAGAATATTATGCCTGTGGCTTTAGAACGAAACATGGGAATTCTGGCCATCAAATCGCTGGCTGACGGAAGATTCTTTGCGAAAAAAGAACAGGCCGGTTGGACTACTGACGACCCGCTGATCCCAAATTACCTAAGTATCAAAGAAGCCATGCATTTTGTATGGTCGCTTCCGGTTACCGTATTGATTTCAGGAAACGAAAATGCCACATTTATGCGCGAAAAAATTGCCCTTGCCCGCTCATTCTCCAAATTAACCGAAGCTCAAAAGTCGGCCCTTGTTGACAAAGTAAAGCATATTGCCATGAAAGGAACCGTCGAATATTTTAAAAAGAAGGAATCCTGAAAGAACAAAAAGGCATAAAAAAAACGTCCGAAAAACCAGAATTGGTTTTTCGGACGTTTTCATTACAATTATAAGTCTTACACACGTTTTTCTTTGATACGGGCTTTTTTGCCGGTAAGAGAACGTAAGTAGTACAATTTTGCTCTGCGAACAATACCTTTCTTGTTTACTTCAATCAAGTCGATGAATGGTGAATAAAGAGGGAAAATTCTTTCAACACCAATATTTCCCGACATTTTGCGTACAGTAAAAGTTTTTGTTACGCCTGATCCTTTTAACTGGATAACTACACCACGGAAATTCTGGACACGCTCTTTGTTACCTTCCTTAATTTTATAATGAACGGTAATGGTGTCACCTGCTTTAAATTGCGGTTGTTCTTTAGTTTCAACTGCAAATGCTTCTTGTGCAACTTTAATTAGATCCATTTTTTTATGTTTTAGTGGCAATATTACATCAAATCAATGAGTAAGAGATTGCAGAAATGTGGCGCAAAAGTAATAAAATAATTTAATCTACCATTCAGGTGAAAAACAAAAATATCAGTCGGAAAGCAAATTAGTGACTTGGAGCCCCAATCATTTTCAAATGATCGCCTGTTCCGTCAACAATCACTTTCTTCCACCATTCAGGATATCCGGGTTGATCCGGGCTTGGAGGCATCCCTGTTTCGGTGCGTTCAAAGGCGCCATCTTTTTCCTTCTTAATGTTTCCGTCAATAAATTTCACAATCAGGTATTGAGATAATTTTTTCCATTCTTTGGTCATTCCATTCGCCTGATTGACCGAGTAATCAGTCAGAAATTGTAATGTTTCAGCCTTCTTTCCTGAATTCCAAAGGCTTTGAGCGGCCATATCCACACTTGGCGTATAGGCTACAAATTTATCTTCCATGCTCTTTTGCACTTTCAATACATCCGGAATCATAGCGTCGTAACGCAAGTAGGCAAAGTTCGATACCAGGTTAAAAATCCAGAATGCAGACGTTTCGGAATAAGTGAGCATATCGCCGTTTCCAACTTTGAAGCATTCAGGAATTTCGGTAATTCCGCAATACATTGGGGCATAGCAGGTGCTGTAAGTATCGTCAACGCCAAACCACAGAATTCCGCCGATTGGGTTAGGCAACCATGAACGCGACTGAGTTACAAACGAGAAACCGGTTTGCTGAGTCGAAATAGCGCGTTCGTTCACGTAATTGGCCGAATCAACCTTGAAAGTCAGTGGACGCCAGCGGTATGGGAGTTTAAACGGACCGGCACCAACATCCTTAGTCATATCCAACGCAGTTCCTTCGTAATGATCACGCATCATTCCCATAACATCCTGAACATTAAGTTTTTTGTCAGGCTTAACCCATAAAGGCATGCGGTTGGTTGGGAATTTGTTTTCACCACCATGTTTCACATTTCCGAGCACATATTCTTCGTACTGTTTCATGCCTGAGTACACTTTATTGAAGCCGGCAAAAACACGGGCATCGCTGAAACGGGCACCACTGAAATCAACCGGTGCGTAAACATCGGAAAAGCTGAACTCGGTATTCTTACCGTCGAACCAGCCTTTTTCACGGGCAAACGAAATAACATCTTTCGCAAACATACAGTTGGCCTGATCATTCATCGGGAAGGTAGTGATTCGGGCCTGGTTGGCATGTCCGCTAATGTATCCGTCAGGAATACGTTGTGCTACCCAAACTGCACCCTTTTCGCCTTCGCCTTTTCCAATCATTTCCAGAATCCATACTTCATTCGGATCAGAAACCGAAAACGATTCGCCTGAACTGGCATAACCATATTTTTCAACCAGATCGGTCATTACCTCAATGGCTTCGCGGGCAGTTTTTGCACGTTGAAGAGCCACATAAATCAGACTGCCGTAATCCATAATGGCACCCGATTGTTTGCCCAATTCTTCGCGTCCGCCAAAAGTAGTTTCTCCAATGGCCACCTGAAATTCATTCATATTTCCAACAACACTGAAGGTATGCGCAAGCTGAGGTATGCGGCCTAAAAATTTGCCAGTATCCCATTCGTAAATGTCGCGCAATGCACCTGCCGGATAGTCAGCTGCCGGCTGATAGTACAATTCGCCGTATAAAGTGTGTGAATCAGCAGCATAGGTAATCATGGTCGATCCATCAATACTGGCGCCTTTCGAAATTAAAAAATTGGTACATGCCAGCGAAACCTGCATGCCTCCCACAACTGCCATAAGCGACAGAAAAACAATACGTTGAACTTTCTTTATCATGATAACAAGTTAATTTGTTCTTTCTACAAATATAATTATTCTCAGGAGCCAAATTAATTCCTGATTTTGGGGATTAAAGAAGCCTGATTTCCTGCAAAAGAAACATGAGAAACCTCAGTTTCATAGCCGGAACAATAAGATGAATTTGATTCAGGTAATTATCGTTTCCAAATGGCAATGGCCAGGAAAATCCATCCGACCACAAACGATAGCCCTCCGATCGGGGTAATTGCTCCAAGTGCTTTGATTCCGGATAAGGTAAGTACATATAAACTTCCGGAGAAAATGATGATTCCGATTGAAATAAAAAGCCCGGCCCACTGGAGGTATTTCGATCGAATATGAAACCCGATCACTCCAATGAGCAACAGCCCCAATGCATGATAAAACTGGTACTCAACCCCTGTTTTATAAATCGCCAGCATGTCAGGCGACAGTACTTTTTTAAGTGCATGAGCTCCAAAAGCTCCCAGTAAAACAGCCAAAGCCATAAAAACTGCCCCGGCCAACAATATTGTTTGATTTTTCATTTTCTCTTTTTATGTCCAAATAAACAATCTGTATCTGTCTTGGTTCTCAAAAATAGAAAGGTCCCAAAGAATTTCTCCGGGACCTTTGCTTTTATACTTTTTACCTTTGCCTTGATTAATCCAGTTTATGAATCACCAATCCTGAACGAAGCTTGGGTTCGAACCAGGTGGTTTTGGGTGGCATAATATTTCCAGAATCAGCAATGTTGATTAGTTGCTGCATCGAAACAGGATAAAGCGCAAATGCTGCTTTCATTTCGCCGTTGTCAACACGTTTTTTCAACTCACCCAATCCGCGGATTCCACCAACAAAGTCGATGCGGGTTGAAGTGCGCAGGTCAGCAATTCCCAGGATCTGATCGAGAACCAGGTTCGACAGAATGGTTACGTCGAGTACGCCAATCGGATCGTTGTCGTTAAATGTTCCAGGTTTTGCATTCAGTTTGTACCATTTTCCTGAAAGATACATACTGAATTCGTGCAGCTTGGCTGGTTTATAAATTTCACTTCCGGCCAGTTCAACATCGAAATTTACAGCCAGTTTATCGAGCAATTCGGCTTCGGTTAAACCATTCAAATCTTTCACCGTACGGTTGTAGTCGATAATCTGCAACTGATTGTCGGGAAAATGAACAGCCATGAAGAAATTGTATTCTTCGTCACCGGTATGATTGGGGTTTTGACCTTGTTTTTCCAAACCAATGCGTGCAGCTGCTGCGGTGCGGTGGTGTCCATCGGCTACATAAGTTGCAGGAACTTTGGTGGCAAATAATTCTTCAATCTTTTTATTGGTTACAGCATCGTTGATGGTCCAGAAATGGTGACCAAAACCATCTTCAGCCACAAAATCGTAATCAGCTTTCTGGCCTTTTACAATCGACTCAACAATGGCATCAATTTCAGGAACGGCGCAGTACGAAAAGAAAACCGGCTCGATGTTGGCATTCAGGTAACGGGTCAGAATCATGCGGTCTTCTTCCTTATCGGGGCGGGTAAGTTCATGTTTTTTGATGATTCCCTGGTGATAATCTTCGCACGAAGCAGCGCCCACAATCCCGTATTGGGTACGGCCATTCATGGTTTGCGCATAAATGTAATATTTGGCTTCGTTGTCCTGACTGAGCCATCCTTCTTTCTGAAATTTCTCGAAATTTTCGACTGATTTCAGGTAAACTGTTTCTGAATGAATATCGGTTCCGGCCGGACAATCAATTTCGGCCCGGGTGATGTGAAGCAGCGAACAGGCTTTGCCTTCAGCCATCTGGGCGGCTTCGGTGCTGTTCATTACGTCGTAGGGCAAACAGGCCAGATCGCTGGCAATAGCTTGTGGTGGACGAAGTCCTTTAAATGGTTTTACAATAGCCATAATCTTTCTTTTATCAGATTGGGTTTTTACTTTTTCTTTTTTCGGAGATGTTCTTGTAAACAATGTATGCCAAACTGCGGATAGCCACTTTTCTTCCGGAAGGAAGGTGGGTTGGCCGCGCCCATGGCATAATCAGGGCTGCTGTTGCTGCAGCAATCAGGCCTTTTACTGCATTCATTTCAATTGACATGATCCACACAAACAAATAAATGATGTCGAAAATGACCATGAAAATCATGAGGTTGTAAAAGACGATCTTAAATTTTAAGGGCATGACTAATGATAATTTATTCTATTTCAATGTTGTACTTCCCAAGCAATCCGGCTAATCCCGAAACCGAGAACCGCGCTTTTTTCATGCGATTTTGTTCCGGATCGAAAGCATAATTGTAAGCGGTCCGGAAATCAGTTTTCTCCAGATTACATTGTTTAAAAACAGCCATCGACAAATCGCAGTTTCCAAACAGTGCGCCAGATAAATCGGTGGTTGAAAAATCAACTTCTTTCAGCGAGCATTCGACAAACCGGGTATTTTTAAGCTTTTTGCCAAAAAACGACGAGTAATCGAGTACACAACTCTTAAAACTAACAGCAAATAGAAAGGCCGAACAAGGTTCAAAGTCGAGACCAATAAGCTTACAACCAACAAAATGGACTTCTTTTAGCCCCGATCCGTTCATTTTTGCCACCGCAAAGTTACAATTTTCGAACCGGCAGTCGATAAAATCATTGTCAGAAAAATCGGCATTTGTAAAATCACAATCCTGAAATATACAGTTATCAAATTCGGTTTGAGTTACTTTCTGCCCCGAATAATTGATATTTGTGAATTTCTCATTTTCATAGAACTTCTCTCTCATTACTTCTGTGCAAACTATCTGTTGACGCGGTAAGTCTGATCTCCGGTTTCAAAAAATGCAACTATTTGTTCGGCTGCAGCGACACCCGCATTCACGTTGGCTTCGGCTGTTTCGGCACCCTGTTTTTTCGGGGTCGAATAATAACGCAGATCATACTTGGCGACCAATTCTTCGTGACATGCCGGGGCAATATCGCTGATGTATTTAAAGTCAGGACGTTCATCGAACATGCGGATTAGCCCTTCTTCGTCAATAACTTCTTTCCGGGCGGTATTAATCAGTAAAGCGCCTTTAGGCATCTTGCTCAGTAATTCAAAATTGATCGATTTTTTGGTTTTTTCATTCACCGGAATATGGAGCGACAGGAACTGGCTCTGCGAAAACAGCTCGTCAACCGACTGAACCACTTTTACATCGTAAGGTTCCATACTTACTTTGGTGATGCACGGATCGAGGGCAACTACCTTCATTCCAAGTCCCTGAGCAATGCGTGCAACGCGGCGCCCGATGTTTCCGCAACCGTAAACTCCGATTGTTTTGCCTTTCAACTCGCTTCCCGAAACACCTTTAAACTGACCGCGCGACATGAAAATCATCATCCCAATAGCCAGCTCGGCAACAGCATTCGAGTTTTGTCCCGGGGTATTCATTGCCACAATTCCTTTTGCAGTGCAGGTTGCCAAATCCAGATTGTCGAAACCCGATCCGGCCCTGACAACAATCTTCAGGTTAGCGGCAGCATCGAGCACTTCCTGATCAACAATATCGCTTCTGACGATCATCGCATCAACGCTTTTCATGGCATCGAGCAATTCGGCTTTCGAAGTGTATTTTTCAAGTCGTTGTACCTGGTAGCCGGCTTGTTCAAGGATTCCGGCCATGTCGTTCACTGCAGCCGGTGCAAATGGTTTTTCAGTAGCAATTAATACCCGTTTCATAGTAAGTTATAGTTTTGTTAGACCCTAAAAAAGAAAAGCAGAACCCTCATTCTGCTTTTCTCCTCATTCTTATTTAAGTTTCATTCGTTCAAATTCTTTCATCGCATCAACCAGCGCAATTACGCTTTCTTTCGGAAGTGCGTTGTAAGTTGAGGCGCGATATCCGCCAACCGAACGGTGACCTTCCAGACCAAGCATACCCAGCGATTTGGCGTAAGCAAGGAATTCAGGTTCCCATTCTTTGTATTCGTCGTTCATCACGAAACAGATGTTCATCAGCGAACGGTCGTTTACTTCAGGAATATTGGCTTTGAACAGTTTGTTGCGGTCGATTTCGTCGTACAAAATTCCAGCCTTTTCAATATTCTTTTGTTCCATCACTTTTACGCCGCCCATTTCTTTCAGCCATTTTAAGGTTTGAAGTGCTGCAAAAATCGGAACTACCGGTGGTGTATTGAACATCGATTCGTTTTCGATATGAGTCTTGTAGTTCAGCATGGTTGGAATCTTGCGGGTAACTTTACCCAATGCATCTTCTTTCACGATAACGAAAGTTACACCAGCAGGAGCAAGGTTTTTCTGAGCACCACCATAAATAATGGCATATTTCGAAACGTCGATCGGACGGCTCAAAATATCTGACGACATATCGGCAACCAACGGCACTTTACAGTCGAGGTCTTCGTGAATTTGTGTTCCGTAGATGGTGTTGTTCGATGTGATGTGGAAATAATCAGCATCTTCAGGAACTGTATATCCTTTCGGAATATAATTGTAAGTACTTGCTTTTGAAGAAGCTACTTCAACAACCTCGCCGAAAAATTTAGCCTCTTTCTGAGCTTTGTCGGCCCAGGTACCGGTGTTCAGGTAAGCAGCCTTTTTTTCGAGCATGTTGTACGGAACCATCATAAATTGCGAGCTGGCGCCACCACCCAGAAAAAGCACATGATAACCCGAAGGAATATCGAGCAAATCTTTAAAGAGTTGCTGTGCTTCGTTGTTAACTGCAACGAATTCTTTGCTACGGTGCGATACTTCCATGAGCGAAAGTCCAGTTCCGGCAAAGTCAATTAATGCTTCGGCTGTGTTTTTAATGGTGTATTGCGGTAAAATTGAGGGTCCCGCATAAAAATTATGCTTCTTCATTTTGAGTGTAGTTTATGGGTTAATAACTATTTACAATGACGTGAATAGCAAATAACAGTTCGAAATAAACGATTATCTGCGTATAGTTTTCTGAGTTTAATCAGACTTAATTTTACATCAACAGGTTATAGAACATCCAATTTATTTGCTTCAAAATTCGAATAAAAATTCGAGGTAATCATCCTGTGCAATCATATTTTTTCGAATTTAAGTGTTTCCACACCGTATTTTTTCGTTCGTTTTGAACAAAAACCGATATTCCAGCGATTCTTCGTCAAAACATCACGATTTCAAAATGTCGATCAGCTTTTCATCCTGAAATACAGGAACGACAGGACAAAGATCGTCGGTCAGGCAAAACCCGATACAATCGTCGAGCCCTTTGGAGGCCAGCCTGCTTTTTTGAGCTGCTTTTTGTATATAGCCTAATAAATCATTTTTCGCCAGGTTCCACAAATCGACAGATGCCGTTACTGCATCGCAAATGGTCTCATATTTCCCGGTTTCCAGAAGTCGTTCGGCCAAAGCACCAGCAAAAACGGTATCTTCCAGACTGAACCGGTCTTTCCAAGAAGCACAGAAAATCAGGACAGGCGCATTCTGCTGAATCAGCCAGTCGGCCAATGAAGAAATATTCAGGAATGAGCCAATGACAACGGCTTTCGAATGACTGGCCATGTGAATGCAGCGTGTTCCGTTGGTGGTTGAATACACAATCTCCTTCCCGGCAACAATTTCAGGTGTAAAATTAAACGGTGAATTTCCGAAGTCGGCAAAGTCGAGCACATAGCCGTCGCGTTCCGAAGCAACCATGTAGCCTTGTAGTTTCATCGCCCGGGCTTCTTCGACTGTTGCGACGGGAATCATGCTTTTAACTCCGTTGTGGATAGCTGCGCAAATCGACGAAGTGGCGCGCAAAATATCAACGATCACCACCAGGTTGCGATCATCGGCATGTTTATCGTAGATTGCGGGGGACAAACAAACCTCGAGCCGATTTTTAGTTTTTTCCATCTCGATGTAAAAAACGCAAAGATATGGAAAGTAGCCAACCAGCAGCAATTTGCCCGATCAGAAATTGGCATTTAAACTAATGGTAAAATTCGATGAAGAAGGAAAATGATCAATTGTTATCAGTAAATGTTACCCTGTACGATTTTTCAAAACCTCCTGAAACCCGCGACAGGACACGTCACCTTCCGGCAGGACGGCCAGATTTTCAGCAGGACGATGATTTCTTCCAGCAGGAAAGCAAAAACTTCAGCAGGACGGCGATTTTCTTCGGCGGGACGGCAAAAAACTCAGCGGGGCAAGTGGTGGCAGGCGTTTTACTACTTGTGTTAAATTTGAAACCAACAAAAAAGGGAAACTTCCGCTTCCCTTTTCCTATCTCTATTTTCCACGTTTTATAGCGGGTTGATAAACGGCATTTTAACAATTTTGGCTTTCAGCGATTTTCCACGAACATTCAGGAAAACTTCGGTGCCAATGGCGGCGTAAGCCTTATGCACGTAAGCCATACCAATACCTTTATTCAAAATCGGCGACATGGTTCCCGAGGTAACACGGCCAATCACATTGCCGTCTTTGTCGGTCAGTTCGTAGTCGTGGCGCGGAATGCCGCGGTCGATCATTTCAAATCCGCGCAGTTTGCGCTCCACTCCTTCCCTGCTTTGCATCAGGAAAAAGTCTTTGTCGATGAAATAGTGGCCGTTAAATTTGGTAATCCAGCACAAACCGGCTTCAATCGGCGAAGTGGTATCGTCAATGTCGTTTCCGTAGAGGCAGTAGCCCATTTCGAGGCGCAGTGTGTCGCGGGCAGCCAATCCGATTGGTTTGATTCCAAATTCGGCACCGGCTTCAAAAATCTTATTCCACATTTGTTCGGCAAACTCGTTCCGGAAATAAAGCTCGAAACCGCCCGATCCGGTATAGCCGGTGGCCGAGATAATTACATCGTCAACACCAGCGATTGCCCCGGTAACAAAGGTGTAATATTTTATCTCCGACAGATTGATGCCGGTCAATTTCTGCAAAGTGGCGGTAGCTTTTGGTCCCTGAATAGCCAGCTGGCTGATTGCCGGTGAAGCATTTTCAAGGATAGCCCCGTTTGTGTTTTGCGAATTAATCCAGTTCCAGTCTTTATCGATATTGGCAGCATTCACTACCAGCAAATACTTTTCGGGTTCGTAATGATACACGAGCAGGTCGTCAACAATTCCGCCTTTCCCGTTCGGGAAGCAGGAATACTGTGCTTGTCCGATAGCCAGTTTGGCCACATCGTTTGTAGTAACCCGCTGCACCAAATCCAGCGCATTCGGGCCTTTCACCCAGAATTCGCCCATGTGCGAAACGTCGAATACACCAACCGATTCGCGTACGGTCATGTGCTCATCTTTAATTCCTGAATATTCGATTGGCATCTCGAAACCGGCAAATTCTACCATCTTCGCGCCAAGCTGTTTATGAATCTGATTAAAGGCTGTAATCTGCATATAGTTTTTTCAGTTTTGGTGTGACAAAATTAGCTTATTGTCCTTGGTTAAAGCATGAAAAATATCATTTGGCAAAGATATTAGTTTTCGCCGTACCTACACCCGATTGTTTATCAACTTATCTGAATACAATAGATGCGTATTCTGGTTTTTGAACGATAATTTTGTTTATTTTTGACAGTAAAGTATCCATTCAAAAACTGCACTGATGTCACAGAACCGATTAACCAATTTATCTTATCTCAACGAGATTACAGGTGGCGAACCTGAAATAATGAAAGAATTTATCCAGATGTTTTTCGATCAGTTGCCCGAATTTAAAGATGGGCTCACCAATCATCTGGCTACTAAAAATTACGAGGAACTGGGAAAACTGGCGCACAAAGCAAAATCGTCGGTAATGACATTCGGGATGAACGAGCTGGGATACCGGCTGAAAGAATTGCAACTCAAAACCCAGAAACTGGAAGACATTGAAAGTTATCCGGTATATGTTGATGAGTTTATGAATGAAGTAACACAAGCCGAAAACGAGCTGACGGAAGATCTGAATAAGCTTTAACCGGATTAAACCGGAGATAAACGATACAAACCCATAAATCCTTTTTGAAAGAGTTTATGGGTTTTTCATTTCCATTTCCTGGGAACCTTCATTCCGCTTCGGCGCGATTTACTCGATCAGTTTCCCGTTAACAACCACATTTTTCAGGGTAAGCCCTTCGATAAGCGCTTTATTCAATTCACCCTTTTCGGCTGTGATTTTCAGGTTTTCGAACGTGAAGTTTTTCAGTTTGTCGTATTCCGATATTTCGATATCAGCAAAAATCTGGCAGGTCAGTTCAATATTCCGGAATACTATATGATTTGAGGTGGACAGCAGTGGAGTTTCGCGCCCCTGCAAATCGAAAAACTGGGTCCACGGTTTGGCAAATAAAAGGCGGTCAGCTTTTCCGGTGATGTTTTCAACCAGAATATACTCGTACAGCTGAGGCGTGTCACCGCGGTTTTTCAGCCAAAGTACCCGCGAAGGACCGTAAACCTTACAGTTGCGCATAATGATGTTACGGTTATGAATCGACTCGCTTCCGCAGGTTACGGCCGAGTGGCAAAAACCAAACGTACAATTCTGGATGATAATATTTTGATTGGGGCCATTGGTCGGATCGGTATCTGCTGATACACCTTTCCCGCCTTTCAGGGCAACGGCATCGTCGTTCACTTCCATATAGCAGCCATTTACCAGCACGTTCGAGCAGGCATCAATATCAATGGCATCGGTACTGGGAGCCTTTACCGGAGCAGCCGGAGAGAATATATGCAGATTTAGCAGTTTTACGTTGGTACAGCGGTACAGATGGGTAGTCCAGAATCCAGAGTTATGCAGTTTGACATCCTGCAACTGCACATTTCTACTATTCTGAATGAAAACAAGCCGTGGCCGCGAAACTTCGAGGTTTGTGCATTTTGGGTTTTCGGCCCGGCGTTGCCAAAAGGCTTGCCAATATTTTAGTCCGTTACCATCGATGGTACCTTTGCCAGTAATGGTAAATCCATCAACACCATACGCATTTACCACAGCAGGAAAATAATCTATGCTTCGTCCTTCCATGCGCGATGGCATAATGGGGAAGTTGGCAATATCATCTGAGCCCAGCAATACACCATCGTCGCTCACATGCAGATGAGTGCCGGGTTTAAAGAACAGGGCGCCGGTTAAAAATCGTCCTTTCGGAATAACTACAACTCCGCCCCCTTTGCTGGCAGCGTGGTCAATGGCTTTCTGAATAGATTCGGTATTCAGGGTCTTCCCATCGCCAACAGCGCCAAAATCGGTAATCACTAATTGAAGACCAAGTTTGGCCAAACTAATTTTTGCGGTATCGGTCAGCGATTGCGGAATTTCAGTACCATCAGGAAAATAGTCAACCGTTTTCTTTTCACGAGTTTTACACGATATAGATTGAGCTGTAAGTGCAAATAGTATGAATAGCAATAAGATATTTTTCATGTGTCAGTATTCTAGGGTATGCAGCAAAAATAAGATTAAAAGAAGCATTTAGCAAGTTGATTGAAGCCTGCCTTCAGACCATTCATCATTAAAAAACCGTCATTCAGGCCATTTTCGTTTCCGGAATTGAAATTTGGCTATATCTTCACAACAAAGTAAAGAACCGCAACTAATTCCAGAGTCGAATGGCAAACGATTGTTCTGAAAACAAGCACTTCCCGGAAAATTTAGAGCTTTTCTTCGATATGGTTGAAAATGCCCGCGATGGAATCAACATCACACAAAACGGCGTTTTCAGGTATGTAAATAAGGCTTTCTGCGACATGGTTGGATATACGCGCGCCGTATTATTATTTAT
>JAJZSZ010000100.1 GCA_021849365.1 Bacteroidota bacterium | reverse complement strand
CCTCCTGAAATACCTGCACTTCCGGCATTTAACCTTCAGCGTGCCGTATCAACCGCCATCCGAAACCGGAAACACGATTACTGGACCGGCGTTGTTTACACCACGAATAAACGGGTTTGGGAATACGACGAACGTTTCAAAAAATACCTCGAAAAATCAAGGGCCATGGCTATCGATATGGAAACGGCCACCATTTTCACCGTCGGATTTTACAATCAGATTCCTTCAGGAGCTTTATTGCTGGTTTCCGATCAGCCAATGATTTCGACAGGTGTGAAAACCGAAGCAAGCGATAAAATCGTTTCGAACAATTTTGTGCTTGAACACCTCGAAACGGGTATCGATGCGCTGCTCGAAATAAAAAACAACGGCGAATCGGTAAAACACCTGAGATTTTAACCCCAAACAGAACAATGACTTACGAAGAGATAATCAGTAACCTTCAGAAAAAGATTTATCACCCCATTTATTTCCTAATGGGTGAGGAAACTTATTTTATCGACAAAATCAGCGACTATATTGCTGACAATGTGCTTACCGAAGCCGAAAAAGGATTCAACCAGACCATTCTTTATGGGAAAGATACTGAACCTCACACCATCATTGCCAATGCCCGACGATTCCCGATGATGGCCAATTACCAGGTGATTATTGTCCGTGAGGCTCAGAATATCAAGAAGATTGAGGATTTGGAGCCTTATGCCAAGAATCCTTTGAACTCGACGATTCTGGTCATCAATTACAAATACAAAACACTCGACAAACGCAAAACCTTCCCGAAGCTGATTGATCAGAAAGGGGTTTTGTTCGAGTCGAAAAAAATATACGACAACCAGCTTCCAACCTGGATTTCATCGTACCTGAAAAGCCAGCATTATTCTATTTCGCCGCAGGCTGCTGCGATGATTTCGGAATATTTGGGAGCCGACCTTAGCAAAGTAGCTAACGAACTCGATAAACTAATCATTTCGTTGCCGGTTGGAACTCAGATTACGCCCGACCATATTGAGCGAAACATTGGGATTAGCAAGGAGTTTAACGTTTACGAACTTCAGAATGCATTGGGCGAGCGCGACTTATTGAAAGCCAATCGCATCATCAATTACTTTGGCGCGAATCCTTCATCAAACCCGGTTCCGGTTGTTATTTCATCGCTGTTTTCGTATTTCTCCAAAATCCTGAACTACCATTTTCTTGAAGATAAGTCGCAAAATAACGTGGCTTCGGTCCTTCAGGTTCATCCTTTTTTTGTTAAAACTTATGTGGCTGCTGCGAAGAATTACAACATCAAAAAACTGGTTGAAATTGTTAGTATACTTCGGGAGTACGATATGAGGTCGAAAGGCTTTGGGAACAATTCAGCATCGCCTGCCGACCTCCAACGCGAAATGATATACCGTATTTTACACTAATATTCAACTATGACAATCATATTAATTGCCATCACAGTAGCTGTTTCGTATGCGGCGTTTAAATCGCCCAAACTGATGGAAAACCTGCAATTTAATGCGAGCAAGATTTACCACAAGAACGAATATCACCGGCTGATTACTCATGCATTTGTTCACGCCAACTGGGAACATTTGTTTGTAAATATGATCGTGCTTTTTTCGTTCGGGCAGGCGATTGAAATGTACTTCAAGTACAACTTTGGGAACAATCACATCTTGTATTACTTTATGTTGTATTTCGGAGGCATCTTAGCATCAAACCTTTACGCTCTGATAAAGCATCGCAACAACTATTTTTACAATGCTGTCGGGGCATCAGGTGCAGTAGCCTCAGTGCTTTTTGCAGCTATATTTTTTGACCCATGGCACAAGATTTTATTCTTTTATGTGTTGCCAATTCCCGGAATTATTTTCGCAGTGCTATACCTGGTTTATTCGTACCAAATGAGTATAAAGCAAAAGGACAATGTTGCGCACGATGCTCATTTTCTGGGAGCTTTGTTTGGTTTTATTTTTCCAGTTCTGATTAATCCGACTCTATTCGAAATCTTTTTGGATAAACTTTTCAGGTTAATTTAAAATGGCATCAAAAGCAATTTTTCTGGATCGCGACGGCGTTTTGATCGACAACAGTAAACATTATTACATCTGGAATGCAGATCAGTTAAGCTTAATCGACGGAATAGCCGAGAACCTGAAAATACTTTTACAAAAAGGATTCAAGCTATTCATCGTCAGTAATCAGGGCGGGATTTCGCGAGGAAAATACACAAAAAAAGATATTATAAACCTTCACGGTGAGCTCATCAGCACATTCCAGCTAAATGGTATTGAAATAACTGATATCATATTTTGTCCGCATCATCCCGACATTGAAAAATGCTTGTGCCGGAAACCCGATTCGCTAATGCTGGAGAAATTGATTGCCAGGCATAAAATCGACAAAGCATCATCTTTTTTTATCGGCGACAGCCAATCTGATATGGAAGCTGCGGCTAATGCTGGGATAAAAGGAATTCAGATTGTTCCCAACAAAAACATGTATCCGTTTATTTTATCACTTATAAAATGATTCAGGGAAAGTACATATTGGTAGACGGAACATTTGTCCCCTCGACTGAATACCGCCTGACGATCGCGGAAGCTCAGGAACTGCATTTCTCCGAGAAATTCAGGTCAATCCGATCGGCAATCCCTTTCTTCAGTGAAACACTTGAATTACTCCGCCTAAAGCTGCTTTATTACAACCAGATCTTCCCTGAATTTACTGCCGACAACGGAGCGGGACTTAAACGCCAGCTTGAGCGCACCCTCACCAAGAACAAGCATTTTATGGGCGCCATAATTACTCTAACATTCAGATTTAGCGGCCAGAAAGTCCATTACACCATTCAGTCGGAAAAAACTGAGCCAGTTGGATACGAACTGAATGAAAAAGGAATATATATCGAAATAATCAACCCTATTCAAAAGTCGGTTTCGTCGCTTTCAAGTCTTGCATTAGGTTCAGAAATTTACTGGAAAATTGCAGCCTGCCATATTAAAGAATCAACTGCCGATGAACTGCTGATTGTAAATACATCGAACTGCATTGTTGAAGCGCCAGAATCGAACATTTACCTGATAAACGGCAAACGTGTAAAAGGAGCCTGCAGCGACGACGGAGCCTATACCGATATTACAAAACCACGTATACTCGAAATTTTTAATCGGCTGAATTTAAATTATTTTGAGGACAAAATAACTGAACCGGACCTTCGGGAAGCTGAAGAATTGCTTATTGTAAATTCGATTAAAGGAATTCGTTGGGTTATTGGATTTGAAGACAAACGGTATTTCAACCAAACTATCCGGAAAATAAATGAACAGTTTAACCTGCTGATGATTAATTAAGTGAAGGATTCTCAGGGAAATTTTCCCACATGGTGTACTTCCCTCCCATTGCCCTGACTGCTTTGGCCCACATCTCGTCTTCGTCCATATTCATCAGGTCCGATTCGGAAGTATCGGCAACAAGCCACGAGTTTTCATTAATTTCTTCTTCCAGTTGTCCAGCAGACCAGCCAGAATATCCAAGGAAGAAACGAACCTGAGAATGATCGACCAACCCGAGTTTAATCTGCATTTTAAGAGCTTCAAAATCACCGCCCCAAAAGAGATTATCTTTAACATGAATACTTCCCGGAATTAAATCGCCAAGAGTATGAATAAAGTAAATTGAATCAGTTCCCACCGGTCCACCAATATGAATTTCGGAGTCAAATTCGGGAAAATCCGACAATAAATCCTCAATTGGAAAGTCAACCTTCTTATTCAGGATAAAACCCACTGCCCCATCCTTGTTGCAGGTTACCAAAATAATGATCGACCGATTAAAATAACTTCCGGACAAAAAAGGTTCTGCAATCAATATATTGCCCTTTTTCGGGGCGACATGATTGGTCTCAATCCGAAATATGTTAGTATTAATCTTCATCGGCTAAACTTGATTGAAGAAATATAACAAATCTCTTTATTCTATCAAAAAAAATATCTGATTTTCATCCAAAATAGAACAACAAACTGTTTACTAATCTCTTACAGAAACCAAACACAATAAAAAGTAAGCAATTAATCAGAGAAGGAATAGGAATCTGACTCCGGATAAAAGACTAAAACGTCTTAATTTTTAATTTTCTTCAACAATAACGTAAATTTCTTCATCTGCTTTTTTCATGAAAAATTGCTCGCGTGCAAACTTTTCAAGATTCTCGTCATTTGTCTGCAATTCAATTAATTTACGTTTGTCAGCTTCAATTTTATGCTTGTAAAAATTAACCTGCTCCTGAAGAAGCGCAAGTTCGTGGAGATTTTGTTGATGTTGCCTGAGATTATTGTCGTCAAAAAATATGATCCAAACAACGAATGCACCCAGTGCAATCAAGTATTTGTTAATGATCGATTTTACGATTATTGATCCTAATTCTTTGGCCTTCATGGAAATGATTTTAAACAAAAATAGAGTTTTCCGGAACAAAAAAAAAGGAGATGAAAAAATTCATCTCCTTTTCTGTCAACTTTTGATTTACTCGTTATCCGGAGCGAAATTCGGATAAGTATAATTCTTCGGTGAAACAAATGTTTCTTTAATAGTACGGATTGAAGTCCAGCGCAGGAAGTTGAATACCGATCCGGCTTTATCGTTTGTACCCGAGCCTCTCGCACCACCAAATGGCTGCTGACCAACAACGGCACCAGTTGGCTTATCGTTGATATAGAAATTACCAGCGGCATTTTCCAGTCGTTTGGTCAATTTTTCAATATTGAAGCGATCCTGCGAGAAGATAGCTCCGGTCAATGCATAGATTGATGTCCGGTCAAGCACATCAAGTGTATGATCCAGTTCCTCATCAGGATAAACATATACAGTTAAAACCGGACCAAACAATTCTTCTTCCATCGTAATATAATCAGGCTTATGAGCCAGAATTACAGTTGGTTGAATAAAATAACCTACAGACTTATCACAATGGCCGCCAAACAATACTTCAGCATCTTCGTCTTTACGGGCCTGTTCAATAAAACCAGCCAGCTTATCAAACGATGCTTCATCGATTACAGCATTTACAAAATTTGTAAAATCTTCTGGTGGACCCATTTTTACAGTAGCCAGCTCGTTGCCCAGGCGGGTGCGAACATCGTCCCATATACTCTGTGGAATATAGGCCCTTGAAGCTGCCGAACATTTTTGTCCCTGATATTCGAATGCCCCGCGAAGCATAGCAATTGCCAACGCCTGCGGATCAGCTGTCGGATCAGCGAAGATGAAATCTTTACCTCCTGTTTCGCCAACAATGCGAGGATATGATTTGTATTTATGAATATTTTCACCAATAGTTTTCCACATGCCCTGGAATACTCCGGTAGAGCCAGTAAAATGGATTCCGGCAAAATCAGGCGATTGGAAAATAACATCAGCTGCAGCCGGACCTCCAACGTAAACCAGGTTGATAACGCCATCGGGCAAACCTGCTTCCTGAAGCACTTCCATAATTACAGCAGCTGAATAAACAGCCGTTTTCGAAGGTTTCCAAACCACAACGTTGCCCATCATGGCTGGTGCAGCTGGTAAATTACCCGCGATCGATGTGAAATTAAACGGAGTAAGCGCAAATACAAATCCTTCCAGCGAACGGAATTCATTGTAGTTCCAGATTCCCGGAGCTGATTCGGGTTGCATTTTGTATATATCAGTCATACAACGTACACCAAACCTGAAGAAATCGGCCATTTCACATGCTGCATCAATCTCGGCCTGAAAAGCATTTTTAGATTGCCCCAACATTGTGGCCGCATTGATTTTAGCACGATAAGGCCCTGCAAACAAATCGGCTGCTTTCAGGAAAATGGCAGCGCGGTGTTGCCACGACATTGAATTCCATTTTGCGTGTGCCATCATTGCAGCATCAATAGCCATCTGAACATGTGAAGCATCACCCTGATGATAATAGCCAAGTGTATGTTTGATATCATGTGGTGGAGCAATACGTACTCTGCGGTCAGTAGTCACTTCTTTTCCTCCAATAATCATAGGAAGTTCCAATTCCACAGATCTCAACTCATTTAACATCTTCTTCAGTTCAATCCTCTCCGGCGACCCAGGCGCATAGCTCTTTATGGGTTCATTCTTAATCTCCGGAATATTAAAAAATCCTTTTGGCATAGTCTTAAGTGTTATATTGACTTTTATACAATCTTCGTCAGCAAAACTAAACTTTCTGATCAGCTAAATTCCTAATAAAAATCACTTTTCGTTTTTTGTATAAATTTTGGCAAATCAATTTGGAATCTAAATTTTACTATATTTATTGCCTCGTAAAGTTGAATGATGATGCTATTTCATGCTTGAAGCAATAACGAAATCAATTATTAGCCATTACCATACTGATACCAAAAGTGATATTCTAAAAATCATTGGTATTCATGCGTTTATTCTGTTCGGGTTGATATTCGGATTAACAATGTTTTTTCTTGATCTGACGGGTAATTCGATGAATGCATGTTTACCTGGCGACATAAGTATCATTATTCTTTTTGGCCTTGCATTTTACGGACTTCGCTATGTTGAATTTAAATGGGCAACTAATATTTTCCTGTTAATGCCCGTCATTCCCTATTTCTTTTTTATTTCTCATCCCTTTGCGATTATTCCCAGTCATCAATCTATTTCAAATACGCTGTGGACATTGATTCCATTCTTTTTATTTTTCCTGATTTTCAGCGATAAAAAATGGAATTTGCTCATATTTTACGGCATTTCAGTGCTGACTTTACTTTTCCATACCTACCAGGCCGGAATGACTGACTGGTTATTTCAGTATCGCTGGGAAGCTGATTCTCATTTTATAAATCCATTTCTGATTCTGACTATCCATTTTCTTGTTGCCTTGTTGATTTCATGGAGATTTCAGTACAAGATTGACGAATTGGCAGGAAAAGTTGAAAACATCGAGCAAGTTATAAATCAAACAGTTCGGAATCTCCCTCAGGGAATGATGCTTCTTGAAACTGTGAGGGATGAATTTGGGACTCCAACGCACCTCAAAATCTGTCGTACTAATCTGGCATTTGAACGACTTTTTAAAATTACCTCGCGCGAACTGAAAGATCAATCGGCTGACGACGTTTTTCCAAAAGTATTCAGGAGTTCATTCGACTGGAATAAAGAATATCTCAAATCGCCAAGGAATCATTTTTCATTTTACCTTGAACGTTTGAATAAGTATATCGAAGTTGACAACATAAAGCTATCCAACAATCAGATTATTAGCTTATTCATTGACAACACTACCAAACAAAACCAGATAAACGAGCTAAAGGAAAACAAGATCCGCTATCAGGTTTTACTTGAGGCCATTCCCGATCTGTTTTTCATTATTGACAAAGATGGAATTTACGTTGACTTCGTATTCAAAGCCTCCGAATCACTGAAAATTAAACCTGACGACATTATTGGCAATTCGATATTTGAGGTAGGATTTTCTGAAAAGATGTCGGCAAAAATTTACCAATGCATTCAAAATTGTATTGAGTTTGACAGTATTGAAACCATTGAATATGCACTCGAAGTTGAAGGTTCTTCGGCAATGTTTGAAATGCGCCTTGCCCGCCT
Organism: Bacteroidota bacterium; assembly: GCA_021849365.1. Classification (GTDB taxonomy): domain Bacteria; phylum Bacteroidota; class Bacteroidia; order Bacteroidales; family Prolixibacteraceae; genus Aquipluma. The sequence goes on along the minus strand of JAJZSZ010000100.1, from coordinate 5,207 downwards.
TAACAGCAACTCGGTAGTATCGCTGGCACGCGACATTACCACTCGCAAAATGGCAGAATTAAAAATGGAAGAAGCCAAAAATAAAGCCGAAGAAGCAGATCGACTTAAAACTGCCTTCCTTGCCAACATTTCGCACGAGATACGCACTCCAATGAATGCAATTATTGGGTTCTCCAAAATGCTGGTTTCTCCGGAATTCGACGACGAAGAGAAAAGCAAATTCGTTGAAATTGTTATCAATAACGGGAAACTATTATTGGCTCTGATTAATGATATGATCAGCCTCTCGAAAATTGAAAGCAACACTTTAGTGGTAAAAAAATCGCTTTGCAGGGTGAACGACATGCTCGTAACTCTCTACAAAGAATTCACTTACGACCTGGAAGAAAAAAAGGACATCAGGCTGAAAGTTAACTGCGAAAACACAAATCCCAAATTTGCCATCATCACCGATTCAATTTTGCTTCAATCGATTTTACAAAAGCTTGTTGATAACGGCATAAAATTTACAGAGCAGGGTGAGGTTGAATTTGGCTACCGCCTTCAAGAATCAAATCATATTGAGTTTTTTGTACGTGATACCGGGATTGGAATCTCTGAAAATGACCAGGAAAGAATATTTGAGCGGTTCCACCAACTTGACAATCGTACGATCAGGGCTTATGAAGGAACCGGACTGGGATTATCCATTGCTCAACACTATGTTCGCCTGCTGGGTGGCAAACTTTCGGTAAAATCATCATTAGGAGCCGGAGCAACCTTCTACTTCTCAATTCCATACTCAAGAGAAGAAAGTCCGCTTAAAATTGTTCGTTAACCAACGGTTAAAAGCGATTTTCCTTCAGTCAATCTCTTATTTCACGTTCGAATTCAATGTTACAAAACCGACCAAACGATCGTATCTGCTGGAAGGATCGCGATAATAGGCAAAAATTTCATATTCGTTTTCCGTCAGAAAAAAGGAACCTTCCAAATTAACAGAATCGGCTTTCTTCGCGCCATCGGGAACATAAACGTACTGGTAGTTGTAATAGCCTTGTTTCAGCAGCAACGACAACTCATATCCGGCACTTTCGTAATTCCATTTCATTTCGTTTGATTTGTTTGCATTCCAACCGGTTAAAGCACCAAAAACATTTACCGAGCAGCCAACAAGCTGGCTTTGCATCGGCAAATAAAAATGAACAAACATGTAATCACATTCTGTGTCGGTATCGGTTACCCGGTCAAGACTTTCAATCACAAAGTTCCCGTTCATTTCCTTATAGGGCATGAATTTCTTGTTGTTACGGATGCCATCGGGAAGAATCGTAGCATGAAAATATGGTCTGATAAATTTTATATTTTCAACGTTTTCACCATTATATCGTTTGGTCCGAATATCGAAATACCTGAATTCATTTCCTCCGGGAAATACATTTTCCTTATCGTAATCATAAATCAACACATTATTCTGAATAAACCTGGGTTTCAGTCCCAGAACTGCATTATCCCAGCGACGATTCTGCGTCAGAACAACTTTAATATCTTCCTGCGGATTCAAAAGCCTCAGCTGTTCGTTTATTATTTTGAAATCAACTTCCTGATTCTCTCCATTAAACGGATCGAAAGTTGCCTTCTTCACCAAACCCTCAATCCTGACTTTGGGCTCAACTACATAGAAACGCTGAATTAGCACTAAGTTTTTCCGGTCATTCCCCTCAAAAACTACTAAGGCATAATTTCCTGAATATTTAAGCGAGCAATCGTCATTCGGAATCGTCAACTGGTAATTGACGAACTTAATGGTGGTATTGAAGCTCATGGCGTAATCAGTTATCGGATTATCAGGGAAGCCAGACAAATACTCGCTTTGTTGAATATACGACTCGTTCCAGCTCGCATCACAATGAATAATTGTATAGGAATAATTCTTCACGTCCTCGGCCAAATCGTCAAATTTGAGCAAAAGTCTCACATCGCTTCCCAATTCAAATACCGGATTTGAAAGCTCATTTCCTTCGCGATAAAGCTGAACTGATTTTATTTCGTCGCGAAAAACTGCATTCTGATAATAGTACTGATCTGCCTCATCCGAGGCCAACAAGTTAAATATCGAGGAAAAACTTAAAATCAGGAATACAAATGTTGATTTCATTTTCGATTCGGGTTTACATCAAAAAATCCAAAAACTGTGCCGTAAAGCAAACGGCATTGGTCCGTCAAATATTTCGATTGTGGCCAATTAGCCGAACAAAGATTGATAAAATTGTCAATATTCTGTGGGCTTCTTGCTGAATTATTATGTAGAAAGACGGCTGAACATGAAACAACGTGAAGCTTCAATACCGAAATAAGCTACAGTGGAATGGTAAAGTAAAATACAGATCCTTTTCCAACTTCCGACTCGACCCAGATTTTACCTCCAAACAACTCGACAAGTTCTTTCGAAAGAAACAACCCAATACCGGTACCACGGTACAAATGCTGCCTGTCGTTATCAATTTTCATAAACCGGTCAAAAATGGCGGCTTGATGCTCAAAATGAATTCCAATTCCGGTATCCTTAACCCAAAAGGTACATACTTCATGTCCCTTTTCGTAGCCAACTTCAATGATGCCCTCCTGTGTAAACTTAACAGCATTCGAGAGTAAGTTGCGTAATATTTGCTCGAACCTCACTTTGTCGACTTTCAGTATAAGTTGTGTCATTTCTTCAGAGGCTTCGACTTTCACATTTTTATCAGCCCGAATCGACAATTGAAACGACTGAACGATTTGCCGGATGACCGGAACCACATCAACCTCGCGAATTTTAATGACAAGTTGATTCGATTCTATTTTCGAAACATCAATAATATCTTCAATCAGGTTAAGTAAATAGTCGCTATTGCTAAGCACCTGCTCTTCAAATATCTTTTTGTCCTCATCCGAAATTTCAGGATCCGACATTAACGATGAAAATCCAACGATCGCATTTAACGGAGTACGTATCTCGTGCGACATATTGGCAACAAAGGCTGACTTTAACAAATCCGACATCTTTGCCCGTTCGTATTCGCGGATATAATTCCGCTTTATGACCGACATGAAAGAATATATAATGAAGAAGCTAAATACCATACCAATGTAGTTATCCATCAAACGGGTCTGAAAATCAGAATATGACCCAATTGCATCAACAAAATGCATTTCAACCAGAAAAAGAATCAGCAGATTTACAAAAAGCGTGATGGATACAGCGATAAAATATTTCTCGTCGAATACCAATATAAAAAAGGCATACAATACAACAAAAAGCGGCATTATTGGTCCGTTGGAACCATAATTCAAAAACCAGATGGTATCAAGGTAGAATAAAGAAATAACTCCGAGTGATAATCGATAAATGAGGCCCTGGCCAACAAATCGTCCAATTAGGTATAGTGTAAAAAATATAAGGGTTCCGACTATTGATGAGATAATAATTGCCGGCTTGAGCTCTACCATAACATTGAATACCGAACTCACCACCAAAATTGCAGTAACCGATAAAGTGGTAAAAAGCAATAGTTTATCGTCAAATCTTTCAACCGCTTTACCATAAACTTTATCCCCAATAAATTTCAGTCTCGTTTTAATTTCTTTCTTCATTCAAATACAGGAACATTGTTCGTCATAAATTATTTTCAAACGGCATAAATCAAAGATAAACTGCGTCATTACCAAAGGGGAAAAGGACATTTACCAAATTCTGATTCAGTTTATCATCTATAAATTTACATCATAAACTTGAAATTATTGATAGCATTTTCGTTAAATAATAATACAAGTATTTTTAGTTCAGGCAGTTTAATTAAACTTCAGGAAGTAAAATGTCCATAAAATAAAATTGACGAAACGCCGGATTATATGTAATTTCATAGCATCTAAAACCTATTTAAACTTATTGTCATGGAGAAACACATTAACATTGTTGCTGCGCTCCAAATTGGTCTAAGCATTTTCAATCTACTGATTGCTTTTCTGGTTTTTACTGTACTGAAACTGGTTGGCGGTTTTGTCGACGATGCCAATGGCGCTAATATCCTGTCGCTAATCGCCGACATTTTAGCAGTAGTATTTATTATCATTTCAATTCCCGGTATTCTTGCCGGAATGGGCCTTTATAAAAAGAAAGAATGGGCCCGCATTTTAACTCTTATACTTTCAGTTATTGAATTCTTTAGTTTCCCATTTGGAACTGCCATTGGCATTTATTCTATATGGGCCCTTGTTCAGCCTGAAATTGTAAGTATGTTCAACTCCTCAGAGGCTTCTCAGAATTTATAATCCACACTGCAAATAAGGCTATGGCTGTTCGTGCTGTGTACATTATAATTGGAGGTCGCGTTCAGGGTGTTGGCTTCAGGTATTTTGCAAAACACAAAGCCGACGAATTGCAAATAGCCGGATGGGTCAAAAATACTCCTGATGGAAAAGTTGAAATTGAGGCTGAAGGTGAATCTCAAAATATCGAGAATTTTATCGATTGGCTTAAAATTGGGCCCAGTCGTGCGGTGATAAGTACATTTTCAGCAACTACATTTGAACCTTCAAGAAACTATAGATACTTCACAATTCGCTGATAATTTGATCGTAATACTCAAACAAAACGATTTTCACTAAAATATACCTTTGAATTAAAACTATGGAAAGTTATCACATGTCTCCCGACGAATTCAGGAAACAGGGAAAACAAATGATCGATTGGATTGCTGATTACTATGAAAATATTGAAAAGTATCCGGTCCTCTCGCAGGTAAAACCAGGCGAAATAAAAAATCAGTTACCAACAATACCTCCGGCTGAAAGCGAATCGATGGAGCAAATCATGGCCGATGTCAATTCGATTATTATGCCCGGAATCACGCACTGGCAATCTCCCGGTTTCTATGCCTATTTCCCGTCCAATTCATCGGGGCCGTCTGTCCTTGGTGATTTACTTTCCTCCGGATTAGGAGTTCAGGGTATGCTTTGGGCTACAAGTCCGGCTTGTACCGAACTGGAGACTCGGGTTTTGGACTGGCTTGCCGATATGCTTCAGCTTCCTGAAAAATTCCGGCCAACGTCGGTTGGCGGGTCAGTTATTCAGGATACTGCTTCGAGTGCAGCCCTGAGCGCACTGCTAGCCGCCCGCGAAAGAAAAACGAATTACAAAACCAACGATACAGGCAACCTTGGCAACCTTGTGGCTTATGTTTCCGGCC
>JAJZSZ010000099.1 GCA_021849365.1 Bacteroidota bacterium | reverse complement strand
GGCGGCCGTTCATAGTAAAATAAGCCAGTCTTCGTCCGCTGAATGCGCTCTGAATGACATTGGCAATATCGGCAACAGTAAGCCCCAGTTCACGTGCTTTAATACGGTTGATAATGATGTCAACTTCAGGTTTATTAAATTTAAGGTTAACGTCAACATTCTGGAAAGTTTTGTCGTTTTTTGCTTCGTCGAGAAATTTGGGGATGATTTCCTTTATTTTCTCAAAATCAAGGTTCTGAATGACGAATTGCACAGGTAATCCTCCGCGAGAACCAAGTCCTACCGAAATGGTTTGTTCTTCAGTAGCAAATATTCTCAGGTCTTTGAATCGGGTCAGTTTTCGGTTTAACTCCTTGGCAATGTCGCTTTGCGATTTATCACGCTGAGTGGCTGGAATCAACCCGATACGGCCATTCCCGGAGTTTAGCGAACCGCCGAATCCGCCAGGTAGCTGAAGGAATGAAAAATCTGCATCCGGAATTGAATCGATCAAGAAATTTCCAAGATCTTTTCCTGCCTCGGTCATGTATCCGTAGCTTGCTCCTTCAGGCCCGGTAATTTGTAAGCGGATGTTCCCTTTGTCTTCAAGAGGAGCAATTTCACTCTGAAGCTGAGTACCGAGTCCAAATATGATTGCCACACAAACAACGACCATGATCCAGGCAATCCACCTGACTTTAATGAATTTAGCCAGAAAGCTTTTATACCCGTTTTCCATTCCTTTAAAGAATGGCTCAGTAAAAGTATAGAAACTGCTGTGTCCGGCTTTTGGTCTGCTTAAAATTACATTCAGTACCGGAGTAATGGTTAACGAAACAAATGCCGAAATAAGTACTGCTGAACCAACAACCACGGCGAATTCCCTGAATAAACTACCAACAAACCCCGACAAAAAGAAAACGGGTAGAAATACAATGGCCAGAGTGACTGATGTTGAAATTACGGCGAAAAAGATTTCCTTACATCCCAGAAGTGCAGCTTTGCGGATGGGCATACCACTTTCGTACTTTCGAAAAATGTTCTCGGTGACCACAATCCCGTCGTCAACAACCAGTCCGGTAGCCAGAATAATCCCCAGTAATGACAGAATATTGATAGAATATCCCAAAAGATACATGACAAAAAATGTGGCAATCAGCGAAATCGGGATGTCTATCAACGGGCGAATCGCAATCAGCCAGTCGCGGAAGAAGAAGAAAATTACCAGGATTACCAGGATAAATGAAATCAGCAGAGTTTCTTTTACTTCGTTAAGCGACCGACGAACATTTTTAGTATTGTCAACCAATACGGTAAACTCAATATCGTTTTTTTGCGATTTTTTTATTTCATCCAGACGTTTGTTAAACTCGTCGGAAATGTTGATGTAATTTGCTCCTGGCTGTGGGGTAATGGCAATACCTACAGCGCTGACACCATTCAGTTTCCAGTTGCGTTCGTAGCTTTCCGGAGCAATTTCAACCTGCCCTAAATCGCTCAAACGAACAATGCCATTGGCATCTTCTTTAATAATCAGGTCCATGAATTCTTTTTCGGAAGTCAGGCGTCCCATGGTGCGGATTGTTAATTCCGTTTTGTCGCCATAAAGTTTTCCGGAAGGAGCCTCGACGTTTTCGCGGGCTAAAACTGTGGAAACATCGTTAAATGCAATATTGTAAGCGCTCAGTTTATTTGGGTCGATCCACAGGCGCATGGCAGGACGTTTTTGCCCGATGATGTTTACCGAACTAACCTCAGGAATAGTTTGAAATTTATTCTGAAGCACATTTTCGGCGTAATCACTTAATTCGAGCAATCCTTTGGTTTTGCTCTGCACAGCCATCATGATAATGAAATCGCTGTTTGCATCGGCTTTCGACACCACCGGAGGTGCATCCACATCCTGCGGAAGGCTTCGCTGAGCCTGGCTTACCTTATCGCGTACATCGTTAGCAGCAGCTTCCAGATTGGCATCGAGGTTAAACTCGACAGAAATCATACTGTTACCAACCGAGCTGGAGGACGTAATCGTGCGCACGCCAGGAATCCCGTTGATGGCTTTTTCCAGTGGTTCAGTAATTTGGGTTTCAATTACATCGGCGTTGGCTCCGGCATACGAAGTCATCACCGAAATTACAGGTGGATCAATCGCCGGATATTCACGTATGCCTAAGAAACTGTACCCAATGACACCAAACATGATAAGAAATAAACTCATCACGGTTGCCAGCACGGGTCTTTTAAGGGATAATTCAGATATATTCACGTTTTAATAGAATTGAGTTAGACCGTTTGCCCTGAATTAATTCTCATTCAGTTTCTTCACTTTTGAAACTTTTACTGTAGCGTTAGGGCGGACTGATAACATTCCGCTGACGATGATACTGTCGCCAATATTTACCCCTTTTGTGAGTTCAACCTGACTGGCGTTTCTGACACCTGTTTCGACATTGGTGTACACAGCTTTGTTTTTGCGTACTACCACAACCTGGTTCGAGAGCTGATCGGGAATAATTGCATTACTTGGGACCATAATGCTCTGATGTTGTTGTTCGAGGATAACTTTAACAAATGCCCCTGGAAGAATTATTCCGTTGGAAAGATAAGCCCTGACTTTGATGTTGCGGGTAACCGAGTTAACCTGTGGTTCAATGGCATGTATAGTGGCATCGAGCGGTTCGGTAGCATTAGCCGACAGAACTTTGATTTTGTCGCCCTTTTTAATGACATCGGCATAGGTTTCGGGTACCGAGAAATCGATTTTTACATTATCGGTTTGCTGAAGTGTGCCAATCAGCGTGTTGGGCGTTACGTAGGCTCCCTGGCTGACCAAACGCAGTCCAAGTTCACCTGAAAATGGTGCTTTAATTACTGTTTTGTCAAGCAAAGCCGTGGTTACCTTAATATTTGCCTGAATGTTATTTAACTGATTAACGGCTGCATCGTAGTCGGCCTGATTAACTCCGTTAACTTTGAGCAGGTTTGCCAAACGCTTTTCAGTTTTTTGAGCCAAATCTAGCTGCGATTTTTGCTGCTCGAGCTGAGCTTGTAATTCTGCATCGTTTACCCTGGCCAGGATCGTTCCCTGCGAGACTTTTGCTCCATCCGGAATGTTCAGGTAAATGAGCCTTCCGCTGGTTTCCGGGCGAAGTTCAACACTTTCGTTTGAAAGTACTGACCCATTTACTTCGAGGATACTGGATACATTGTCGTTGTTGGCAACAATTACATCAACTATAACTGCAGGGCGTTCTTTGGGGGCAAGCTCTTTTTTCTTCGATTTGCAGGAAATTATCAATAGGGGAGACACTACTAATAAAACCAATAGTTTTGTATAGTTCATAGGCTCGGTGATTTAGCTTAGTTAGTCGGTAAAACATTTCTAATTGTCATTCCCCGGTTTAGTTTTAAAACGCTATGTGTTTGGTTACATGCGTCGAAGAAAACGTCGAGGGTTTATATCCAATAAAACAAATGTAAATACAAAGAATGTCAGTTTAAATAATAAATTGTTAATGAAAGTTATTTTGACTTCAATTTAGCTGTTAGGTTTAATCGTTAAAGTGCAAATTGAAAGCAAAAACGCATTTTAAATCAGCATTTGTTTTTTTACAAACTTGGCAAAAGTATGACGAATGGGTTAATCGGTCCAGTCGAGTAATCGTTGTTCGCCTTGCAGCTTGCGTATTTCAGTAATTTCCTGCGAAACTTCCACCACACCTTTATAATTTCCATGTTCGTCGCGAATGGCAAAGTATTGAATCAGAATAAATTCGCCTTTCATCTGAATCCAAAAACTGGCGCGGTCTTTTTTCCCATAGCGGAATGCTTCCACGATTTGCTCTACCACATGAACGCTTTCGTGCGGATGACAATTCTTCACGTCGCGTCCAATGATGGAATTGGTTCGCCTGAAAATCCGCTTTTCAGGAGTTGAGAAAAACTTCACTTTGTTGTTTTCGTCGACATAAGTAATATCAACCGGCAAATGGTTAAAAATAAGCCGGATTTGTTCCGGTGTTATGCTTCCGGTTTTTAAATCAACTTCTCCTGAAATTTCAGTTGCTGGTCCTGAAGTTTTTGCCTCCTGACGTTCGGGCTGAACGAAGGGAAACCCGATCTCAATGCTTTCCGGAAGAAGTGAGTTCAGCTTTTCTTCGCTCACAATGGCCGAAATTACCGGAAACAGAATGCGTTCTTCCCTGAATTTGATGGCGTAAATATTGAAAAATAAATCTCCTGAAAGTCGGTTGAATCGTGGCAAATCGATGGATGGAACGTCCAGCAGCTGAATCACTTCTTTCAGGTTTCGGCGGATGTCGTCGTGAAACGACCACATCACCTGCAGACAGCGATAATCGGGCAAAAAGCTTTCGACAAGAGGAAAGAAAACATTTTCTTTTATCTGGTAATGCAAATCAATTTTCTGCAAATCGGCTAATTTGTTTTTCAATTCGCCGCGCAAATCGGTTTCTTCCGGTTTCTGATTCAACTCCTTCAGGAGTGGGCGAATGGCTTTCAATCGCAGGTCAATTTGCTCGTTATTGCGGATCAGTCCATCGAAAAAACTGCCTGTGGACGGCGCCGTGTAAGGAAATTCGCGCAATGATTTATTAAGCAGGTTCAGTGCTTTATTGATGCCTTTTTTCAGTTCAGGCATCGGGATCTGCATTTTAACCAATTCATCAACTACTGCAATTACATCGCCTGGCTCAGCACGGTCAATTACTTTCTGATAATCCGCAACCTGATTGGAAGTTAATTCTTCACGAATAACCAAAAGGAACAGCTGGACCAGTTTTTCAACCCTGTGCTGCTTATGAAGGGTAAATTCTGACATGGGAGTATAGATTTTATTCGGTGAAAAATAATCAAAAAAAGTCATTTTAATCTCCCGAAAAGGTTTGTTACCTTGCGCAGGCGTCCTGTATTTGGGTTGCAAAGTAAAAATTCATCATTCATAACTTATAACACATAACTGAAATGATTGATACTGACGAACTCGACGATAAATTCGGCATTGAAGGCGAAGTGGGTTTTGCCGAACTGGAAGAAGATTTGGTTTTTATTATGGTTTCGAATAAACATGCCGATGCCGAAATTTGCCTGTATGGTGCGCATGTAACCAGTTTCAAGCCGCGCGGCAACATGGATTTGCTGTGGATGAGCCCGGAAAGTAGTTTTGAGGAGGGTAAACCAATCCGTGGCGGAATTCCGGTTTGTTTTCCATGGTTTGGCCCGCATAAAACCGATTCGGATAAGCCACAGCATGGTTTTGCCCGCCTGATGTACTGGGATGTTGTTTCAACCTCGACCAATTCATCGGCTGAAACCGTGATTAAGCTTCAACTGAAATCTTCGGAAGAAACCAAAGCTTACTGGCCGCATGATTTTGTTGCCGAAATGACCTTTGTGGTGGGCAAAAAACTCACCGTTACGCTGAAAGTAACCAATACCTCGGCTGAACCATTCAACTATACCTGTGCTTTGCATACCTATTACGGTTTATCGGCAATCGAAAACATATCCATCGAGGGTCTCCAGGGTGTAACTTATTACAACCAGTTGACCGGCGAAAATGGGGTTCAGGAAGAAGAGAAACTGGAAATTACTGAAGCGCTGACCCATCATTACCTGAATACCGAAACTCCGGTAATTATTGACGACAGCGCTTTCCGTCGCCGCATAAAAGTGGATAAAACCGGAAGTAAAGTAACTACCGTTTGGAATCCCGGAGCTGAAGCCTGCGCTAATATTGGTGATTTGCCCGACGATGGTTACGAAACCTTTGTTTGCGTTGAGGCGACCAATGCCTTCGATTACCCGATCAGCATTGCTCCCGGCGAATCGTTTGCAACTTCTGCCATCATTGGAATTGACGATACTCCGATATTTTAAATTGTTTAACTCACATAGGATAGTTCATTGCAGAAGTAAAAGCTAATTCAATGAACTATCCTTTGCCGTTTCGCTTTAGCGAACGGACATGATGATCAGATCATGAAAAAGACCAATGCAGCCCGTCTGCTCGATGCCAAAGGAATATCGTACGATTTAACTGAGTACGAAGTGGACGAAAACGACCTGAGTGCAACCACGCTTGCCAAAAAGATCGGCCAGGATGTGGAGCAGATTTTTAAAACGCTGGTTCTGCGCGGTGATAAAACTGGCGTTTTTGTGTGCGTTATTCCCGGCAATGCTGAAGTTGACCTGAAAAAAGCGGCCAAAGTCTCCGGAAATAAAAACTGTGCTATGGTTCAGCAAAAAGAATTGCTTGGATTGACCGGCTATATTCGTGGCGGCTGCTCTCCATTGGGCATGAAAAAGCCTTATCCCATTTTCATTCACGAAACCTGCCAGTTGTTCGATCAAATTTATATTAGTGCCGGCCAGCGCGGTTTGCAGCTCAAACTTAATCCGGAGGATTTGATAAAAATGGTTGACGCTGAGGTTTGCGACATCGCGGAATAAAGCGTTCCTAGTTTCGGGTTCCGGGTTTTGAGTTTCTTCCCGCAACGCGAAACTCGTAACCAGCAACAATTCTTAATTACACTTCATCCCCTTTTTCCGACAGTTCAGCAACTGTTTTTTTCGGCTTCGATGACTTTGTTTCAACTTTGACATATGAAACAACAGAAACTCAAAGCCGTGAAGAAAACATTTACAACAATTATCGCTTTCCTGATTTGTTTGGGTGGATTTGCCCAGACGATTATTGTGGGGAAGGTTTCAGAAGAAAAAGGAGAACCGCTTCCGGGCGCCAGCATTTATCTGAAAGGCACTTACGACGGAACAACCAGCAACGAAAAAGGCGAATTCAAATTCAGGAGCAGTAAAACCGGGCAACAGGTTTTGGCTATAGAATTTATGGGCTATGATCCTATTGCCCGGAATGTGGAACTGAAAGGCGATACCATTAAGGTAAACGTCAGCATGAAGGAAGCCTTCAATCAGCTAAATGCGGTGACTATTACTGCCGGAACATTTGAAGCTGGCGACAAGAAGCGCGCCGTGACTATTTCGCCACTCGATATGATGACCACAGCCGGAGCAGCCGGTGATGTTTACGGAGCTTTGCAGTCGCTTCCGGGAACAACGACCAATGGCGAGTCGGGCCGCTTGTTTGTAAAAGGTGGCGACAGCGAAGAATCGCAAACCTACATCGATGGGGCGCTGGTGCCGGTACCGTACAATTCGTCGGCTCCAAACATGTCCACCCGTGGGCGTTTCAATCCATTCATGTTTAAGGGGACGATGTTCAGCACTGGTGGTTATTCGGCCGAATATGGTCAGGCATTGTCGTCAGTTTTATTGCTGAATACCAACGATATGCCCGAAGAAGATCAGTTGGATTTATCGTTCCTGATGGTTGGTGTTGAAGTTGCCGGAACAAAAAAATGGAATTCAGGAGCAATTACCGGAACTTTGGGCTACAACAACCTGAAACCTTACATGAGCCTGGCTCCTCAGAATTATCATTGGACCGACGAGCCCGAATCGACCAGCGGAGCACTCAGCTTCCGCCAAATGACCAGTAAAACAGGTATGCTGAAAATTTATTCGAGTATCGATAACGGAAGTTTTACCGTCAGTCAGAAAAATATGGACGCTGGCGGACAATTAACCGATTACAAATTGGGCAACGACAATGCTTTCATCAACGCGTCGTGGAACGACAAACTGGGAGAAAAATGGGCGATCAGCTCGGCCGCATCATTCACCAGCAATAAAGACAATATTCATTTCGACCAAACGAATGTGATCAAAAAGGTTCAGGGAACTTACCTGAAAACCAACCTGTCGTACCCGTTCAGCGAAAAGTTTATCCTGAAGTTTGGTGGTGAGTTGTTCTCGAAAAATTACACGCAAAATGCCCGGATAGGGAGCGAAGTTCACGACAACAGTTTTACCAACAACAACTTCGCCGGATTTACCGAAGCGCAAATTTATGCTTCCTCGAAATTTGTAACCCGCATTGGCGGACGAATTGAATATTCGGATTACCTGAACAGTTTCCGGTTTGCGCCAAGGTGGTCAACAGCCTACAAAATCAGCGATAAAAGCCAGTTCTCGCTTGCTTATGGCTGGTTCTTCCAAAATCCGGTGGACGATTATTTGCTCTATACCGACAACATTAAACCCGAACGTGCCGACCATTATACTTTCAGCTTCCAGTCGTCGGCTAACGACCGCACTCTGAAAGCTGAGTTGTATTACAAAAACTACCACGCCCTGGTTAAGCTGAATGGCGGTGCGTTTTACCTGCCAACTAGTTACAACAATACCGGTAGTGGCTATGCCCGCGGACTTGATCTGTTCTGGCGTGACAAAAAATCGATCAAAGGTGGCGACTACTGGATTTCGTATTCGTTTGTCGATACCGAGCGCGATTACCGGAATTTCCCGCACAAAGCTGTGCCTTCGTTTGCCAGCAAACACAATCTGGCCGTGGTATATAAACATTGGTTTCCGGGCATTCGCTCGTATCCGGGGATAAATTTCAAGTATTCGTCGCCGCGTGTTTACAACGATCCAAACTCGGCAGTTTTCAATGGCGAAAAGATGCTGGCTTATAAAAGCATCGACCTGAGCTGGAGCTTTTTGTATCGGCCAAACATCATTTGCTATGCCGCGGTAAACAATGTCGCCGGTTTTAAAAACGAGTTTGGCCGCACTTATGCCAGCACTCCCGATGTCTCAGGAAATTACCCGAGTGCTGCCATCGAGCCCAGCTCAACCCGCTTTTTCGTAGTTGGTGTTTTCATCACTTTAACGAAAAAGGGAAGTGCAAATCAGTTGGACAAGATTAATTAAACGAAGGCCTCATCCCCAACCCTTCTCCGGGGGAGAAGGGAGTTTTAGAGTAGAAATTTTGGAAATGGTCTCTGTTATCAAAAACATTAAGATTATGCAGCAACTGAAGTCCCCCGTTTGGGGGATTTAGGGGGCAAAATCAAAAGAATAAAACATTAACCATTAAATAAAAACATCATGAAAAAGATCGTCTTATCAATCGCAGTTGTGTTATTCAGTTTAGTTTCAATGGCTCAAAAAGCTGAGTTTTACCAGGCCATGGGTGAAGCTCTTCCGCAGTATGGAACCTGCAAAAGTGTAGCCGATTTTCAGGCTTTGGGAAATAAGTTTGAAATGATCGCAAACGTCGAAAAATCGGAATGGCTGCCGCTTTATTATCATGCTCATTGCTATATCCTAATGAGTTTTATGGAACAGGACGCCACAAAAAAAGACGGCTACCTGGATATTGCAGAAAAGTCGGTGAAGAAATTGGTTGAAATGGTTCCAAACGAATCGGAAGTTTTCGTACTCCAGTCGTTTTTGTATACCGGTCGTTTGGTAGTTAACCCCATGGAACGTGGTCAGGAGTACAGCGGACTTTCAGGTCAGGCTATTGGAAAAGCGCTGGTTTTGGATCCAACTAATCCACGTGCGCAAATGATGAAAATACAGATGGACATGGGAACTGCCCGTTTCTTCGGAACCGATCCAAAATCGTTCTGCCCTCAGGCCAAAGAATTGCTGGCTAAATGGGACGAGTTCAAACCAAAATCACCGCTTCACCCAAACTGGGGAAAAGATCAGGTGGAAGGCATTGTGAAAGGTTGCGAATAAGCTAAAATTGTTGCGGGATGCGAGTTGCCAGGTTGGAACTCACACCCCGCAACGTTTTGAATTAAATTTTATCTTTACAAATATATAATTCAATATCCCAAATTAATGGTTCAGGAAAAGTCAAGGTATTTTGCACAGAAGCCTTCCTTTTTTATTCTAGGAAGCGTGGTGATCAGCTTTCTCATTATCGCCTTGTTCATTCATGGCGCTTTTTCAAGTATTCAGAATTTTTTATCTAGTTTTTTCTGGGCTTTTAGCATCAGTATTACGCAATGGGCCGGACTGGATTTTATCTATCAGCTGATCGACAGGTATTTTTCATGGATGCAAACCCCGGTAAAGAAGGTATTTGTCCAAATCATATCATTTATTGCTTATTCAGCAAGTGCTTACATCGTTGTTCAATTTGCAAACTATTACCTCTGGATGGGAACGCCTCCCAGCAAATCATGGGATTGGATTCTAAAAGCTATACCTTCGACTCTTCTGATTTCTTTTATAATCTCGTTGATTTTTACGGCTATCGGTTTCTTCAATGCCTGGAAGCAGTCGTTTGTCAGGGCCGAAAAACTGAAAGTGGAAATGATGGCCTACAAATACGAATCGCTTCGAAACCAGATCAACCCGCATTTCCTTTTCAATTCACTGAATGTGCTGAGCGACTTGGTGTACGACGATCAGGCTTTGGCAGTGAAATTCATTCGGCAGATGAGCGATTTGTTTCGCTATGTGCTCGACAGCCGCGACAAGGAATTGGTTCCGATGAAAGACGAGCTGGCGTTTATTGAGTCGTACACTTTTATGCTGAAAACCCGCTTTGAAGAGAAACTTTCGATCAATATTGATGTGGAACCGCGTCCTGACGATTATCTTGTTCCGATGACCTTGCAACTTTTGATCGAAAATGCGGTGAAGCACAACGAGGTGTCGGAAGCATTTCCTCTGCGTATCAATATTCGCCGGAATGAGGATTCGCTGGAAGTAGAAAACAACTTTCAGCCTAAAAAAGCGGGCGACACGTCAACCAAAACCGGACTAAAAAACATTACACAGCAATACGCTTTCTTTTCGGAGCGACACATCACCATTATTTCCACCGACGAGCGCTATACCGTTCGGGTCCCCATCTTAAAATCGCTTGAAAAATGAACGTAATAATTTTGGAAGACGAAACAAGGGCAGCTAACCACCTGGAACGTTTGTTGTTGCGTGTTGCCCCAACGATGAAGATACTTGCCAAACTCGAATCGGTGCGCGATGCGGTAAAATACCTGAATACCAATGCGGAACCGGAATTGATTTTTTCGGACATTCAGTTGGCCGACGGACTCAGTTTTGAGGTGTACAAACAGGTGAATGTAAAATGCCCGATAATTTTCACCACGGCTTACGATCATTATGCCATCGAAGCTTTCCAGACGAACGGAATTGATTATTTGCTGAAACCCGTTGAGGAAGAACGTTTGCTAAAAGCCATTGAAAAAGCGCGACATTTTTCACCCGGGATTGTGCTAGAAAAACTGTTGGCTATCAACCGTCCGGCAGAAGAAAAAGCCTACAAATCGCGGTTTATGGTAAAAGTGGGCGACAAAATTAAGAGCGTTCCGGTGGAGGAAATTCTGGTGTTTTACAGTCAGGAGAAAGCCAGCTTT
This sequence comes from Bacteroidota bacterium, assembly GCA_021849365.1. GTDB lineage: Bacteria > Bacteroidota > Bacteroidia > Bacteroidales > Prolixibacteraceae > Aquipluma. The sequence goes on along the minus strand of JAJZSZ010000099.1, from coordinate 1,798 downwards.
ATTCGAACTACCGATGCCCACACTTATTGCATCGACTATGCGCTCGATCAATTGGAGCCTATGCTCGATCCGGAGAAATACTTCCGCATCAACCGAAAATACATTGTTGCTATTGGCGCCTGCACCAACATCCTGGCATGGACAAACTCGCGTCTCCGCCTGAAAATCGAAGGCATCGACGATTCTGATATCATTGTTGCCCGTGAACGCGTTCAGGAGTTTAAGATGTGGCTGGATCGGTAAACCAAGAAATTCCATCCCTCTTTCGAAGGATGGAAATATTATCTTTTGAATGGCAGACTAGTTAAGGATTGAGTTGATAATCCCGAACAAGGAGATTTGCCGATAGATTAAGCCGGACAGCAAGATTTCTTATCATTTCAACTGTCAGTTTTCTTTTCTTATTAAGAATTTCAGAAACCCTGCTTTTGCCTCCAATTTCTGGAATCAGGTCAGCTTGTTTTAATTGCATTTCTTCCATACGGATTTTTATAGCTTCAATTGGGTCAGGAGCATCAATCGGGTAGTGTTGCTTTTCGTATTCGTCAACAAGCAAAGCTAAGACATCGGCTTCGTCGCTCTCGGGTGTTCCCATTGTCGCATCAAAAATTTCATCGAGCCGTTTAAGCGCTGTTTGGTAATCTTCTTCTGTTTTAATCAATTTTATATTCATGGCTACCAGTTTTTTATATTGTATTCGCATCAACTTTATCGTATTCGGCGTGAGTTCCAACAAACCGGATAAAAATCCATTGCTTCTGAAAATTGAATTTTGCAATTAGCCGGTGAGCATTTCCCTTGATGTTGAAGACGATCCGGCTGTCTTTTAAAATACTCGCGCTTGCATAAGTCTTAATTACATCATTGGGCGTCTTCCAATCAGACGACATTGCTGTATCATACCATGTTTTAAGGTACTGCTCAGTTTCTGGATGTTTTTCCCAATAAGTTCTCAGTGTACTTTTTGCAATAATTCTTTCCATACAAATTAATCTACATACAAAAATAGCAAAAGTTCCCATATTGAGAACCTTTGCTATTGAAATTATTCAAACAAAAAATCCACCCTTCTTTCGAAGAATGGAATTTCTATTGTCGCAGCATTAAAATCTATTTGATTTCCGCAAAATACTTATAGAACAATGGAATCGTGCGAATACCGTTGTAGAACTGTTCGAGCGCATAGTTTTCGTTGGGCGAGTGAATGGCATCCGAATCAAGGCCAAAACCCATCAGGATGGATTTTATGCCCAGCACCTGTTCGAAGGTTGAAATGATTGGAATACTTCCGCCGCTGCGCACCGGCACCGGGCGTTTGCCATATACATCAACATACGCTTTTTCTGCAGCCTGGTAGGCCGGAACATCAATCGGGCAACCGTAAGCCTGACCGCCATGCAGGTAAGTCACTTCAACCTTTACCGATTTTGGCGCGATGCTTTCGAAGTGCTTTTTGAACAACACTTCAATTTTGTGATGATCCTGGTTGGGAACCAAACGGCATGAGATTTTCGCGAAAGCTTTAGACGGAAGCACGGTTTTAGCGCCTTCGCCCGAATAGCCGCCCCAGATTCCGCACACGTCGAATGATGGGCGAATGCCGGTGCGTTCGTTGGTTGAGAAACCAGCTTCGCCAGCTACATCGGCAATGTTGAGCGACTTTTTGTAGTGTTCCAGATCAAATGGTGCTTTGGCCAGCATGGCGCGTTCTTCGGCCGAAACTTCCACCACATCGTCATAGAATCCGGGAATGGTGATGTGTCCGTTTTCGTTGGTCATTTGGGCAATCATTTTGGCC
>JAJZSZ010000098.1 GCA_021849365.1 Bacteroidota bacterium | reverse complement strand
GGCCGGACTGAACCCCGATCCTTCAAAATTGAATTACATCTACGAGGTGATCGACGAGATTATCCGCACCAAGCGCGACGATATTCCGCTCATTGGTTTCTGCGGAGCCCCGTTGACGGTTTTGTTATTCATGTTGCAAGGACTTGGTCGCAAAGGCGATTTCCCGGAAGCCATCAAGTTTATCTACGAGAACAAGGAAACAACAAAAAAACTGATCGAAGTGGTCACTGATTTGTCGGTTGTTTACGCTCAGGAACAATGCAATCACGGCATCGAGGTGTTTCAGTTGTTCGACACGCACGCCGGATTGATTCCAGCCGATTTGTATCACGAATTGTTTATGCCGGCCACCAAAAAGATTGCCGCTGCCGTTCGCGAAAAAGGTATTCCGTTTATCTTCTTTCCAAAAGGACTGGGAACCGGGATCGCGCAAATCACGCCGGAAGACTGCGACTATTTGAGCATCGACTGGCAAACGCCGCTTAACGTGGCTCGAAAATTAGTCGATCCGAAAATCGGCCTTCAGGGAAATGTCGATCCACGATTGTTATATGCAAGTCAGCCTGAAATTGAAAAGGCACTTGAACCGTATATCGAATTTGGAAGCAAAAACCAAAACTGGATATTCAACCTCGGTCACGGATTTATGCCGGGCATTTCTTTCGAGAACGCCCTATTTCTGGCTGAATGGGTGAAACGAACAGATTGGAAACGCTAAAGAAGTTCCAAATTTCAGGTTTCAAATTCCAAGTTTGGAGCCTGATTTTTTGACCTGGAACTTGAAACTTTGAACTTGAAACTTGAATTTTATGACCAACCGCGAATTACTCGAAAAATACAATTATCCGGTGCCACGCTACACCAGCTATCCACCGGCCAATTTCTTTACCGATTCGTTCGGAACAGCCGATTATCTAAAGGCTATCGACGAATCGAACCAATGGAATCCGGAGAATATTTCCATTTATATTCACATTCCGTTTTGCCTGAAATTGTGCTATTTCTGCGGATGCAATTCGTATGCCTTGCGCAAGGAAGAAGTGGTAAAAGGCTATCACGAGGCGTTGCTGAAGGAAATCAAAATGATCACTTCGCGGCTGGATAAAACCCGAAAAGTGTCGCAAATCCATTACGGCGGTGGTACTCCGAATGCGGTTCCATTCGAGTATTTGCAGGAAATCAACGGTTTGCTGTTCGATACGTTCGAGTTCATTCCTGAACCTGAAATTGCCATTGAAGTCAACCCGGCCTACCTCACCTATGAGCAAATGACGGGACTGAAAAAAGCCGGGTTCAACCGTTTCAGCCTCGGTATTCAGGATTTCAACAACGAAGTTTTGGATGCAGTAAACCGCGATTCTGCTGCCCTTCCGGTGAAAGAAATCATGGCTTTTCTGAAACAGGATTCGCCTAACATGGCCGTAAACCTCGATTTCATTTACGGTTTGCCCAAACAAACGGCGGCTAACTTCTCCGAAACCATCAAAAAAGCGATTGAACTGCAACCAGATCGTTTGGTCACTTTCTCGTATGCGCATGTTCCATGGGTGAGCAAGATTCAGAAACAGCTCGAAAAAGAAGGTTTGCCTGCTCCGGATGAAAAAATAAAAATGTACGATGCCGCTTTTGCCCTAATGACTCAAAACGGGTACGAAGCCATTGGGATGGATCATTACGCCAACGCCGGCGACGAACTTACTCAGGCACGCCGCAACAAGCAGTTGCACCGTAATTTCCAGGGCTATTGCACCCGACGCACCACCGGTCAGGTTTATGCTTTTGGCGTAACCGGAATCAGCCAGTTGGAAGGCGTTTACGCACAAAATACCAAGTCGATTGACGAATACATTGAAACAATCAATAAAGGCGAATTAACCACCATTAAAGGTTATGCACTCACGCCCGACCAAATTGTGGTACGCGAAGTGATCACCGAACTGATGTGCAACGAGCAGATTGTTTGGGCCGATTTGGGCAAAATTTTAAACATGAGCGCCGAAGAAGTGAAGTCGCACACCACTTATAATCAGGAATTACTCCGGCAATTTGCCAATGACGGGATCATCAATCTTTCCGACGAAAAAATTCAGATTACACCTGAAGGGCAGTTATTCATCCGAAACGTGGCGGCCTCGTTCGATCCACTTTTAAAATCGGGACAAACCAATTTTTCAAAACCTGTTTAATCATGACTGATTCGGCTAAACCTTACGTTGTAATCATCGGTGCTGGTCTCACTGGTCTAACTACGGCCTATTACCTCAAAAAATCAGGTGTTAACGTGGTAGTTATCGATAAAGCTGCCAAAACCGGTGGAGTTATTCAGACTATTCGAGAAAAAGGATTTGTGTACGAAACTGGCCCTAATACCGGAGTGGTTTCAAATCCCGAAATGGCCGAATTATTTGAAGATTTAGCCGGAAAATGCGAACTGGAAACAGCAAATCCGGCTGCCAAACGTAGGTTAATCTGGAAAAACAACCAATGGAATGCACTGCCTTCAGGATTGTGGTCGGCAGTTTCTACACCACTCTTTACCTGGGGCGACAAGTTCCGCATTTTAGGAGAACCCTGGCGTGCCAAAGGAACCAATCCGAATGAAACGCTAGCAGAGCTTGTTAAACGTCGCCTAGGCAATTCGTTTTTAGATTATGCTATCGATCCGTTTATTTCAGGAATTTATGCCGGAAACCCTTACGAATTGGTTCCGAAATACGCGCTACCTAAGCTCTGGAATCTGGAACAGGAATATGGAAGTTTCATCCGCGGATCGATCAAAAAGGCCAAACTGCCCAAAACTGACCGGGATAAAAAAGCCACGAAAGAAGTTTTTTCGGCCAAAGGCGGTCTGCAAAATCTGATTGATTCATTGACCGATGCAATTGGTCCGGATAGCTTTGTACTTTCGGCTGATGCGATGATAAAACCTTCTGAAAACGGCTTTCACCTTCAGATAACCACACCCGAAAATTTGATTCAGTTTGAAACAAAATATCTGATAACTACTTGTGGCGGATATGCTTTAGGTAATCTATTGCCCTTCCTGAATGAAGAAGAAATTGCACCTTTTCAAAACCTGAAGTATGCAGCAGTGACACAAGTGTTGTTGGGCTTCGAAAAGTGGAAAGGCATTAATCTGAATGCTTTTGGCGGATTAGTTCCCGGCAAGGAAAACAAAAACATTCTTGGTGCGTTATTTACCTCGTCGTTCTTTGAAGGCCGCGCACCTCAAGGCGGGGCGCTACTTTCGGTGTTCATGGGTGGAACAAAACGCCCCGATATTGCTCGCATGGATAATGATGAAATTGAGGCACTCGTGCGTAAGGATATGCCGCGAATGATGAGTTGCCGCAGTTTCAATCCGGATATGATACGGATTCACCGCTATCCGAAAGCCATCCCGCAATACACCGAAACATCGGCACAGCGTTTTGAGATGATTGAAAAACTTCAGCAAAAGTATCCCGGATTAACTTTAGCCGGAAACATCCGCGATGGGATCGGCATGGCCGACCGCGTAAAACAAGGAAGAACCATTGCTGAAGAACTGGCCGGAAAGATATTGGGGCATTTGTAGTCATTCGATTGTCATTGAACGTCAAACCGAATGACGCGAAGCGAATGACAATAAATGACTATTAATAACCAAAAACAACTACTGTGAACGTATCGAAAACTGCCGCGATTTACAAAGACATTCAGCAAACCATTTGCAGCACCCTCGAAAAAGCTGACGGAACTGGAAAATTTTCGTTGGATGTGTGGGAAAAAGAAATCGGATCGGGACTTACCCGAGTGATGCAAAACGGTTCAATTATTGAGAAAGCAGGCGTTAATTTTTCTCATGTAACAGGCGATTTCAACGAAAATATGGCTCACCTGCTGGGCGAAAAAGCTTCGAAATTTGAGGCAACAGGCATTTCATCGATACTTCATTCCGGAAATCCTTTTGTACCAACTATTCACATGAATGTGCGCCATTTTGAGCTTGACAATGGCTCGTCATGGTTTGGCGGCGGCATCGACCTCACACCCATGTATGTCAATCCGGAAGAAGCACGCTGGTTTCACCAAACCCTGAAAGATATCTGCGACAAATACGATACTTCTCTTTATCCGGTCTGGAAAAACTGGGCTGACGATTATTTCTACATCGAGCACCGCCACGAAACCCGTGGCATTGGAGGAATCTTCTTCGACCGTGTTGCCGTTAACAGCAATTCTGACTACGAAAAAATGCTCAGTCTGACAACTGATCTTGCCCATGCTTACCCGGTTATTTACGCCGAACTGATGAAAAATAACGGACACCGCTCGTTTACCGAAGCCGAAAAACACTGGCAAAAAATTCGCAGAGGCCGCTATGTGGAATTTAACCTGATTTACGACCGCGGCACCAAATTCGGGCTGGAATCTGACGGAAACACCGAATCAATCTTGGTGAGTTTACCGGCAGAAGTAGAATGGGTTTACCAACACCAGCCTGCGCCCGAAAGCGCTGAAGCAAAAACGCTTGAGTTGCTTAAAAAAGGGATTGAATGGATCAGTTAGGTGGGTGACGCGATTTTTAATCGCGTTTTTTCGGCAATTTCAAATCGTCTCACCCGAGCCGTACCCGCAACACTTTCTTTGTTTTTGATGTAATCTTCACTCGGTCGTCCAGGCGCTTGCCCACAATCCAAATCGGTCGGTTGCCACTGGCTAAAATCCAGGCATTTTCCTTTTCGGGGATGGAATATTTTTCGTCGATGAAAAAATCGCTCAGCTTTTTGAGTCCCGTCATTCCTAAGGGCTGAAAGTATTCGCCTTCCTGCCAATGCCGCAAAATGAGCGGAAATTCCAGTTTATCAAGATCAAAATCAGCAACATTCGGATTGGTCGAATAACGGAAATCAGAAGTTCGTTCGAGGTGTTCCATAGTGAGATGAATCGGGAAATTCAGCTTCCGACAATCTTCTTCAATGTAAAACAACTTCTCCTGACCAAGCGGGTTGGGTGCAATCAGCAAATAATCGCGGTCTTTGATAAGTCGGTAATTCTCTGAGTAAAATTTTCGGCCCGATTCTTTATTCAACGAATCAACAATATCATCGATTTGCTCCGATTGAAAGCCAAATTCGCGGATCAATTCAAATAAAATGGTTTTCAGTGGGCTATATGCCAACAGCTTTTCAATGTGAATCATGGCCCCCATTTCGTCGTCGGAGAATACAGCTGCACGAATTTCACTCATCCGTTGCAGAAAAAGCTGTCCGGTTTCATTCAGTGTTCCAATAGTTTTCAGCGCATTTTTTCGGAAAGCCGGGTTAACCTTTTCGAGCAAGGGAATTACTTCATGGCGAATCAGGTTGCGTTTATAAACTGTGTCTTCGTTACTCGAATCGGTACGATATGCAATCGAAATTCGCTGACAATAATCCAAAATTTCGGCGCGGTTGGTAAACAACATCGGTCGGATGATTTTGCCTGATTTGGGTTGGATCCCGCTCAGTCCGCGGATCCCACTTCCCCTCGATAGATTGATCAGAAAAGTTTCGATCACATCGTCCTGATGGTGGGCAGTTGCCAGATAATCGAAATGATGCTGACGAATGAGTTCGTCGAACCAGCCGTAGCGCAACTCGCGGGCAGCCATTTCAATGGAAATTCCTTTTGCATCAGCATATTCGGCGGTTTCGAACCGTTTGGTGTAAAGGGCAATATTATGCTGGTCGCAATAGTCGGCAACAAACAGCTCTTCACCGTCCGATTCTTTTCCGCGCAATCCGAAATTACAATGTGCCACAGCCACTGAAAACCCGTTGCTGACAAACAAATGAAGCATCAGCATCGAGTCGGCACCACCACTCACCGCCAGCAAAATGCGCTGCGACGAATGAAACAGTTTTTCGGAATGAATGTATTTCAGAAATTGCTCGACCATGTTCGGTATTATTTGGAGATAAAGACACCATGCATGGCGTCTCTACATTATAATTTTGTCACCAATTCTGCAATGCGTACAATTACTTCAACCGCTTTCTGCATCGATTGAACAGGAACAAATTCATATGGACCATGGAAATTGTGACCACCGGCGAAAATATTCGGGCAGGGTAATCCCTTCCACGAAAGCTGTGCGCCATCGGTACCGCCACGGATGGCTTTCACCTTTGGTTTGACCCCAACTTCAATCATTGCCTGCTCGGCAATATCAACAATGTATTTAACCGGCTCTACCTTTTGCTTCATGTTGAAATACTGATCTTTCAGCTCCAGATTTACCGTTCCTGTGCCATAGCGAAGGTTGACCATATTGCACACCTCCCGCATCAGGTTTTTCTTTTCTTCAAATTTGGTTAAATCGTGGTCGCGAATGATGAATTCCAGCTTGGTTTCCGAAACATCACCTTCAAACGAAGTCAGATGAAAAAATCCTTCGTAACCGGTGGTGTGTTCGGGGCGCTGTTCAGGCGGAAGCATTTGCACAATTTGCATAGCCACCAGTGTCGAATTGATCATTGTATTTTTTGCATACCCCGGATGAACACTGCGACCTTTCACCGTAATTTTTGCTCCGGCTGCATTAAAATTCTCGTATTCCAGCTCGCCAATTTCACCCCCATCGAGGGTATAGGCAAAATCTGCCCCGAATTTGGCCACATCAAAATATTTGGTTCCCTGGCCAACTTCCTCATCAGGAGTAATACAAACACGAATTTTCCCGTGCTTGATTTCAGGATGATTTAGCAGGTATTCCATCGCGGTAAAAATCTCTGCTATTCCAGCTTTATCATCAGCTCCAAGCAGTGTGGTGCCATCAGTAGTTACCAAATCCTGACCGACATATTTCAATAGTGCAGGAAAATTCTTTGGGCTTAAAACAGTATTTGTCGAAGCATCGAAAATAATTTCCTGTCCCTGATAAGCTTTTATGATTTGTGGATTCACGTTTTCTCCTGAATAGTCGGGGCTGGTATCCATGTGTGAAATAAATCCGATCACAGGCAATTCTTTATCGGTATTCGCTGGTAAAGTTGCTGTTACATATCCATGCTGATCTCGTTCAACCTCGGTTAAACCCATTCCGCGCAATTCTTCAGCCAATTGATCTGCAAAAGGAAGTTGCCGATCAGTGCTTGGATAACTGGTACTGTTGTGATCGGAAGTTGTGTAAACTTTCACATATCTTAAAAACCTGTCTAAAACCTGTTCCATTAATCAATCGTCATTAATAATTTATAAATCTCTAAACGTCATCAGAATTAAATTTGAATCCCAAGCGTTTACCTGTCTGTATTTTCGAATTATTGATCTCGGTGTGCATTTGCTCTACTGTCACAATCTTCACCTGATCATATGGAGGAACCAGCAAATCGAAATCAATGGCATACTGAATGGCCGTTTCCAGAATTTCTCTCATATATTCCTTGGTCATTTCATCGCTTCCAAAGTCTTTTACCAGTTCGCTCGATTGGCGTTTGCCTTCAACAAAAAAGTGGTTTTCGCGGTTCACAAAGATTCGGGCAATCAGGTAACCCAAATCCTCCATGCGATTGTATTTGAAACTATCGGCTAAAAAGTTGTAGATATTGAAGACCCCGCAATACGAATTTGTTGGATTGGAGGTAATATAGTCTAGCTTCCAGATGGGATGTTCGCGATTGAAAACAAATACATTTGAATGCATACTGAAAATCAACATATCACCACCCAGTCTGAATTCGGCTTCAAACGGACCTTTCTCCTGATAAACGGGTAAAGTATTATCGTCAACCTTGTTTTTAAGCAATTCGCGGTATTCGTCGGCAAGTTCTTTTAAAACTTCTTTCAGCAAGGCGAAAGTACTTACTGATTTGCGGTATACTTCCTGCTTCAGGTTTGTTTTCAGAATCATTCCCGCGAGTGGATTCTCATCTTTTTTCTTTCTGTTCATGGCTCAAGTTTTATTGTACCATAAAAATAAGAAAAGCAGTCAACTTTGACTGCCTTTCCCTCTATAGATTTATGCTTTTTTAATAAGCCATTGCAAACAAAACCCGACCTTTCGATGGTTTCCCCGAATAGATACATTGCCCTTCTTCCGGAACCTGATCGAACGGAATACAGCGAATGGTCGCTTTGGTTTCGTCTTTAATTTGCTGTTCTGTTTCAGGAGTTCCGTCCCAATGAGCTGAAATGAACCCTCCCTTATTCTGAAGTACTTCTTTAAATTCTTCGTAGGTGTCTACTTTTGTGGTCATTTCACTTCTGAATTTCAATGCTTTATTGAAAATATTAGCCTGAATCTCGTCAAGCAAGTTCTGAACGAAAGTTTCAATGTTATCCATTGAAACAACTTGTTTTTCCAGAGTATCGCGGCGTGCAACTTCAGCAGTTCCGTTTTCCAAGTCGCGTGGACCAATGGCAATACGTACCGGAACACCTTTCAATTCGTATTCAGCAAATTTCCAGCCCGGCTTCTTAGTGTCGTTGTTATCGTATTTCACTGAAATGCCCAAGGCTTTCAGTTTGGCAGTAATTTCTTTTACTTTTTCAGAAATAGCATCCAACTGATCGGCCTGTTTGTAAATTGGAACAATTACCACCTGGAATGGAGCAAGTTTCGGAGGAAGTACCAATCCGTTGTCATCGGAGTGAGCCATAATCAAGGCACCCATCAAACGGGTTGAAACACCCCATGAGGTAGCCCATACAAAATCTTCTTTGCCTTCTTTGGTTGCAAAACGCACGTCGAAAGCTTTGGCAAAGTTTTGTCCGAGGAAATGCGATGTTCCGGCTTGAAGTGCTTTACCATCCTGCATCAGCGCCTCGATACAATAAGTTTCCAGAGCACCGGCAAAGCGTTCGTTAGCCGATTTTGCACCTTTAATTACCGGAACAGCCATAAACTGCTCGGCAAAAGTAGCGTAAACATTCACCATGCGTTCGGTTTCTTCCAATGCTTCCTGACTGGTTGCATGAGCGGTGTGACCTTCCTGCCACAGGAATTCAGCGGTACGAAGGAACAAACGGGTACGCATTTCCCAGCGAACAACATTCGCCCATTGATTAACAAGGATAGGTAGGTCGCGGTACGACTGAATCCAGCCTTTATATGTATTCCAGATAATAGTTTCTGATGTTGGGCGAACAATCAGTTCTTCTTCCAGTTTAGCTTCCGGATCAACCACAATTCCTTTTCCGTTCGGATCGTTTTTTAATCGGTAGTGAGTTACAACTGCACATTCTTTGGCGAAACCTTCCACGTGGCTGGCTTCCTTACTGAAAAAAGATTTTGGAATGAATAACGGGAAATAAGCATTTACGTGCCCGGTTTCTTTAAACATCCGGTCAAGTTCAGCCTGAATCTTTTCCCAGATTGCATATCCGTATGGTTTAATGACCATACATCCTCTAACCGCAGAATTATCGGCAAGATCGGCCTTGACAACCAGATCGTTGTACCATTGAGAATAATTTTCGCTGCGTGAAGTCAATTCTTTTGCCATTTTTTAACTTTTGGTATGGTATTTGCGTTTTTCATATTAGTTTTAACGCCTACAAAGAAAGCAAAATTATCATTCATTATAAAGGAGGGTCGACTATGAAAACTAAACTTACCGTCATCTCGTTAGCCGCAATTTTGGTCACGGCTTGTACCACGGGAACTCGCTTGACTAAGACCTATGATGATGACATTTATTTCTCTCCCGCAGATGTTCCGCCTGTTGCTGTTGTTGACAACACAGATCAGGGTCGTGAGAAATCGGCTAAAATGAGCAATAATGATACCAAAGACAAGAAAATTATCATGAGCCAGATTGACCGAAACGCTGATGGTACGTCAACGGTAAATAATTACGTTTATCAACCTGACGAAAACAGCAATCCTGACAATCAGAGCTACAACATGAACAATCAGGAACTTGTTGAATCTGATACTACCCAGTATTACAACGATGATGAAGTAAAGACTGTTATCAATAATTATTACGACGATAACGACAGCGATATTGATTTTGCTTATCGAATCAACCGGTTTCATCGTCCGTTTTATTACAGCCCATTCTTCTATGATGACTGGTATTATGGAGGTTATTATTCTCCTTGGTATTCCGGATATTATGGATGGAATTACGGATGGGGATATGATCCCTGGTATTATGGCGGTGGCTGGGGCTATCCATACGGTTATGGATATTACTCTCCCTTTGCATTTGGCTTTGGTGGTTACTGGGGCTGGGGTTATGGTTATGGTGGCTACTACAACGGCTATTGGAATGGTTACTACAATGGCTATTATGGTACAGGTGGCGGTTTCTACAACTCACATCAGATTGCCCGCCGTCGCGATACAAATATGACTTTACCTGGAGGAAGCGGAAGATTGTCAAATAGTTCTATTTCCGGAACAGCTACAGGATCAAGACCAAATTCGGTTAGGTATTCCGGTGAAAATACTGATGTTAAAAATGCAACTATCGTTAACGATCGCAGATCGACCAGTGTTAACGGACGGCGAATGACCAATTCAACCATTGATAATCAGGGAAACACAACGACCCAGCAAGCCAGAAGATCATACGAACCGTCGACTACCGGAAGAACTTACGAACAAGGACGTGCTGTTAATTCGAATCAGAATTATACACCGAGTTACAATAAGCCACGGATTGTTAATCAGTCGAATTATAACAACAGCTATTCACGTCCGCGTACATCTGGAGTTTACAATAGTCCATCTGTTCGGAGTGCTAATTCCGGAAATCAGACCTATACCGAGCCAAGAAGTTCGTCGAGCATGAGACAGACTTATCGTTCGAGCTCTTCATATTCAACAGGTTCGAGTTCTTACAGTGGATCCAGAAGTTCTTCAAGTTACAGCAGACCGACTAATTCGGGATCTACTTACAGTGCACCTGCACGAAGCTCTTCAGGTTCATATTCTGGTGGAAGCGGCAGTTACAGCGGTGGTTCTTCTAGCAGTGGTTCCTCAAGCAGTGGCGGAAGCTCTGGCGGAGGTGGAGGTTCAGGCCACAGGAGATAATTTGAATGATCAGAATAAAGCTGAAATCTAACAATCAACAAATACAGAAAACATGAAACTAATCCGGATATCACGGAAAAGTTCCATCTGACAATTAAACAATTAAATTACAAACAGATGAAAAAGATAGTATATGCTTTTGGGATTCTGCTGATTACATGCAGTGCTTTTGCTCAGAACCTGACCGATGCTTTAAGATATTCGAATTATAAAATCAATGGAACAGCCCGTTCGGCTGCCATGGGGAATGCCTTTGGTGCCTTGGGTGGCGATTTCACTTCATTAAGCATAAACCCTGCAGGTGTGGCCGTTTATCGTTCAGGCGAATTTACGTTTACACCAACTGTAGGAAAGATTAGTGTCGACGGAACTTACCTTGGGCAAACCGTCAACGAATCGAAGTACAATTTAAGCATCGATAATATTGGCTATGTTGCCACTATTCCAACCGGCGCCAGCAGTGAATCGGGAATGGTTAGTTTTAGCATGGGTCTCGGTTTTAACCGTTTAGGAAGTTTTACCATGGATGCGCTTGCTGAAGGAGCAAATTCAAATAACTCTATTCTGTCGTATTTCACTGATTATATGAATGCAAATTACGATCAGTATAATGGTTACGAAGCCGAGGAACTTGATCCTTATTATGAACGACTGGCCTGGGATACTTACCTGGTTAACCACGACGGAAATAATCAAGAATATTTTAATGATGTTACTGATTACGGCTATAAACAATCGCAACGGAAATCAACCAGCCACAGGGGTTACATTAACGAATACCTGGTTTCATTTGGTGCCAATTTCAACCACAAATTCTATTTGGGCGCAACTGTAGGTATTCATGATGTTTACTTTAAAGAAAATACCAATTTAAAAGAATGGTATCCGAGCAACCAGAATCCGTATTTTGATCATCTTAACTTTGGTACATATTTGAAAACTGCAGGAAACGGTTTTAATCTAAAGTTGGGTGCTATTTATAAACCAACCGACAATTTGAGACTTGGTCTTGCATTTCATACACCGACGTTTTACAAGCTGAGCGATAATTACTTCAATACCATGGAGTCACTTAATGCCGATGATCAGGGAGTTATGGGTAATCATTATGCCGAACCTGATAAAGAAGGCGTTTACGATTACGAAATTGAAACTCCTATGAAAACCATCCTTAGTGGAGCTTATGTTATTGGAAAAGTTGGTTTGATTAGTGTTGATTATGAAATTGTTGACTATTCGACTGCCAAACTTAAAAACGGCAGCGATGGTTATGACTATTACGACCAGAACAAAACGATAAAGGATGCTTATAAGACAGTTGGAAACCTGCACATTGGCGGTGAATATCGTGTAAATCCAAACTTCAGTCTTCGTGCCGGTTACGAAAATTATCCGAGCGTATTTAAATCGACATATCTGAATCAGAATAATATGAATAAGAATGCCTCTTATTCAACAGTTTCCGGAGGTTTTGGATTTAAACAGGGAAATGTATTTTTTGATGCAGCTGTAAAACATACGATCAGTGATGAGTATATGAACCTTTATCCGGATGCCCCGGAAATGGCGAAATATTCAACTAATCTGAATACTGTGATTTTTACTTTAGGGTATAAGTTTTAATCCTGATAAATTTCAGCAAAAGAGCCGGTTAAAGATTTGACCGGCTTTTTTTATTTCAGGCTATTATTCATTGTACCATTCCACAATCTTTGCCACCTTTTCTTCCAGTGGCATAAACCCATCGAGCCAGCGTATTTCGATACCTTGTTTTTCCATGCGGCGGAACCAGGTCATCTGGCGTTTGGCAAACTGGTGAATAGCTACATTCAATCCATCAAACATTTCCTGGTAAGTTAACTCTCCGGTGAGGTACTGCGTCATAAATTTGTATTCGAGACCGTAATAGGTCAATTGTTCAGGGGTTAGACCACTGTCGAGCAGGCGCTGAACTTCGTCTAGCATGCCTTCGCGCAAACGTTGGCGTAGGCGCGAGGTAATGCGTTTTCGGCGTGTTTGTCGGTCGAATTGAACGCCTACAACCAAACTCCGGATGTCGGGCATTCCGGTGTTGATTTCGGGGTGAGTGAGGTAGTATTCTTCAATTTCGATGGCACGGATGGCGCGTTTCT
>JAJZSZ010000097.1 GCA_021849365.1 Bacteroidota bacterium | reverse complement strand
AGAATTGCAGAGAAGAAGGCATGACAGAGAAAAAAGAAAATAGCAAGAAGAAATTATCGGCCGGAAGTATTAAAAATGTACTGGCAGGTAGTGCTTTGGCCAGCGAAACAGTAACCAGGCAAATCCCTTTTGTGATATTTCTTGCCCTGCTCGGAATTGGATTGATCACCAACCGATACATCACCGAGAAAACCATCAGGCAAATGGAAATGGTGCGCGATTCGCTCAAAGAATATAAATCGGAATCGGTGATTCACGAAACAGAATTAATGTACATCAATCGTCCGTCGGAAGTTACCCGGAGGGTGATCGAGCGAAAAATAGATTTGATTGAACCCGTTGAGCCACCCAAACGGATCACGGTAAAAAAAATGGAGACTAAATAATGGAAATCAGAAAAGCTATAACCTTACGATTTGGCATCGTGTATTTTGCGATTGCCATATTCGGACTTGTTATTATAGCCCGGATTCTCATTATTCAGAATGTTGATACTCAAAAGTGGCAGGAGATAGCCAAAGACCTGCGCAGCAACACAACCGAAATCTGGGCAAAGCGAGGCAATATTTGTGCCGACGATGGGAGTATCCTGTCAACCTCAGTTCCTTATTACGAAATCCGGATGGACCTGATGGCTCCGCGTATCCAGGAAATTTATACCCGTGAATCGGACAATATGGCTACCGAAATATCCAATTTTTTCGGATTTCCAAAAGAAGAATTCAAAGCCCGCTTAGATGCGGCATATGCCAAAAAGAACAGGTGGTTCCTTTTGAATCCCGATCAGATCGATCACAATAAATTTCAGGAATTTAAGCTCCTGAAAACCATGTCGAGAAGTTATTTCGGATCAGGAATCATTGTTGTTACTGATAATAAACGAATCCTTCCACATGGCGACCTTGCCAGTCGCACAATTGGTGTACTCAATAAAGGTGCTTTTGGCGGGGTTCATGGTAATGTGGGATTTACCGGAGTTGAAGGTTTGGCCGAAAGTTACCTTGCCGGTATAAACGGGATGGCACTCAAACGTAACTTTTCAGGACAATGGACCAACATTCCAATTGTTGAGCCAAAAGAGGGGAAAGATGTCGTTACTACAATCAATGTCAACCTTCAGGACTATGCCCAGACTGCCCTTGGAAAACAGATGGAAATTAGTCAGGCAGAGTGGGGAACAGCCATTGTCATGGAAGTGAAAACCGGAAACATAAAGGCTATTGCCAATATGGGACTCAAGAAGGACGGCACCTACGGCGAAACTTACAACTTTGCCTTTGGTCATGCCGGATGTAGTGAGCCGGGTTCAACATTCAAGCTGATGTCGCTGATAGCCGCGATGGATGCAGGTTATGCTGATACGTCGGATTTGGTTGATACAGGTCGTGGTTTGTGGGAATATAGGGGACAGAAGATGAAAGATAGTGATTATGATCATGGTGGTCATGGTCTGATCAGTTTGAAAAGAACTTTTGAACTTTCTTCAAATATTGGTACGGCCAAAATCATTTGTAAATATTACGAGGGCAAAGAAAAAGAATTCATCGACCGTATTTACAGCTTTGGTTTAAATAAGCAATTGGGCCTTGGTTTCCTCGGAGAAGCCGAGCCCCGCATTAAATATCCTACCGATCCTGATTGGTGGGGGCCCTCCTTGGCTTGGATTGCCCATGGTTACGAAATTAAAATTGCACCAATCCAGACACTGACTTTTTACAATGCAGTGGCCAATAACGGTGTGATGGTGAAACCTAAGTTTATAGAAGAGGTTCGCGAAGACGGAATTCCAATTCGAAAGTTTCCGACCGAAGTTATAAACCCTTCCATCTGCTCGAAAAATACGCTCATTAAAGCGCAGGATATGCTAAAGGGCGTTTGCATCAGGGGAACCGGTAGAAGCTTGAAAAATCCATATTACACTATTGCCGGAAAGACTGGTACCGCAGTTATTGCCAACGATAATAAAGGGTATGTCGGCGAAGAAGGAAAAAGATATCAGGCTTCGTTTTGCGGCTATTTTCCTGCCGATAATCCCCTGTATAGCTGTATTGTAGTGATTGTTGGGCCGAAAGGTGCTTTCTATGGCGGTTCGGTCGCCGGACCTGTATTCCGGAGTATTGCCGATAAAGTTTATGCAGCATACCTCGAACCGGCAAAGGATTCAATTCCTCCATACAATGAAGTTCCGCAGGTAAAACCGGGATTGAAAGAAGATGTAATGATGTTCTCCCGTGAATTGGGATTCAAAACGCAGGTCCAAAACCTGACTTCGGATCATGTTGCAGTCAATGCCGATTCGATGACCGTTTTTGTGAATGGTGTAAGTGATACCCCCGGAATTCTTCCTGATGTGATTGGTATGGGAGCCAGCGACGCCGTTTATCTGCTCGAAGAAAAGGGACTGAAGGTTGAAAGCAAAGGTTTCGGACGCGTTTATCGGCAGTCGCCAACTCCAGGATCTCCTGTGGTGAAAGGCGATATCGTTTCGCTCGACCTTGGCTTCGACGATCTTCAGATTACCAAAAAAGACAGTCTGGCGCAAAACGATTCCATTCAGGCAAATGCCGGTGCTGTTGTTGCTCCGGAACAAAAAACGGTTGCTCCGCCAGTAGTAAAGAAGCCAAAGGCGAAACAGAATACCACCACAAAGGCAAAACCAAGCCCGGAAGCCATCCGGAAATGGAAGGAAAAGGTTGCTGCTCAGAAAGCGGCGGAGGCCAAAAATGCCAATAAGAAAACTACGGTAAAGCCAAAAGCAAGCCCCGAGGCAATTGCCAAGTGGAAAGCCAAAGTTGCAGCGCAAAAAGCTGCCGAAAAGAAGAAAGCAACAACGAAAAAAACAACAGGTCAAACTAAAAAGCAATAGAAATGAAATCCTTAAATGACATACTTGCAGGTGTTGAAATTCTGGAATCGAATGGCGATTTAGCGATTCTGATCAACGGAATTCAGTTCGATTCGCGTAAGGTGAAACCGGGCGACCTGTTTGTTGCAGTGAAGGGAACGCATGTTGACGGGCACCAATTTATTGCCAAGGCTGTTGAACTGGGAGCTGCTGCAGTTGTTTGCGAAATTTTGCCTGAAGCTATTCCTTCAGGAGTCGTTGTGGTAAAAATTGAACAAACGCAGGTGAATTTTGGCAAAATGGCGGCTGCATATTACAATCATCCGTCAGCAAATCTGAAAGTTGTTGGAGTAACCGGAACAAACGGGAAAACCACCATTGCAACACTTTTGTATAAAACATTCAGTCTGCTGGGCTACAAAGTCGGACTGATTTCGACCATAAAATATTACGTCGGGCACGATGAATTTCCGGCAACGCATACCACTCCTGATGCTCTGCAAATTCAGGAATTAATGGCCAAAATGGTTGACGCCGGATGTGAATACTGCTTCATGGAAGTAAGTTCTCATGCCATCGATCAGGACCGCATCAGCGGCATCGAATTCAATGGAGGCATATTCACCAACCTGACACACGATCATCTCGATTATCACCTCACTTTTGCAGAGTATCTGAAGGCCAAGAAGAAATTCTTCGACAATCTTCCTGGAACTGCCTTTGCATTGACTAATGCCGACGACAAAAATGGCATGGTGATGCTTCAGAATACCAGTGCTTTAAAGCAAACCTATTCGCTGCGTACATTGGCCAATTTTCATTGCAAAATTCTTGAAAAGCATTTCGACGGAATGCTCCTGAGCATCGACGGACAGGAAGTGTGGACACATTTTACCGGGGTTTTCAATGCCAGCAACCTTTTGGCAGTGGCCGGAGCTACACTGTTGCTTGGAGTTGATCGTAACGAATTGCTCCGGATTTTAAGTGAACTGCGTCCTGTTTCAGGCCGGTTCGAAATTATTCGCTCGCCAGAAGGAAAATATGCGGTTGTTGATTATGCGCATACACCCGATGCCATTCAGAATGTTTTATCCGGAATCTCTGAAATCAGGACCGGTAATGAACAGGTGATTACCGTTGTTGGAGCTGGTGGCGACCGCGACAAGACCAAGCGTCCTAAAATGGCTGCTGAAGCTGTGAAACAAAGCGATAAAGTTATCCTGACATCAGATAATCCGCGTTCGGAAGAGCCGGAACAGATCCTTGCCGATATGGAAGTGGGGGTTGAGCCACATCAAAAACACAAAGTTTTGTCAATCGTTAACCGGAAAGAGGCCATCAAAACAGCCTGCATGCTTGCCAGACCTGGCGACATTATTCTGGTTGCCGGAAAAGGACATGAAGATTACCAGGAGATTAAAGGGGTGAAGTACCATTTCGACGACAAGGAAGTGATTAACGAGATTTTTGGAAACAACTAAATAATAGGTTATGCTTTATCATTTATATCAGTTTTTAAAAGATTGGGACATCCCCGGATTGGGTATGTTTCAATATATCTCGTTTCGTTCGGGTGCGGCAATCATTGTTTCGTTGCTCATTACTGTTGGATTCGGGAAAAAACTGATTCGTTTTTTACAGCGTAAGCAGATCGGTGAAGAAATTCGCGATTTGGGACTGGAAGGTCAGTTGGCTAAGAAAGGCACGCCAACCATGGGAGGAATCATTATTCTTTCTTCCATTATTATTCCTACGCTGCTGTTTGCCCGGCTCGATAATATTTACATTCTGCTGATGCTGATTACCACCATTTGGCTTGGTTTAATCGGATTTGCTGATGATTACATTAAAGTTTTCCTGAAAGACAAAGAAGGACTGGCCGGAAGATTTAAAATTCTGGGACAGGTTTCTCTGGGGATTATCGTGGCGTGCACTCTTTATTTTTCTGATGATGTTGTTGTTCGTCAGCGTGTTGTTGATTCGAATGGCTTTTTTGTGAAAGAAATGGTAACCGATAGCATTACCGGGCAGAAGCGCTTGCAACATGTAACCAAGCCGGTTAAATCAACCCGGACAACTATACCGTTTATTAAAAACCACGAATTCAGCTATGCGTGGTTTGTGTCGTTCCTTGGCGAAAAAGCCAAAACATGGGGCTGGGTGGTTTACGGGCTGGCCATTATCCTGATCATTACTGCTGTTTCCAATGCCGCTAACCTCACTGATGGAATCGACGGACTGGCTACGGGCACCTCGGCCATAAGCGGGGTCACGCTCGGAATTCTGGCCTACGTAAGTGGTAACGTTATTTATGCCGATTACCTGAATATCATGTATATCCCTAATCTGGGAGAGTTGACGGTGTTCATTTCGGCATTCATCGGGGCAACCGTTGGATTTCTGTGGTACAATTCCTATCCGGCCCAGGTGTTTATGGGCGATACCGGCAGTTTGGCTTTGGGCGGTATTCTGGCCGTTTTTGCCATCATCATCCGCAAAGAAATTCTGATTCCGATCCTATGCGGAATCTTCGTAATCGAAAATCTTTCAGTAGTTATTCAGGTAGGCTACTTTAAATATACCAAGAAGAAATATGGCGAAGGTCGCCGGATTTTCCTGATGAGTCCAATACATCATCATTTTCAGAAGCAGGGAATTCCTGAAGCAAAGATTGTAACCCGTTTCTGGATTGTCGGAATCATCCTGGCCGTTCTGACGATCGTAACCTTAAAAATGCGCTAATAACAATGAGCAAAAGAGCAGTCATATTAGGAGCCGCAGAAAGTGGAGTTGGAGCCGCCATTTTGGCGCTAAAGCAAGGCTTCGACGTGTTTGTGTCGGACAAAGGCACGATTAAGGAAAAATATCGTGACGAGCTGATTGCCCGTCACATTGAATTTGAAGAAGGGAATCATTCGGAAGAGAAAATTCTGAATGCTGATGTGGTGATTAAGAGCCCCGGAATTCCGGATAAAGCGCCATTGATCAAACAGCTGAAAGAACAGGGAACTCCTGTAATTTCAGAAATTGAGTTTGCCGGAAGATATACTTCAGCAAAGAAAATATGCATTTCAGGAAGCAACGGGAAAACTACGACTACACTGCTAACCTATCATATGTTTCAGAAAGCTGGTCTCAACGTGGGATTGGCTGGTAACGTCGGTCAAAGCATGGCCTGGCAGGTGGCTGAAAAGGAATTCGATTATTATGTGATTGAACTAAGTAGCTTCCAGCTCGACGGAATGTATGAGTTCAAGGCAGATGTGGCTGTTCTGTTGAATATTACTCCTGATCATCTGGATCGCTACGAGTACAAAATGCAGAATTATATCGATTCGAAATTTCGCATTACTCAAAACCAAACGGCCGATGATGTTTTTATCTGGTGCGCCGACGATCCGGTATTGAAACACGAAATGTCGAAACGAAAACTGAGCGCCCGCTGTATTCCGTTCACTCTGGGAACACCTCCTGCCGAAGGCGCCGGAATAACTGACAATAAACTGATTATTAACTGGGAACAAAATATTTTTACTATGTCGATTTTAGATATTGCACTACAAGGAAACCACAACACTTACAATTCGATGGCTGCCGGAATTTCAGGAATGGCTGTCAACATCAGGAATGAAAAAATTCGTGAGAGTTTGTCCGACTTCAAAGGAGTTGAACACCGACTCGAACGGTTTTTGAAAGTTCATGGCATTGAGTTTATCAACGACTCAAAAGCCACGAATATCAATTCAACCTGGTATGCACTCGAAAGCATGACGCAGCCAACGGTCTGGATTGTGGGTGGTATTGACAAAGGAAACGATTACTCGGAACTGTACGATTTGGTAAAATCGAAGGTAAAGGCCATTGTTTGCCTTGGCGTTGATAATTCGAAGATTCTGGAAGCCTTTAAAAATGTTGGAATCGACATGGTTGAAACGCAGTCGATGGAAGATGCCGTGCGTTCGGCTTATTTCCTGGCAAAGAATGGCGATACCGTTTTGCTTTCTCCAGCCTGTGCCAGCTTCGACTTATTCGAAAACTACGAAGATCGTGGTCATCAGTTTAAACAAGCAGTAAGAGAGTTGTAAAATGGCAGGGAAACTGGCTAAAATATTTAAGGGAGATTTGACGCTTTGGGTTATTCTCATTTTTCTGTCGCTGATATCACTTGTAATTGTGTACAGCGCGACTGGAAAATTGGCTTACCGCGAAGCACACGGAAATACCATGTATTATCTTATCCGGCAGGTTATATTTATCCTTACCGGGTTCGGGATCATGCTTTTCCTGGTAAATGTTGTGCCTGTTTCGCTTTACTTTAAGGTGTCGCCGGCTCTTGTCGGGATCACTGTATTTACCCTTATTTTAGCCTTCATTCAATATAAAATAACCGGTGGCGACAAGGAAACTTCACGTTCGCTCACATTGCCTTTTTTTAGCTTTCAACCGGCAGAGTTGGCCAAGATTTCGCTGGTAATGTATGCGGCACGTTTGCTGTCGAAAGCTCAGCGTACCGAAGAGGAGCTGAAATCAGCCTTCTTTTGGATCACCGGGGTTGCTGCGGGAGTGTGCTTCCTGATCTTTTTGAGCAACTTCTCAACATCAGCAATGATCTTCTTTACCATGATTGTGCTGATGCTTATCGCCAGGGTATCGTTCAAATACATTGCGGCACTTATAGGCATTGGTGCGCTGGCGGTTGTTCTGATCTATTTCACTGCCGATTTCTTTCCGGATAGTGTGGGCCGTGTTCATACCGTTAAAAGCCGAATCGACGACTTTATTTCAGGTGGAAAAAAGGAAGTTTCGGGAACCAAGCAGGAAGAATATGCCCGTCTGGCCATTTTCGAAGGTGGCGTTTTTGGGAAGGGACCCGGAAACAGTGAGGTGAGTAATTACATGGAAGCAGGGTATAACGATTTTATATATTCCATTTTCATTGAAGAATATGGATTTGTAGGTGGTGCATTCCTTGCATTGTTGTACCTGATTTTATTGTTCCGCGGAGTAATCATTGTTCGACGATGCGAACGAACGTTCCCGGCATTTACAGTGACGGGGCTCGTGCTGTTAATGACCTTTCAGGCATTTATCAATATGGCCGTTTCGGTTGGCGCAGTTCCGGTAACCGGGCAGCCGTTGCCCTGGGTGAGTATGGGAGGTTCGTCAATGTTGTTCACTGCCGCTTCGTTCGGGGTCATTCTGGCTGTAAGTGCCGATAACCAAAAACGAAAAGCTGAACTCGACCAGGCCCAGGCCGAATTGGAAGGGAAAAATAACACTTCTGAAGCCGAGGAGAATTCAGAAGCTAAAAATCAGGAAGAATCTGAAGTACCAATCGAAGATCAGGCATTATAATATGAAGAAATTAAAAGTCATAGTAAGTGGAGGAGGAACCGGGGGACATATTTTCCCGGCAGTTTCCATTGCCAACGAGATTAAAGATCGTTTACCCGAAGCCGAGATCCTGTTTGTCGGTGCTTTGGGTAAAATGGAAATGGAACGTGTTCCGGCAGCAGGTTACCGTATTGTGGGATTACCGGTTGTCGGTTTTCCGCGGAAACCTTCGCTTAAAATGGTGACTTTTTTCTGGAAATTGTTCCAGAGTATGCGAAAAGCCAACAAAGTAATTGCCGATTTCAAGCCTGATGTAGCTATTGGTGTAGGCGGATTTGCCAGTGGTCCTATTCTGAAAGCTGCTGTTCGCAATGGTGTTCCGGCAGTGCTTCAGGAACAGAATTCATATGCCGGTGTGACCAATAAATTGCTGGCCTCTAAAGTGAAAAAGATTTGCGTGGCCTATCCAAATATGGAGCGGTATTTTCCTGCGGGAAAAATTGTGCTGACCGGCAACCCGATACGCAAAAACCTGATTGATGCGATAGTTGATAAAAGTGAAGCTTACGCATATTTCAAATTGAATCCGGCAAAACCGGTGGTTCTTCTGGTGGGGGGAAGCCTGGGTGCCCGTACGCTGAACGAAAGTGTAATGGCCAACCTCGGACTAATCGGAGAAACGGATGTTCAGGTCATCTGGCAAACCGGGAGCTATTATTATAAGGAAATGCTCGAACGTTTGGGAGGCAATTGCCCGACAAATCTGCAGCCTATGGAGTTTGTTTCGCGCATGGATCTGGCTTATGCTGTGGCCGATGTGGTTATTTCGAGAGCTGGCGCCGGAACTATTTCTGAATTGTGTTTGCTCGGAAAACCATCGGTTTTGGTGCCTTCGCCAAACGTTGCCGAAGACCATCAGACTAAAAATGCGATGGCACTTGTTGAAAATCAGGCCGCTTTGTTGATAAAAGATGCCGATTCGAAAGAACAATTATGGTCAGAGACCTTTAAATTGCTGGCTGATAAGCAGCGGTTAAACAGCCTTTCAGAAAATATACTGAAACTGGCAAAACCCAATGCAGCCAAGGAGATTGTGGATGTTGTTTTAGAAGTTATAAAAGTATAGAATGTTAAAATTTACCGACATAAAGCAAGTGTATTTCCTCGGTATCGGGGGGATTGGAATGAGCGCTCTGGCACGTTATTTTGCGAGTCAGGGCATTGCTGTTTCAGGTTACGACCGCACGGCTACCGAATTAACTGCAGCACTTGAAAAAGAAGGAATTGCCGTTCATTATACCGACGATCCTGCGTTGCTGCCCGCCAATCTGAATGTGAACGACTCGCTGATTGTGTACACGCCAGCCGTTCCGTCAACTCATCAGGAATTAAATGTGCTTGTCAATCGGGGTTTCGAAATTCACAAACGAGCCGAGGTGCTGGGCATTATTTGCAACGCCAAACGCACGATTGCCGTTGCCGGAACGCATGGCAAAACTTCGGTTTCAACAATCGCCGCTCATATCCTGAAATCATCGGCAAAAGGCTGTGCTGCATTTCTGGGCGGAATTTCGAAGAATTACCAAACCAATCTGTTGCTCGACGATACTGGCAGCGAATGGATTGTGGCCGAAGCTGACGAGTTCGACCGTTCGTTCCTTCATCTGAAACCTGAATTGGCTGTGATTACCTCGATGGATGCCGATCACCTCGACATTTACGGGTCGCACGAAAAAGTGATTGAAAGCTTCCGCCTTTTTGCCTGGAATATTCGGAAGGGAGGTTCGCTGCTTTATAAAAAAGGATTGCCATTTGGAACAGAGGCAGTGCACTATAAAATGTTATCGTATTCGATTACAGAAGATGCTGATTATTGCGCACAGAATATTGAACTGAAAGACGGTTATTACCAGTTCGACCTGAAAACGCCGGATTTTACCATCGAAAAAGTTGTATTGAATTACCCGGGACTGGTGTATGTTGAAAACTCGGTGGCTGCAGCTGCCCTGGCCTTGATGGCTGGTGTCACTCCTGAGGATATTCGCCGTGCGCTGGCTTCATATGCTGGGGTTAAACGCCGGTTCGATATTCATCTGAAGAACGAACATTTTGTATTGATCGACGACTACGCCCATCATCCGGCTGAGTTGAAGGCAACTATTCAATCGGTGCGCGATTTTTACCGTGGTCGGACGTTGACTGGTGTATTCCAGCCACATCTTTACAGTCGCACCAACGATTTTTATAAAGATTTTGCACAAAGCCTCGATTTACTCGACGAAATTGTGCTACTCGATATTTATCCGGCACGCGAACTTCCGATGGAAGGTGTGACTTCGGAATTGATTTTTAATGAGATAAAGAATACAAATAAACGATTGTGTGTCAAGTCGGATTTGAAAAGTCTGGCGGCCACCTTTAACCCGGGAATTATCATCATGATGGGTGCCGGCGATATCGACACCCTGGTTGAACCGGTAAAAGAGCAATTGCTGAAATATGAAGGTTGTTAAGAAAATATTCATCATTCTAGGCTGGTTATTGCTGATTGGTGGCATCGGGTTTACCATTTACTACGCCTACACGCAGCGCGAAGCCGTGCGTTGTCAGGAAATTGTGGTCAATATCAATCCCAACTCGCCAAAGTTTCTTGATGAGCACGAAATAATCGATATGATTGAGAAATCGGGCGAGATGGTTGTGGGTAACAGGCTTTCGGCGATCAATATCAATAAAGTGGAAACCAAATTGAATTCATCGTCATCACTTGCTAATGTTCAGGTTTTCAAAAAGGTTGAATCCAAAGGCTTATCGTTTAAAGGGAAACTTGTAGTAAGCCTCGACGAACGAACTCCTATCATCAGGATAAAGAATTCGACCGAAGATTATTACATGGACATGGAAGGGAATAAAATCCCGACTTCGGCCAAATATGTCGAACGAATCATGATTGCTTCGGGAACCATTCCCAATCCGGAAACACAAGCCAGTCTGTTAAAAATGGCCGATTTTGTGAATAAAGATGAATTCTGGAAAGCGCAGATCGAGCAGGTTTTTGTTCAGGCAAACGGCGAATTACTCCTGTTGCCGCAGGTTGGCGATTACCTCATTGAGTTTGGAACTCCCGACGATTGCGCCCTGAAGTTGAGAAATTTGAAAGCAGTTTACCAGCAGGGTTTTAAAAACATGGGCTGGAATAAATATAGAACCATCAGTGTGAAATACAGGAATCAGGTTGTTTGTACAAAAAAGTAGGTTATGGACAAGAACGAAAGAATTTTTGCAGCAGTAGACATTGGCTCTACAAAAATTGTGGCCTTAGCCGGAAAGAAAAGCGAAGATGGAAAAATCCAGATTATCGGACTTGGACACAGTGCATCCCGCGGTGTCAAACGTGGAGTTGTCCTCAATGTTGAAGAAGCGTTTGCTGCCATCAGCGATGCCATCGGACAGGTCGAACGCGAAAGCGGTCACGATATCGAAAATGTATTTGTAAACATTTCGGGTCAGCAGCTGATAACCCTGAATACGCGTCAGCAAAAGACTTTTGGCCGCGATCATTGCGTGACCGAAGCCGATGTGGATCAAATGATGCAGATGGCCAGTCAGATAAACCTGCAGGAAGGGATGACCATTTACCACATCAATCCTGAATTCTATACCATTGATGGAGAATCCGGAATTACCAGTCCGGTTGGAACGATTGGCGAAAAAATAGAAGCGAATTTCAAGGTTCACGTTGCTCCTGATTCCTACCAGCGGAACATTGACATGTGCTTCAATAACGGATCGATC
This sequence comes from Bacteroidota bacterium, assembly GCA_021849365.1. Taxonomy (GTDB): domain Bacteria; phylum Bacteroidota; class Bacteroidia; order Bacteroidales; family Prolixibacteraceae; genus Aquipluma. Next base: position 1,334 of record JAJZSZ010000097.1, on the reverse strand, counting down.
AATGTGCACCGCGGTATTCTCGACCCGATAGCTTCATCAGAAGTTGTACTGACTGAGGAAGAAAAAGAAACCGGTGTAGCCCTCGTTGACATTGGCGGCGGAACAACCAAAATTTCGATTTTCTGCGATGGTGTTTTGTGCTATACCTCGATGGTCCCGTTTGGCGGAAATGTTGTTACTTCTGATATCAAAGAAGGCTGCTCCATTACCCTGAGACAAGCCGAATCGCTTAAAGTTCAATTTGGACAGGCGATTGCCGATTTTGCTCCTGAAGACAAGGTGGTTACCATTCCGATCAACGGATGGGAGCCCAAACAGATATCATTCAAAAGCCTGGCACACATTATTCAGGCACGAATGGAAGACATTGTTTCTTATTTCTTTTATGCCATCCGTAAATCGGGCTATGCCGATAAGCTGGGTGCCGGAATTGTAATTACCGGAGGAACCTCGCTGTTGCCAAATATGGGTCAGCTGATCAAATTTCATACAGGATACGATGTGCGTGTTGGACGACCAAATATGAATAATATTATTTCGTCAAGAAATATAGAAGATCCGCGCTTTGCGACTGCTCTGGGTTTACTCCGGATGGCTTCCGAAGAAGATGGATTGAATGGCAAAAGGAGCAAGCGTAAAGCTAAGAAAGTGAAATCGAACGAACCCGGCATATTGACCAAGATGCAGAACAAAATTGTTCAGGGAGTGATAGGATTCTTCGAGGAAGTACCGGCTGATACAGAAATGACTTAAGCATAAATATAATCAAGTCTGCCTTATGATCGATGAATTATTTAATTTCGGACTAGAGCACGCTAACTCTTCCATCATCAAGGTCATTGGTGTGGGAGGAGGCGGTTGCAATGCCGTCAAAAACATGTTTGAAGAGGGCATTGAAGGTGTAAACTTCATGATTTGTAATACAGATGCACAGGCAATGCAAAACAATCCTGTGCCGGTGAGAATTCAGCTCGGGGTTACACTCACGCAGGGACGTGGTGCCGGAAACCTTCCGCAGCAGGGCGAGCAGGCTGCCATCGAAAATCTGGACGACATTCGTGAAGTTCTCGAAGGCACAACCAAAATGGTGTTCATCACCGCCGGAATGGGTGGAGGAACAGGAACCGGGGCTGCTCCGGTTATTGCCAGGCTGGCCCGCGAGCTCGATATCCTGACCATAGCTGTTGTTACTATTCCATCGCGGTCGGAAGGAAAGCGCCGATTCGATCAGGCACTTGAAGGAGTTGAAAAACTAAGAGAACATGTGGATAGCATGTTGGTGATAAGCAACGAAAAACTCCATAAAATATATGGCAACCTGCCTGCATCGCAGG
>JAJZSZ010000096.1 GCA_021849365.1 Bacteroidota bacterium | reverse complement strand
TCCGATCTGTTCGCTTACCTTATTAAAAGTCAGGAAAGATTGACATTCCTTCAACACTTCCAGAACATCCTGCGGCAAACTGATTTCTTTCTGCTCAAGAACTTTTAATAAATCACTCATATTCTATCTTTTTGAATTTTGAATCGGGTTTTTGTTTTCAGAGAAGACCGATGGGTGATCTCCATTTAAGAACCCACAACAAAAATAGTTTAATATCACTTAATAAATAAAGTAATACTTAATTATTGAAGCAGTTTAAACAATTCTTAAGATTAGAAGCGGTCAAGAAATTGGATTAATTCTAAAAATGAGGAGGGGACTGAATCCACAGCATTTCGCTGATTCCGTCGAAAATGTTGATAGCGTCGTGCGGTGCCTTGGCGTTGAGGTAAATGTTGTCGCCGGGTTTCAGGATGTAGCTTTTGCTGTCGAGATCGAAACGGATTTCGCCGGAAATGACGTGGCAAAAAATCTGACCAAAACTATTCGAGAAATAGCTTTCAATTCCGGATGCTTTTCCAAACCGCAGCAAATAGGTGTCCATTTGTTTGTTAATATCCTGATGGGAAAGGAGGTAGATTAAGGTTCCTGATTTGGTTTGATCGACAAATTTGATGTCTTTTTTGAACACGACCGGATTGTTGGCCAGCGATTCATTCTCGCCAATCAGTTCGCCAACCGTTGTATGCAAATGTTCGGCGATCGATTTTAGTGTGACAATAGAAGGAAACGATTTGGCTTTTTCGATTTGTGAAAGTGCGCTGGGCGTGATTCCAACTTTTTCGGCCAGCTCGTTCAAATGTAGGTTCAAAAGTTCTCTTTTGCGCTTGATTCGTTCGCCAATTCGCTTCATATCTGAAAATTTAGCGCAAAAGTATCAATTAATTTCTAAAGTGACGCTTTATTTCTTTCTTGACACATTTTCCTGATTTTTTCAGCGATGGTTCCCCGTTCGGTGATTCGGATCAGTGCCAATACCAGTTTGGCGATCAATCCGGGCTTCATAATCACGTGGGTTTTAGCAGCCACTTTTTGATCGCGAAGTGCAATCGCCAGGTCTTTGTCTGAATCGGGAACAGCATCCAATTGATTGGCAAATTTCCAGGCTCCGTCGCGGGCCAGCTTCATGCTGAAATCAACCAGGTAATCATCCACTTTCCCGGTCCATTTCAGGATAAACTTCAGTGCCGGCCAAACCGCCGACAAATCGCCCTGAACTTCGTGCACCAGCGACGACAGAACTTCGTTGATCCGGTTGAAGTCGTTTTCCAGATCGGCCAGATTTTTCCCATCCGAAGCTTCAACAGCGGCAATTCCAAGATCAAGATTGATGTGGGCATTCATGCCCATCAGCAAATGTTGGAGTACAATTGGCCAGTAATTGTCCGAAAGATCGAAGGTTTTCTGCCATGATTCGGTTACCGGCTCATTCCGGCGGTTTGCAGCATAGGCATCGAGGTAGCGCAGTGCAAAAACGACATCGAGCTGCTCCATCCGGACACCATCATCGAAATATCCGGAAGCTATGCCTTCCTTCACTTTGATGGTAACTTTTCGGTAGAGCGCAGCAAAATAACCGGCTGGATCGTTGTTTTGCTCCGATTCGGCAACGATTTGGTCGAGCGCCGAAATGACTTCGTCAATGGTCTGGATGGAGTTCGGGTTCATGATTGGAAATTGAATTTCAGTATTAAACCCGAACGACACCATTTTGTTGATGGATTGGAATTATGCTTCAAGCAATTTCGCGATATCGAACATTTTCATTTGCATAAAAGCATTCATCACGCGCTGCGACCGCGACGGATCATTCATCAGTTCCTCCAGAATTTTGGGTACAACCTGCCACGAAACGCCGAATTGATCTTTCAGCCAGCCGCACTGTTCGGCTTCAGGCACTGCCGACAGCTTTTCCCAATAGTAGTCGATTTCGTCCTGTGTGTCGCACTCCTGAACCAGCGAAACAGCTTCGTTAAAGCAAAACTGGTGACTCAGCGAGCTATCCATGGCCATAAAAACCTGCTTCCCGAGGGTGAACTGAGCGTGTTTCACAGTTCCTTCCACATCAGGATCGTCGGCGGTATATTTCAGGATTCCAAATACCGATGACCCGGCAAAGACGGATGTGTAAAACTGAATGGCTGATTCGGCTCTTCCTGCAAATTGTTGGGTGAACATCAAACAAGGAATGAATTTTTGAGCCACGTTTTCCAGCTTTCCGAGTGATAATTGCCAGCTTACGCCAAATTTATCCTGAACCCATCCGTATTTTGGGTTCCAAGGCCAGGTGTCCAGCGGCATCAACGCGAAACCGCCGTCACTTAGTTTTTCCCAGGTCCGATCGATTTCGTCGGTGGTTTCGCAAACCACATAAAAGGAAATAGCCGGATTCAGTGTAAAAAACGGACCACCATTGAGCAGCATAAACTTTTGTCCGGCGGCATCAAGGGTAACCACCAACGGATTTTCGGAAGTAATTTTTGTTCCGGAGAATACCGAACAGTAAAAGTCGGCAGCCTCTTTGGCTTTTCCGTCGAACCAAAGACACGGATAAATCGGATGGCTCATAAAATAGGTTTTATCGGTTTTCAGAATTATTGTGTTTGATAGGTCAGAAGAACTGTCCCATCGGGAAATGTTATCGTTGCAGCAATCTTCAGGTTTAATGCATGTTGCATTCCGGAGAAAAGCGGTGTCCCATGGCCCAGCGCCACCGGATCGATTATGATTTGGTATTCGTCAATCAGGTTATGGCTGGCCAATTGGCTAACGATGTTTCCGCTGCCGAGAATCGTCATGTTTTTTTGTTCCGTTTGTTTCAGGAACCGAATCGAGCCGATCAAATCATCGGTAATGAACCGACTGTTCTCCCAAATTTCATCAGGAATAGCCTGTTTCGAAAAAACGATCTTCTCCGCCCGATTCATTCCTTCAGCAACAATCGGCGACATCTCAAGCGCCATATCGGTAGTCCAGAAATCAGCCATCATCTCGTAGGTTTTACGGCCAAAAACCAAAATATTGTCCCGCGAAAGCATTTCTTCGGAAAAACGGGTTTCCTCTTCACCGTGGCTATGCCAGCTAATGTCATCTTCCGGTCCTTTGTAAAAACCGTTCAGGGTTAAAAACAGAAATGCTGAAAGTTTACTCATGAAATATATTACTTGAATTTCAAATTGTTAATTGGATTTTTCGGCACAGTTAAACATCCACTGAACGCCAAACTTGTCGCGACAGCTTCCATAGTAGTCGCCCCAGAACATATCCTGCAGTTCCTGTTCAACAGTTCCGCCTTCAGAAAGGCCCTTGAACAATCGCTGAGTTTCTTCACGGGTATCGGGACTTAGATTGATGTAAACATTGTTTCCGGCATTGACTTTAAATCCCATCGACTCGGGGGCATCAGTGCCCATCAAAAGGTGCCCGCCCAAAATGGGCAGCGAAACGTGCATCACCAGATTTAAATCGGCTTCGGGGAGCGGCGGCATTCCTTCGGTAGGCGGAATATCTTTAAACCGCATGATTTCACCCATAAATTCGGTTCCGAAAACCGACTTGTAGAAATTGAACGCCTCTTCGGTTTGATTTGCAAAATTGAGATAGGTGCTTACTGTTGCCATGATGACTTGTTTAATTGTTGGTGAAAAATGAATTATAGCTCGCAGATTTTTTTGAGTTCGGCCAGCGCCGGGGGCCAGGTATTGTTCATATAATCCAGAAAATCAGGATTCGAATCGAGCTCAATTTTTACAATGGTCTGACTGCCGTTGGGGATTAGCGTGTAATTTTCGAGTGCCCCGGCCCATCCGTCAACATCAGGACCGTCGGTGATTTCGTTATTCCATTGCACAACGCCAATGTGCTCGATGCTCACATACCGATTGGGCACCAAATCCCTGATTCGGCTCACCATTCCACCGGTATTTCCCTGATCGTCGGTTCCCAGGAAGCGAATTTTCGATCCTTTTTCCCAATTTCCTTCATATGTCGAGGAAGGACTAAAAACTTTAGTCCATTGCTCGTACCCGGGCTTTTGCAGCATCTTCTGAAAAACGGTTTCGGGAGAAGCAGCAATCGCTATTTCAAAATGTATGGTTTGAAGTTGCGAATCGGCATAATTTTTAAAGTTATTGAGAATGGCCTGCCAGCCGGTCTGCTGCAATTCGAGCGAGTTCTCGCTTTCGGCTTCGAACGATTCAACGATACGGGTGCCTTTTTCGCCAGGTTCAAAAACGATCTGAACTTTCCGGTCGTCATCCATGGCGTAAGCAATTAGCCGATTGGTTTCCACATGGGTGTAGGTTCCGCCAAAATCGAAGCCAAAACTTCCGTCTTTGGCTTCCATACGCGACGTGAACCGGCCACCAACCCGAAGATCGTTTTCGGCCCGGGGTGTATGCCAATCGTCAGACGCGGCATTCCATTTCGTGATGTGTTGTGGCTCAGTCCAGTATTTCCAGACTTTTTCCACCGGCATATGAACCAGTGTTTCAACGGTAATCGTTGGTTTTTCAGATTTAGTCATAACAGGATTCATTAATTTGTTTTCTGTTCCGAATAATGCTGGGTTAAAACCGACGTATGTAAAGCGAAGCAGTCGACAATCTTAAATAGGGAAGTGATTTTTTTCAATAACAACCAAATCTCAATGATTGTTGAGTATTGAATAACATCTGTCCGGAATTTAAGTTGGCAGAAGATTGCTTTTAAGAAAAATGGCTGCCTTCTTTTCTTGAAATACAGTCAGAAGACAGCCATTTGCTTTATTTTTTGTATTCGAATGCTTTATTCGGAAGAGGTGGAAATGGTGGAATGGTTACCGGTTCGTCAGCCATTTTCTTTTTCAGGAACTGAATTGCAGCATTCAATTGAGCATCTTCTCCATTATAAGTAGCAAAAGGCAAATTATCGACCACGATATCTGGATCGACACCGTGACCTTCAATGATCCATTCGCCATTCTCGGTATATACGCCCATTTCCGAAGCAGTGGCGATGCCATTATCAACCAGCCGGTTGCTCGACGATAACCAAATTTCGCCGCCCCAGGTGCGTGTTCCGATCACTTCGCCCAAATCGAGCCGTTTAATTCCTTCGGCAAAAGCTTCGCCGTCGGAAGCCGTGTTTTCATTACAAAGTACCACAATGTGTCCGCGGAAAGCATATTGCATGTTCCAGTCGGGTTGTCCTGCGCGTGATTGCCAGTAGAACCATGCTTTCCGGAGCAATCGGTTTAGAATCCAACTATCGATATTGCCGCCCCGATTATTGCGTACGTCGATGATAAGTCCTTCGCGATTGAATATCGGATAATAACCTTTTACGAATTCATCAAAATTTCCACCACCCATGGCCCTTAGATGAAAATAACCTACTTTGTTTTCTGTTTTGCTTTCCACATCAAGTCGACGCGTATGTTCCCATTCGCTGTATCGTAAATCGGCGTCGGTTTCCATACTTACAGGTTTTACAATTTGGTCGTAAGTTTTTCCTGATTGATTTTTCAGACTCAATCGTACTTCCTGCCCTTCTTTTTTGTTTAGTAACTGATTGATATTATCTACTTCCAACACATTCACCCCATTTACTTTAGTGATAATATCACCAGTTCTGATTTGAAGCTGAGGTTGCGACAAAGGTGACCGTTTTTCGGGATAATCAGGGTCACCATTGAAAATCTTTTCAATGACATATCCACCTTTTGCGATATCTTTTTCGAGTCGTGCGCCCAGCGATGCAGGAGCAATATCGTCGTTTGGCGTGCGTTTTTCACCGCCATACACAAAAGTGTGCAGCGCCGACAGTTCGGCGACCATGCTGGCCATCAGGTCGTCGAGCTCAAAACGGTCAGTAAGTCGGCTGACCAATGGCAAATGGCGGTCGAGAACAGCTTTCCAATCCACACCATGCATATTTTTGTCGTAGAAATAGTCGCGTTCGAGGCGCCAGGCGTCTACCAACATTTGTTTCCAGTCTTCCACCGGATCAATCTGGAACATCCAGTCTTTCAGGTTGACTTTAGCATCTTTCAACTCGGCCTTTTTCCCATTGGCATCGGTCACATAAATACCATCTGCCTTCCGAATCAGCAGCTTTTCACCATCTCCTGAAAGGTCGTACCCCTGCACTTTATCGGTCACTTCTACCGGAGTATTGTCTTTTTTATTGGAGATCTCAAATGCAAACAGTTTCCGGTTCTGGTAGTCTGACGGATCGGATTGAATCCAGTACAAATACTTTTTATTCACCTGAAGTCCGGAAATATTGTCGGCAGGAACCGGCACCTCGTAAAAACGGTTGACAGCGCCGATCATATCGGGTTGCTTTTCAGGCTTGACAGATTTATCTTTTTTCTTTTTTTCGTCAGTCTTCGTTGGAGTTGTTTCCTTTTTTTCGTCCTTCTTTTCTTCTTTAGGGTTCAGTTCGTCATAGTTCAGAAAAGGTGAGCGAAGCGAATCGTACAATGCCAGCATGTATATTTTGCTTGTTTTGGTATAGTAAGGTTCGGGCTGGCGCGGACCCCATGGACTTCCAACCGATGTGCTGAATGTGCGGTCAGAAACGAAATAAAGCCATTTCCCATCGTTGCTAAATATCGGATTATAACTATCCAATCGATCCGTAGTGAGGGAAAAAGATTGATTAGTTTCGACATTTACTACTTTGATCTGAAAATTCTTATTTTCTGCTGGGTCGCTGTATGACAGCCATTTACTATCGGGAGACCAGGATAAGTAGCGAAATCCGTTAACATTATCCTGATCAATTAGTCGTACTGTTTTTGTGGTCGAATCGTAAAGTTTCAGTGCATAATCTTTTTCAGTATAGCCTATGTATTTCCCGTCAGGTGAAGGTTGGTGCCCCATAATTAAAACTTTACTGCCAGTTGTCAGTTGAGTTGGATTTGAAAACCCGTTACGATCGGTTTTCCACAACTCTATTTCTCCCGATTCATCGGAGCTAAAAATTACATCATCTTTATCTCCGCTAAATTCTGCCGATTTGAAACGAATACCATATTTTCGGGTGACTTCAGCCCAACGTCCACCATCAACCGGTGCACTAAAAATTCGGCCACGTGCGGTGAGTAATATATGACTGCCGGTTTTGGAAATGCTTACTGCCTGCAGTTTCTTCATGGGATCTTTTTCCCAAACAGGACGTTTCTGATCAAAATCGGAAATGAGTGAAATGTCAAGCAACTTTTCCTGATTGCTGGCAATATCGTACAAATACAAATCAGCTTGTTTCTGAAAAACGACTTTCCCATTTTGTAGCTCAGCGTCTTTAAGGTCCCAGGCAACCGAATGAGTATGCTGTTTTAGGTCTTTCCCGTCAGGAGCCATCGACCAAAGATTCATCGTTCCGTCCCGGTCGGTCAGAAAATACAATCTTCCTTGATAAAACATCGGATTTTTGCTGGTTCCGGCATAATCTGAAGTTAAGGGGATTGCTTCGTTTTTGCCATTAAACATCCAAAGGTTTTGTGCAGTACCTCCTTTGTAACGCTTGGTATGACTTCCCTGAAAAGCCAGCCGAGTAAAATAGAGATTCCCATTTTCATCAAAAACGCCTTCATCTGCTTGAGCTAATGGTATTTTTTTGTACTGCAACTTAGTCGGGTCAAGTAAGGCTAACTGTCTTGAAGGGAGAGTTGAAAAATAGCTGGTTGAAATGATCAATTTCCCATCCCGGGTCCATCCAGAAATTTTTGGGCCACTACCTTTCAACCCTTCCCAGGTGAGCCGTTTAGGGATTCCCCCTTCAACTGGAATGAGGTAAGCTTCAGTTGGTCCCTCGTATTCGGCATTAAATGCTATAAATTTGCCATCAGGTGAAATCGAGGCATTTGATTCAACTCCTTGATTCGTGGTTATCCTGAAACAAAGCCCGGTAGATTGGTTGTATTTCCAGAGGTCACCTTCGGCTGTAAAAACAATCAGATCGTTGTGAACAGAAGGGAAGCGATAATAGCCTTTTACCTGGGCAAAACTGCTGTTAATTAAAGTTATTAAACTAACAAGGGTAAAGTACACTCTGAACGTATTCATTAGATCAGTTTTAGTTTGTTAGGTAAATTAATTGTACGATAATAAGTTGCATGTAAAATCTTAAAATTACAAAATATTGGTACAATATATATCTGATCAAAATTTTAGTTCATGCCTTATTCATTCAGAAAAAGTAGTAAAGGACTAATAAACCGCTCAAAGGCTTCAATGTGTGGCAAATGGCCAACATTATCTAATTCTACCAGTTTCGCGTTCGGTATTTTTTGCTGGGTCTTTTTACCCAATTTGTTATATAATCCCATGTTTTTTTGTACTTCCGGGTTGGCCAATGCTTTTCCAAGAGCTGTTCTGTCTCTGGTTCCGATAATCAGTAGGGTAGGGCATTTCAATAATCCGAATTCATGAACGACAGGTTGAGTAACAATCATATCGTAGGTCAGTGCGGCATTCCAGGCGATTAAGGGATAGTCTTTATTGAGTGTCCATCCGGCTAACAGGTTTACCCAACGATCATACTCGGAGTTCCATTGGTTGTTGTAATAGAAAACCAACTGATACTGACGGATTTTTTCATAGTTCTGTGCCAATTCATTTTTATACCAATAATCAACAGGCTTATAGGGGGTCAGCTGTTTGTAGTCTTCCAATCCAATTGGGTTTTCAAGAATAAGTTTCTCGGTGATTTCAGGAAACATTAAGGCAAAGCGGGTGGCCAGCATGCCGCCCATTGAGTGCCCAAGTACAGATGTTTTTTCGATATGAAGGCTGTCGAGCAGAGTTTTTGTATTTAGAGCCAATTGCTGAAAACTATATTGAAACGACTGGGGTTTCGACGATTTCCCAAAACCAATCTGATCAGGAACAATAACCCGAAATCCATTTTTTACCAGTTCGCGGATGGTGGTTTCCCAATATGCTCCGTTAAAATTTTTGCCATGCAGCAAAATTATAGTTTTGTGATTAGGCTTTTCCGGTTGAATGTCCATGTAAGCCATCGACAGATCCTGGTTTTGAATGTGTAAATTCAGAAAATGCACCTCAAACGGATATTTTACTGTGCTGAGGTTCAAGTCAAGATTTTGAAGGATATTTTGAGATACTGATAAAAAAGGTGTAATCAGTAAGAATAAAAGAGATAGCTTTGTGCGCATTTTTTTCGTTTAAAAACATTCAGGAAGGATAAAAGTTGAATCTTCAGTTTTTTAATGTAAGAGGCAACCGTAGTATAAGGAATGTAGATTGTTACTAATGAAATTTTATGTCATGAAAGCGAGTTTTCTAATATTGATTGTATCGGTTTTGTTTTTTATTTCATCATGCCAAAAGGAAAAAGAAACAGAGGTATTGACCAATTCGAGCTTAATTGCGAAAAAAAACAGCAATAACTGGATTTCGACTGATACATGGGGAAGTTATTCGGAAGCGGAGCAGAAGTTTTACCTAAACGCGTTAAAACGTCACCCCAAAAATGATCAGGAAGAAGAGTTGTCGATTAGTTTCGCAATGAAAGATTTAAATTCTCCTATGGTCACCAGCGATTTTAGTTCGGAGTGGGTGCGTGTTGTTGGTGGAAGTTCGGTTGCCGATGGATATCATATCGATTCGCGCGCAGAAAATAAGATTGAGATACTTTCGGTTAACACTCAAAAGAAGATCATAACCGGCAAATTTTCTATTCAGCTGGTTCGTGATTCAAAGTTCTCTGATAAAGGTGAAACTCTAACTTTTCAGTCGGGTTATTTTTCGGTGAGCTATTCTGAAGTTGACAACTACAAAAGTCAACTGAAATTTTTGCGTCAATTGTAAATTTTTACTTCCCCAATGGCAGGAGTTCCTTCCTGAATCCGGATACGTAAATAACGGATTTTTCCTACCTGGCAAGCAGTATGCGGTGAGCTGAATGCCCTCGTTTTTTCTTCCAATAGAGGTTGCCAGTTTTTTCCATCCAATGACTTTTCGAGTACAAAGACATGTCTTAAGGGTGGATGCTCAAAGAAGATTTTAAATGAACTCCTCTCAATTGTTGAAAAAAGTTTGTTTGTACACTCGGATTATTTAAAAATCATCACTTTCTTTTCTCCGTCAGATTTGATGTAGCCACGAAACATTCCGGAGGTGTTGAATTCCATGGCAATATTTCCTTTTCGGTCGAGACCGATTACGCCGCCAGTTCCGCCAAGTTGTGACAGTTTTTCAACCTCTGCGCGGCAGGCTTCCTGTATCGGTAGATTTTTGTATTCCATCAATGCAGAAATGTCTCTCGAAAATCCTAATCTGATATAATATTCACCATGGCCGGTGCACGAAAAGCCACCGGTTTCGTTGTTGGCATATGTTCCGGCTCCAATAATGGGCGAGTCGCCAATACGGCCGTATTTTTTATTGGTCATTCCGCCGGTAGAAGTTCCTGCAGCAATATTTCCGTATTTATCGAGTGCCACGCAGCCAACGGTCCCATGTTTGTCGTTTACTCCGGCTTCCCGTTCTTTTTTCAGAAGTTCATCAAGCTGTTTGCGTCTTTTTTCGGTGTAAAAATAGCTGTTGTCAACCGGATTAAAACCTTGTTCTTTGGCAAATTGAGAAGCTCCGGCTCCATTCAGCAAGACATGTTCCGTTTTTTCCATCACAGCCCGGGCAACACGAATTGGATTTTTTATATCTCTGACAGCCGCTATGGCTCCGGCTTTTAGCGTTTTACCATCCATAACCGAAGCATCGAGTTCTACCAGCCCGTCGTGAGTAAAAACGGCTCCTTTGCCGGCATTGAATAATGGCGAGTCTTCCATGATGATTATAGCTTTTTCGACAGCATCAAGACAGGTGCCACCGTTAGCCAGAACTGAATCACCAACCTGCAAAACTCGGTTTAATACGGCAAGATATTCGGCCTGCATATTGGGAGTCATACTTTTTTGATCCATCACACCGGCGCCTCCATGAATAACAATGGCATAGTTTCCGGCTGACTGGCCCCGCACGGCAATGACCAACAGGCATATAACGAAGCAAAGCATTATGCGTTTCATAAGGTCTGATTATAATCGTTCTTCACCAAAGCTAATTAATTTGATTGAGAAGTGCATTTTTTAAGTAGTACCTATTTTTTTTGTTTATCATTTGTTTGAAAAATTAAAACAAAACCCGTTATTGCTTGTTTTAGTTTTGGTTTTTGACATTAAGAAGAAAAGTTTATGTCGGTATATTCAATTAAAGATCTGGAACATTTATCGGGTGTTAAGGCACATACTATCAGGATATGGGAAAAACGATATGGATTATTCGATCCTGACCGAACAGATACGAATATCAGGTATTATTCTGATAATGATGTTCGAAAGATTCTGAACGTAGCCATGCTGATTAAAAATGGCTATAAAATTTCGCATGTTGCTTCGTTCGATGCCGACAAACTTCAGTCGGAAGTCGTCAGAATCAATCGAAATTCGAGCGATCCAAATAAACACATCGATCAGCTTTTGTTCCTGACAATGAATCTTGATTCATTTGGTTTTGAGGAACTGCTTGATAAATTGATAGCAGAAAACGAATTTCGGAAAGTAATTGAACAGATTGTCTTTCCATTTTTCGAGCGTATAGGTATATTATGGCAGGCTGGTTCCATTTTTACGGCTCATGAACATTTTGTGTCAAACCTGATTCGTAACCGGTTGATTCGTGCAGCCGGAAAGTTCGAATTTAACTCTGCAGCCCCGACGTTTTTGTTTTTTCTCCGCGAAAACGATTGGCACGAACTCGGGCTTCTCTATTTTAACTACCTCGCAGCCCAGGCCGGATATAGATGCATTTATCTCGGACAAAGCCTGCCATTCGACGATTTGGCGAACCTGTTGTCGGCCGGGAAATATGATTTTGTGTGTACAACATTTATTAATGCCATCGAAAAATCAGAACTTGAACTTTATTTGGCAAATCTTTCACTAATATTCAATTCAGGAAAAATTTTGATTGCGGGCCGACAGGTTTCGTTAAGTAAGCCTAAACTCCCATCGAATGTGTTAGTCATAAAGAATAGCAGCGATTTTCTGAAGCGAATTTCCGGATAAAACAAATATTTACAGGGCTATCCTCCAATTATTGAACGATGTAATAGATGGCATAGAAGTGCAGAATGCTTCCGGTCAGTACAAATAAATGCCATATTCCGTGACTGTATGGAAGTTTACGCCACATATAGAAAATTACACCGCCCGAATAAGCGAGTCCTCCCAAAATCAGAAATGTTAGGCTTGTAGATGGCAGATGCAAGTAAATTTGTTTGGCTGCTAGAACAGCCATCCAGCCCATAATAAGATAAATGGCTACCATCAGTTTCCGGAAACGATGCAGGTATATCGACCGGATAATTGCACCTGTTACAGCCATTCCCCAAATGATTCCGAACAAAGTCCAACCCCAGATTCCGCGTATAGAAATAAGCAAAATAGGTGTGTATGTACCGGCAATCAGCAAAAAAATTGAAATATGGTCGAAACGGGCAAACAGTTCTTTTATTTTGGGATTTGAGAAACTGTGGTATAGCGTTGAGGACAGGTAAAGCAGAACTAATGTGCTCCCATAAATCGAGAAGCTGACCAGATGCCATATGTCGCCCGACTTTCCGGCAATAATGATGAGTACAACAAGTGCAACAATGCTTAAAAGTGCACCAATGCCGTGAGTGATGCTGTTTACAATTTCTTCGGCGGTACTCAGTTGTCTTCTGTTTTTTTCTGCTGACGGTGTTGCCATTTCCCAAATTTTGAAGATAAACGACAGGTCAGCGGAAAATGTTCTGAGAAGTCTGTTATCAAATATTAAACTGATGATCAGATATTCGTTTTCTTATCAATCAGGTAAGAATTTCGTTCCGATGAGTTTCGTGAAATTAATTCAGCAAGAAATCCGGCTAAAAACAGCTGGGTCCCAATTATCATTGCTGCCAGCGATAAATAAAAATACGGACTTTCGGTTATACGCGGGGCCAGTTCGTTGTGAAGTGTATGCATCACTTTTTGAGCGCCAACCCATATGGCGGCAGCAAAACCGACTAAAAAAGTAATTACCCCAAGCACTCCAAAAAAGTGCATAGGCCGTTTGCTGAATTTTGAAATGAAAATAACCGAAAGTAAATCGAGCGGTCCGCGAATAAAGCGCTCCATTCCGAATTTGGTCGTTCCAAATTTACGTTCCTGATGCTGAACCACTTTTTCGCCAATTCGTTTAAATCCGGCCCATTTGGCCAAAACCGGTATGTAACGGTGCATATCGCCGTACACTTCAATGCTTTTTACAACTTGTTTACGGTAGG
>JAJZSZ010000095.1 GCA_021849365.1 Bacteroidota bacterium | reverse complement strand
CATCAATTGCACCGGAAGCCTTTTCGAAATTAAATTCAGACAATACCTGATTCATTTTAGTTTCGATTTTATCGAGACAAAGATTTCCGATGCTTCCTTCGTGGGTGTGGTTGATCTTTTTATCAGGATTAAACTGATTGCTTTCAATCGAGGCGCCAACTTCCCGGTAGGCGTCCCGGAAAGCAGTTCCGGAAAGTACCAGGCGGTTGACTTCCTCCACACTATAAAGATAACGGTATTTTTCATCCTCCAGAATGTGTTCGTTTACTTTGATGTTTTCGAGGGCGAAAACAGCAATGCCGATACATTCATTTAACTCCTGAAAGGCAGGGATGAAAAGCTCTTTCGTTAGCTGCATATCCCTGAAATAGCCGCTTGGCAAATTGTTGGTTACGGTCAGCATCTGCGTTGGCAATGACTGAATCCGGTTGCAATGGGCACGCAGAAGTTCAAATACGTCCGGGTTTTTCTTGTGGGGCATGATGCTGGAGCCGGTCGTCAGTTCATCCGGCAATTTGACAAAATCGAAGTTCTGGCTCATAAAGAGGCAGACATCAAAAGCCAGCCGCGAGAGGGTAGAGGCGATGGATGCCAAAGCAAACAGTACGGTTCTTTCCATTTTTCCGCGACCCATCTGGGCATAAACCACGTTGAAATTCATCGTTTCAAAACCAAGCAGGTCGGTGGTCATCTGCCGGTTGAGCGGAAAGGAGGAGCCGTATCCGGCAGCAGAGCCGAGCGGATTCTGATCAACCACCTGGTAAGCAGCTTGTAACAACCTCAGGTCGTCTGTCAGACTTTCAGCATAAGCGCTGAACCACAACCCGAAAGAGGAAGGCATAGCAACCTGAAGATGGGTGTATCCCGGCATTAGTACATTTTTGTACCGTTCGCCCTGAGCGATCAGTGTGTGAAAAAGTTGGACCGTGTTTTCCGTAACAGTTTGGATGGCGTCCCTGGTAAAAAGTTTCAAATCAAGTAACACCTGGTCATTGCGGGACCTGCCACTGTGGATTTTTTTTCCTATTTCACCTAATCGTTTTGTCAGAAGAAGTTCAACCTGGGAATGGATATCTTCAACACCTTCCTCAATGGAAAATTTTCCATCTGCAACTTCACGGTAGATGGTCCTTAATTCTTTCGATAAAAGAGCTAATTCGCTGGCTGTTAATAAGCCAATGTGTTCGAGCATTCGAATATGGGCCAAAGAACCAATGACATCAAATTTTGCCAGAAAAAGATCCATTTCACGGTCTTTACCTATCGTGAAAGATTCAATCAAGTCGTTGATTTTTATTCCCTTTTCCCAGAGCTTCATGGTGAATGTTTTTGGTAACAGGTTTCCTTTTTTCCCTTTGATTAATGGATAAAGGTTAAAATCCGTTGTAAAATACAGTTCTGTTCTTCTGATCCTGATTCAGGCTTCAATTTTATTGGCACAAAAGGAGCAAACGCCCTTGAGGTAATATTGTTGCTCGTCAATCCGAAAACCCTCCAGCATAGGATTGGGCAAATCCTCCTGTTTGATTCTGAAATCAATCACCCCAGCGCAGATTTTGCACTTAAAATGACCGTGAAGGGAAGTGTCTGCATCGTACCGTATTTCATTGCCTTCGATGTTAAGTGCGAGAACTACACCTGATTGTACAAATAAATTTAAAACGTTGTAGATGGTTGTTTTAGATAACCCATTGATTTCGTGTATCAGATCGCTGTATATCATATCAACGGTTGGATGATTTCGCTTTGAAACCAAATAATGCATGATTTTTACCCGCTTTTGTAAAGGCCTTATCCCATTTTTAAGCAGGTAGGCTGAAATCTGTTGTTGATCCATCATTTTTTTCTGAATTCAGTACAAATATGCTGGATTTTTTTGATAGAACAAATAGAGATTGTATCAGTTTGATAGCTGGAAGGTAAAAATATAACCTAAAATTAAGTTTTCCATTTTTTGAAACCTTTGCAAGCTAAATTTGCTATACTTAATATTATTCCTTATTTTTATAATCATTTCAATTAATCATTTAAAATTGTAGATATGTGTACATTAGTTGGTAAGAAAGCGCCTTCGTTCAAGGCTAATGCCGTTGTAAACGGCAACGACATCGTAAAGGATTACTCCCTGGATCAATTTGTTGGAAAGAAATACGTAATTTTCTTTTTCTATCCGCTTGATTTTACATTTGTTTGTCCTACCGAGATTTTGGCTTTCCAAGAAAAATTAGCTGAATTCGAAAAACGCAACGTAGCGGTTGTTGGTTGCTCTGTTGATTCGGAATTTTCGCATTGGGCCTGGTTGAACACAGAGAAGAAAAATGGAGGGATCAAGGGGGTTAAGTTTCCATTGGTTTCTGACCTGACCAAAACCATTTCCGAAAATTACGGCGTACTGGCAGGCGAATACGAAGTGAATGAAGAGGGAGAATCTTCTTTTGTTGGCGAACCCGTTGCTTACCGAGGCCTCTTCCTGATCGATAAAAATGGGGTTGTACGCCACCAGCTGGTCAACGACCTTCCATTGGGACGCAATGTAGATGAAGCAATTCGTATGGTTGACGCATTGGCCCATTTCGAAGAATATGGCGAAGTATGTCCTGCGAACTGGAAAGAGGGAGATGAGGCGATGAAAGCTTCAGCCGAGGGAGTAGCAGATTATCTGTCAAAGCACTGATAAATTGAGAAATAGTACTGAAAATTATCATTAAAAAAAATTCAATCAACATGAAGATCAACCGTTATGAAGACATTTCCCAAATAGAAAGGGAAGCTAAGCGTGATTACATCGACCGTCATTCGACTTTTGTGCACTGTGCTGCAACAGCTGTCAAAGGCGAAAAATTCAAAGTGAAAATTAAAGTTGGGGAAGAGTACAAACACCCGGATGATTTTGACCACTACATCAGTTGGGTCCAACTTTGGGATGGAGAGAAGATGTTGGCACAAACCACGCTTTCTGCCGGAACAATGGGCAATGCACCGAGTCAGGTCGAAGTAGATTTGTACATTGTACCTGTTAAAAGCATGAAACTGATGGCACATGCATTTTGTACCAAACATGGTTTATGGCAAAGTAACGAAGTCGCCGTTGAGGTTGGAGAATAAGTGGAAATTTGTATTTAGAATATCAAAACAGATATACGGATCAGCCCAATCTTTCATAGACTTGGACGCCGTGTATCTGTGCCCGTGAATTTTTTTTGAAAAATGCAACCTGCCAACGGCAAGTGTGTTAGGCCCAGTTGGTTATTTTTCGATTTGCCACTAAATGAGTGCCGGGTTGATTGCCCGATTATGTTGATCGTTTTATGATGTAGAACTGAAACGAAAACTCGTTTCAACGATCGCTAATAGTATTTTCAACTCTTGATTCCCGTTTCTAAGATATTCTTTTTATACTGAAGAGGTGTTTTATTTACAATTCTTATAAATTGTCTGTTAAAATTCGACAAATTATGAAATCCACTCATATAACAAATCTCAGAGATGTTATGTTGCTCACCACTAAGAAGTCTGCATGCAAACCCAATTCTAATTTCATTTAAAAAATTGACAAATGTTTTTCTTGTTCTTTGTTTAAAAAAATTACAAAATGCATTGGGCGACATATTGGCTATTGCTGCAACTTGATTAAGTGTTAAATCAGAGGTGAAGTTTTTCATTATAAAATCACACACTTCTGTGATCTGCTCCGAACCTGAAGTTTTAAAATTTTGAATAAATCCGGGACTTGCCAGTTTTTCCTTTTCTTTTGTCTCAGCGAGTATGTTGAATATGGACATTAGTTCAATAATTCTTGATGGACTAGACATTTCCAGCATATCATTCATCTTTTGTGCAACCAATTGCCTCGTATTTCCGTGGATGGAAAAGCCCATGACGGATTCATCCAGAAATCTTGCGATCGTTTCCATCTCAGGGATGTTAAAAAAACTATTCCCAAGGAAATCAATGTTGAAATGAATAACAATAGCCTCTGCAGTAAGATTTGAGTTTTCTTCATAATAAATTTTACTGTTACGATAAACGTGTGGAAGAAAAGGACCCAGAAAAGCAAGGTCGCCATCTGTGAAAAAACTCATGTGATCCCCGATAATTTTATTACCCGAACTTTTCAGTACAAGTACAAGTTCATACTCCGGGTGGTAGTGCCAGGGCGTAGGATAGTGTGGATAAACATCCTTTTGAAGAACGAAAGAGGACTTTGCATCCCTATTTAAATGTTCAACAATTAGTTTCATTTTAATACAATTTTGCTGTAAAAATCAGTAAAATATTTGAAAAATAAAGTAAAATAATATCATTTATTATGACCAATATCTCCGAATTTTGATCCAGCTAAATCGTGTTGATGAATTGGGCCTGCTTTTGAATAGTATTTTAATCAAAATTAACAGACAAAATCAGAATGAAAAAAATAGCTAAATCAACATACCTCTACTTTATTTGCTTTGTTGCCACAATTGGTGGCCTGATGTTTGGCTTTGATATTGCCATCATTTCAGGAGCAGTTCCGTTCATTCAACCTTATTTTGGTTGGAACGAAATAGAATTAGGCTGGGGGGTTAGCTCTCTTATAGTCGGGGCAATCGTTGGAGCATTTGGCTCAGGTGTTCTAACTGACAAATATGGGCGAAAAAAAATCCTTTTAATAGTAGCACTTTTTTTCGCGTTTTCATGCGCAGCCACTGCTGTTGCAACAACATCTGCATTCTTTATTTTGGCACGCCTCGCGGGAGGCTTGGCAGTGGGTGCAGCCTCTGTTCTTTCTCCCTTGTATGTGGCCGAGGTGGCTCCGGCAAAAAAACGGGGGATGCTTGTGGCGATTTATCAGCTTACTATTGTGATAGGAATACTAATTTCGTATACAATTAATTACAGCCTTCACGGACTGGAAAACAACTGGCGATGGATGTTTGCTTCCGGTATAATCCCTTCTGTTTTGTTTTTTGCAGGTCTGTTTTTTATCCCTGAAAGTCCACGCTGGCTTTACAAAGCTGGTCGGAAATTAGAAGCATTGACAGTTCTGACCAGAATTGGAGGAGTTGAGATGGCTAATTTAGAAATTCTCGAAATTGCCGGATCACTCAAAACCAATACATCTTCTACAACCATTGCCGAATTATTCAGTCCAGCTGTGCGTAAGGTGGTTTCTTTTGGATTTCTTTTGGCAGTTTTTGTTCAGATCACCGGAATTAACACAATTGTCGATTATGCACCTAAGATTTTGCTTGCAGCTGGGGTCGAAATAGAAAATGCCTTGCTTCAAACCTCTTTGATCGGTCTAATTAACGGGCTATTTACATTAGTTGCTATTTTTCTGATCGATAAAGTAGGACGTCGTAAGCTCTATCTGATTGGTTCATTGGGGATGACAGTTACCCTTTTATTTTTGGCCCTATCGTTTTACCTTGAATTGAATGGAATATTTACCCTGATTTGCCTATTGTTATTTATCGCATTTTTCGCATCCTGTATCGGTCCTGCATTCTGGACACTGGTTTCGGAGATATTTCCTAATAGAATCAGGGGAAAAGCTATTGCATTTGCCTCATTTACCCAATGGATTTTTAACTTCTTTGTAGTACTCCTTTTCCCTCATTTTCTTGCTTCTGCGGGTGGAGCAGCAACTTTTCTGTTTCTTGCGCTGATGGCTTTTCTTCAATGGCTTTTCACGTATTTATATCTGCCCGAAACAAAAGAAAAGTCGCTGGAGGAAATTGAACAACTCTGGCAATAAAATAAAGCAATGACAACTTGATTAGCTAATGACAGCAAATTAATATAATTATGATTTCAAAAGAACGATTTGATTTGACAGTAAATCACCGGCAACCCGATCAGTTGGTCGTGGATTTTGGATCGACTTCAGTATCAGGAATTCATGTTCGTTCGATTGAAAGTCTCAGGAAATTTTATGGTCTGGAAAATAAGCCGGTACGTGTGACCGATCCTTATCAGATGTTGGGTGAAGTTGATCATGAACTGATTGATATATTGGGTGTTGATGTGGTTGCTGCCAGGGGTAGAAAAAATTCATTTGGATTTTACAACCACGAACCTTTAATGGAATATTTGACTCCCTGGGGTCAAAAAGTGATGGTTCCGGAAGGGTTTCGTACTACGAACGACGAAAATGGTGATGTATTGATGTTTCCGGAAGGCGATACTTCAGCCACTCCTTCCGGGCGCATGCCCAGAAGCAGCTATTTTTTTGATGCAATCATCCGGCAGAAACCCATAGTTGAGGAAAACCTGGATCCTAAAGACAATCTCGAAGAATATGGCCTGATATCGGATAGCGATCTGGTATATTGGAAAGAAACCACTCAAACGGCACATGCAACTGGGAAAGCGGTGGTCGCCGGTTTTGGAGGGACAGCCTTGGGAGACATTGCCCATATTCCCGGCATAAAATTAAGAAATCCGAAAGGTATCCGCGATATAACCGAATGGTACATGAGTATCCTTATGCGACCAAATTACATCCGGGCAATTTTTGACCGTCAGTCTGAAATAGCTCTTGAAAATTTCAGTCGTTTGCATCAGGTAATTGGAGATAATGTGGATGCAGTTTTTATTTGCGGAACCGATTTCGGAACGCAGAATTCTACATTTTGTGACCCTGAGCAGTTTGACGATTTATGGATGCCGTATTACCGGAGAATCAATGATTGGGTTCATGCCAATACCAATTGGAAAACATTCAAGCATTCGTGCGGTGCAGTTGAACCGTTTATGTCGCGGTTTATTGCCGCAGGTTTCGATATCATTAATCCGGTACAGTTGAATGCCAAAGGAATGGATCCGGCGCATCTAAAAAAGACCTATGGAAAGGATCTTGTTTTCTGGGGTGGTGGCATTGACACGCAAAAAACTTTGCCTTATTCAACTCCTGAAAAAGTACGGGAAGAAGTGCTCTGTTTGTGTGATATTTTTGCCAAAGATGGTGGTTTCGTGTTCAACACTGTTCACAACATTCAAGCTAACGTTCCGGTTGAAAACATTGTAGCAATGATAGATGCAATCAAGGAATTCAATGGTAAGAAATAATACCAATTTGAGTATGTCTGAAAAAAGTTTAACCAACAAAAACCTCGTCATTATTGGTGGCACAACCGGTCTTGGATTATCTGCTGCCAAAGCTTTTATCGAAAGCGGGGCAAATGTAATTGTGGTAGGCAGAAATAAAGAAAGTGCGACTGAAGCAAAATCTATCCTTGGCAACAAGGCTCAAGCTATTCTGGGCAATGCAGTTGAGCCTTATACTGCCATTCGGGCTATCGAGGATTGTATCAGTAAATTTGGAAGTTTTGACGGACTATACCATGTAGCCGGAGGTAGTGGAAGAAAAATTGGCGATGGTCCTTTGCACGAACTTACCCTGGATGGCTGGAACAAAACCATTGAATTAAATCTAACTTCTTTGATGTTATCCAACCAAGCTGCTATCAACCAATTTTTAAAGCAGGAAACCAGTGGTGCGATTCTAAATATGAGCTCTGTCCTTGGGTATTCACCTTCACCTCAATACTTTTCCACTCATGCTTATGCAGCAGCGAAATCGGCCGTTATTGGGTTTACTAAATCTATTGCCGCTTATTATGCAAAAAATAATATCCGTGTTAACGTTATTGCACCTGCATTGGTCGAAACACCAATGGCCCAGCGTGCTGCAGAAGATGAAACTATTCTGTCTTTCATTAAAACTAAACAGCCTTTGGATGGCGGCAGGATTGGTCATCCCTCAGATCTGGACGGACTGGCTGTTTATTTCATGAGTGATCATTCAAAGTTCACAACAGGCCAGGTAGTGTCAGTAGATGGAGGATGGAGCGTGAGTGAGGGACAAATATAAAATCAATCAACAAAACCAGAAAAATGTCAAACGTTTCAATAGGAATTGATTTGGGCGGTACAAGAATAAAAGCGGTAGCTATTGATGAGCTTGGCAATATTCTGCACCGGCATTATCAACCTACAAACGATGGGGATGATACAATTTGGAAGACTGCCATTGCAGTAGCAGTACATGAAATTCAGGGAAGATTACAATCCAGTAATACCTTGGTTGGAATTTCAGCTCCGGGCTTGCCCAATGCAAGTAATTCAGCCATAGCTTATATGCCTGGTCGATTGCAGGGTTTAGAAAATTTTGATTGGACTGAGTTTTTAAAAACCAAGACTTTTGTATTGAATGATGCCATTTCGGCGATGATGGCCGAAGCAAGGTTTGGGGCTGCAAAAAATAAAAAAAACGTAGTCATGCTTACATTGGGTACCGGCGTTGGCGGTGCAATACTGATTGACGGGAAACCTTATCAGGGGGCATTCAACAAAGCAGGGCATATTGGGCACATGGTTATTGACAGTGAAGGAGATCCTAATGTAATCGGAATGCCCGGAAGTCTGGAAGATGCCATAGGTAATTGCAGCATTGCAAAAAGAACTGACGGAAAATATAGCTCTACACACCAATTGTTGGAGGCCATCAAAAAAGGAGACGGATTTGCCGGTGAAGTTTGGCTTACTTCAATAAAAAAATTAGCCATTGGCCTTGCATCGATAACAAATATCCTTTCGCCTGAAATGATTATCCTTGGTGGTGGTATTACGGAAGCAGGGAAAGATTTATTTGAACCTTTGGGAAAATTCATAAGCAATTATGAATGGCGTGCCGGCGGTAATCAAACAGAAATTGTGAAAGCCCAGTATGGTGATTTGGCAGGAGCAGTGGGAGCCGCATGCTTTGCAAGGGAATCCAATCACAAATAATAATTTTATAAATCGGGAAAATGAATATTACAGAAACTTATTTACAGAAATCTATTGAAATCCTTGAAATAGTAAAATCACAGCAAACAAAGATCAGACAGGCTGCACAAATGTTTGCAGGGACAATCCTGGCCGGAAGAATGGTGCATGTTTTTGGCAGTGGCCACAGCCGGATCCTGGTTGAAGAAATGTGGCCCCGCTACGGTTCTTTCCCGGGTTTCAACCCCATTGTTGAACTCTCACTTACTTTTCACAACCTGGTTGTTGGCGCCAATGGGCAAAGACAGGCCATGTTTCTTGAAAATGTGAGTGGACTGGCAGATCGGATTTTAAGAAATTTTGATTTGAGCGATATTGACACAGCACTTATAATCTCTTCCGGCGGTTGTAACGTGGTTCCTATCGAGATAGCGGAACTGTTTCAACAGAAGAAAATAAAAGTAGTTTCAATTATTACTAAAGAACATTCAGAAAAATCGACCAGTAAGCGCAGCGATGGGAAAAAACTCGGCGACTTCTCCGATTTGATATTAGACACGGGTGCTCCCGTTGGCGATGCCATGGTGTATGTGCCGGGTTTGGATACTCCGGTAGCACCGGGATCAACTGTTGGCGGCACTTTGCTTATTAATTGTATTAAAGCCGAATTGGCTGGATTATTAACAGCGGCAGGCCAGCCGCCCAAGGTTTTAAGTAGTGCTGTTGTTGTAGGGGTCGAAAGGGCAACATCCTTATTCGAGAGTGCTTACGATGAACATGCACACCTCCTGGCAAAACTATACGAAAACGTAGGAAATTCCTGAGTTAAATAGAAAACCAGATACGAAATGTTTTTATGACAGACTTTTTCAATCCGCATAGAATTCCACTTTTGGCTGAAATAGATGTACTTATAATTGGTGCCGGTTCAGCAGGATGTTTGGCAGCATTGGCAGCAGCCAGTCAAGATCGGTATTCCGTGATGCTGGTCGAGCGGTATAGTTTCCCGGGCGGCTCTTCCACACAAATGCTGGATACTTTTTATGGATTTTTTACCCCAGGCACAAACCCCAAAAAAATTGTTGGCGGCTTACCTGATAAAGTGGTGAACAAGCTGGATAAAACCAATGATATTTTTTTGCGGCCAAATACTTATGGTGCCGGAACAGGCGTAAATTATAATCCAGAGCGTTTGAAGTTGGTATGGGATAAATTGATTACTGAAGCCGGGATAAACTATTTACTGCATACTTCTTTGGTCGATGTAATCCGGGAAGAAAATGAACGGACAAATTGTGTTTTCTGGAACAAGTCGGGGTTTTATAAAGTCAAAGCCCGAAGGGTGATTGATGCCAGTGGCGACGCAGATTTTTGTTATCTGTCAGGTTGTCAATTTGAACTGGCAGGAGAAAACGAACCGGCACAAAGCATGACAACAACTTTCAGAATGTGTAATGTCGATCAGCAAAAATTTGAAAAGGCAGGTGGAAATAAAATGATGAAAGAGCGAATGACAGATGCTTATGAAAACAAAACACATTTGTTGCCCAGGAAGGAAGGTTCTGCCCATGAAATGTGCCAGCCCGGTTGTGTTTCAACGGTGGCGGTGAAAGTTTCAGACCAGAATGCCTTGAAAATTGAAGAATTGACAAAAGCAGAAATCGAAGGAAGGAAACAGGCATTTGAATATGAAAACTTTTTTCGTGATCAAGTGCCGGGATATGAGGATTCAAAAATTATCGGTTTATCGCACCAGATTGGAGTTCGCGAAACCCGCAGGGTATATGGTGAACACAGGCTGACCAAAGAAGAATGTCTGGCAGGTGTGATACCGGATTCATCTGTTTTGCTTAGTGGCGCCCCGATTGAAGATCACCGGAAAGGGAAAAACGGACAAGATGAAACTTACTGGGAATACATTCCGGGAACTGGAATTTATGGAGTACCCTACGGAACGTTGGTGCCGGCTGACAGCAGCACGACATGGGTGGTCGGTCGTTGTTTTTCTGCAACGCATGATGCACATGCATCGTGCCGTTCAATGGCGCAGACCATGAGTATGGGACAGGCTGCTGGCCTTGCTGTAATTCAATCGTTGAAAAAAGATTGTGATGCGAAGGGAATTGATATTTCGTTGTTAAGAAATGAGCTGATAGCAATTGGGCAAATATTGGAGGTGCCTGATTCAATTGCAGATACAAGCAGAACAGGATGGAAAAATAATTTGATCAGAAATAAAACCAATATATAACTATTGATATGTCATTTGTTAGAACAGTGATGGGGGATATACAATCCGAACAAATGGGTTTGACCTACTCTCATGAACATGTAGTTATCGAGGAAGGCTTTACTACAATGGCCAATCCTGAATTTATTCTGAACGATATAATTAAAATAAGTGCAGAGCTAAGAGAATTTTATCAATTAGGGGGTCGGACAATGGTGGATACCATGCCTGCCGCCTGCGGAAGAAATATTCTCAAACTGGCTGAAGTTTCCCGAAATTCAAAGGTAAACATCATTGTCCCTACAGGTTTACATCAGGAAATCTATTATCCGCCCAATCATTGGCGTTATCATTTGTCGGTTGAAGAAATAACGGAATTATTCATCAAAGATATAACCGACGGGGTTGATCAATACGATTACAATAGTCCGGTTGTAAAACGAACCAGTCATAAAGCAGGAATGATCAAACTGGCTACGGGCGATGAAAAAATTACAGACCATCAGCATAAAATATTTGAAGCAGTGGTCAATGCCCATCTTGAAACAGGGGCTCCCATACTAACACATACCAATGGCGGAAAACTGGCAATGGGGCAGGTTGAGCTTTTCGTTAAATTAGGCGCTGACCTCAATCATGTTGTTTTGTCCCATGTCGACAAGCAAAAGGATCTGGCCTTTCACAAAGATCTTATGCAAACTGGGGTGTATGTTGAATACGATAGCCATTTCCGGTGGAAAACCATAGATGAAAACCCAACATATATCTTGCTTGAAAATTTATTGCCCCTTTATTCTGATCGAATTGTAATCGGCATGGATTTAGCAAAAAACACCTACTGGAAAACCTATGGAGGAAAGCCGGGATTGATCTATTTGCTCACAGAATTCAGGCATGAACTTGAAGCAAGAGGGATTAGTAATTTTTTTGAAAAATTATTTTTCAAAAATCCACAGATGTTGTATTCGATCCAGTAAGTTTTTAATAAAGCACAACGTTTATACATTTTATTGTAAAAATTACACGAACAATTCAAATTAACCAAATGAAAAGACCATGAGAAAATCTTTATCACACAGGAGGATGATTATTATTGGGAGTTCCATATGGCAACTAAAAAACAAAATTATAATCACATGAAACAAATACTCCTTCTGATCTTCATACTTTTTTTACTTACATCTACAAATGCACAAACAAGTGAGATTGGCAATTGGCAATTGGATTCAGATAACATGCCATGCTTTGAATATACCGGAAATCTGCCATTCTCTGCTGTTGATAAAGCAGGTGCAAAAGTAAAACTCCCCGAAGACCCTTGGTTTATATTGGGTAATTACCGGATCAACCTGTTCCCGCATATCAGTGGCGAATATGAACTAATAACTGGTCAAAGAGGCTGGGGACGTGTAAATATGGGCGATGTTCCGAATTCAGGCAAAAATAAAGCATCACTCTACATTAAAAATTTAAACAAAACCTATCAATTAACCGGAATAAACTCATTGGCGGCTGATAATGCGACCTGCAAACGCTTTTTTGGTTGTGGATATGCTTTGTATCAGTATAAAACAAAGGAGATTGAATGTAGTCGAACACTTTCAGTAAAACCTTCTACAAATCCTTATAACGGTATTCCTGCATTTACCATTTCTGTGGATATTAAAAACACGAGCGGACGGACTCTCGACATCACTTATAACGAAGGAATTACTGCTAATTACCAATGTATTGAAGAACAACGGAAGCCAGAAGCCGACCGCAAAGTAAAATACGCCCATTCGGTTCGGGATATTCAAAACGATCAGCTTCAAATTGTTGACATCAAAGCGTCTTCTGATGATCCACTTCAATTCCTTTCGCGCGATGAAATGTCGATGCTCGATGGATTTCCACCTTCGGTATTTCTGGGAATTTCTTCGGGAACAGGTAAAGTGACTGCTACCAAGGCGAAAAAAGGCATTAAACTGACTGGAAATTTCGAATTCAAATTAAAACCGGGAGAAACCAAAAGTATTCAACTTGTTTCAGGGTTCACATTTGATCCGGCAACAGAAGCAATCTCAAAAATTATTTCTGAAATGAGCTCTCATTCAAATTCTTCAAAATCATTTATCCAGGATTGGAAGAAACAGTTACCGTTATTTGCTGACGAACAAAATCCGGTATTAAAACGGGAAATGATATGGAATGCTTATGTTTTGGAAGCTATGGCCAAATACAGCGAATATTACGGTGAAACAAAAATTCCTCAGGGTACCATTTACGATTACGACTGGGGGATGCATGCCAGCGCACGCGATAATTCACAGCATGCTTTGCCCACAATTTACTACAATCCTGCTTTGGCTAAATCTGCTTTGAGGTATCTGA
>JAJZSZ010000094.1 GCA_021849365.1 Bacteroidota bacterium | reverse complement strand
AGTAGGATCGAAACGGTAAAAGTCAATTTTATCAACTGAATCATCGCCATAACCGGTTCCAATGTATCCATAGTTTTTAAGAGAGAATCCAACAGCCTTGTAGCGGGCGCCTCCAAGGAAACTATCCTTCTGGGTCCAGGTATTCGCAACCGGATCGTATTCCCAAAAATCTTTCAGTTTATTATCGCCATCGTAACCCGTTCCAACATAGCCTTTCCCGTTAATCGAAAAACCTACGGCTGCAATACGCCCATTGCCTGGGAAATCAGCAATCCGGTCCCAACGGTCGCTTGACGGACTATAAACCCAAAAGTCCTTTAAATAACCATCGCCGGCATCGTCGTTATATCCAAGCCCAACATAAGCTTTTTCGCCTATAACAAAACTAACAGCAGACCCTCGGGGAAGCCCTTCGAAATCCGATTTTCTGACCCAATTTCCAAACGGATCATCAGTACTGCTGTCGTTACAACCAACTAAAAGGAACAATCCTAAAACTATTGTCCAAAATGTTTTCATAGCAAATCTGTTTTACAAATTGAGGCTCAAAACTAAATGCCCGTAAAGTGTATTGAAAGAAAAACCATTCAGACAAAGCCTAACAATCGACGTACAGGCAATTTTTATCGACGTACCTGGTTCGTCGAGTAGTTCAAACAGTGTTCAGAGAGCAGAACATACAAATTAACAACTGACAATCAAGAAAATAGCAACAAAAACCTGATTCCTGACGGAAGTTTATATCGAGCGTTTGCGGGCGTCGGTATATTTTAATTCCTGAAGTTGAGTTTCACTTTTACATTCGCTGAAAATTAGAAAGCCATGAGTTGGAATGAAAGTCATTCCGTGTAATGAATTTGAGTAATCCTGAAGAACGACGGCTTAATTCCACCAAAATCTGAAACAAACAATTAACGAATACATGAAAACGAAATGAAGACATTTCAAATTTTGAGTTTACTGCTCGCACTTTTTACTGTTTCATGCTCAACTTCCTCCATCGAAGAGTTTGTACTTGGCGACAACTTTATAAACAACCAAACCGGAGTTGTGATGATTGATACGCTCACCATTCAGAGCTCAACGGTTAAATACGACTCGATTATTTCCAATTCTTCAGGTCGTTTCCTGGTTGGCAGCAATTACAATAGTTTTTCGGGCTATAAATATGCCAACTCGTTTATGACCATGAAATTCGACGATGCCATCGAGTACACAAAATTCGAATTCGACTCCATTTGCCTTGTTCTCAATTACGACACCTATTATTCGGGAGATACTACCATCACCCAAACAATAGATGTTTACCAGCTTCAGGAACAAATGGAACTGGAAGACAGTTACCTGTATTCAACCAGTAATTTCAGTTACAATCCGGTTTCTCTGGGTTCTGTAAACTTTAAACCACAGCCCAATTCACACGAAGAAGTAAGCATCAGATTAAGCGACAAACTTGGAGCCCAGCTTGCTGAGATGATCAAGGAAAAAAAAGATACGATAAACACTCAGGATTTATTTCTTAAATTCTTCAACGGACTGGTAATTAAAGCAAGAACCCAGACCAAAGGTGCAATTATCGGATTCAGGGCGGCCGATTCTGGTTCGACTGAAGATACAGGCACTACCAGTGACACCGAAACAAAACCCGAAATACGGTTGTACTATCACTTAAGCCCAAATCCTAACGATCTCCACGATTTGTACTACAAATTCTCGTTTGTTACCGACGGAATTTACTTTAATCAAATTTCAGGTGATGCAACCGGTTCATTATTGGAAAATATTGACAATACAAGCAACGAACGAGTTTCCAAACTAACCGGAAACAATGTCCTTGTTCAGTCAGGCATTCAGACCTTTGCCAAGCTTAAAATACCGTATATCGACAATTTGCTGAAAATCGGGCAAAACTCAGCTTTAGTTGGGGCAACACTCCGCTTATATCCCATAAAAGGTACCTATACGAGCACCACCAATCTGCCTGATTCGCTTTATGTGTACAGCGCCGACAGAAGAAACCAATTGATCGGACAGGTAACCATTCCCGGGAGTACAAGCGATTATACTTATGCCCGTTTGACAATACAAAAAGAGGTTGAAGAAACCGTATTTTACGAAGTCGATATCAGTAGTTTTATCGAATCGGAACTTAAGGAAGAGCTGGAAACGAATCTTTCGCTGATGATTGGTTACGGCTCCTCAATTACAAAAAAATCTGCAGAGCACGTTGTCCTTGGCGGTGCTAATTCAGGTAAATATTCGCCCGACCTGAATGTTTATTATTACCACAATTAAAAATCCGGAAATGAAACTTATATTACTAGTATTATTAATCACAGTACCAATTATTGGGCTATTCGCTCAAAACAGCACCAGCTCTCCCTATTCAGGATTTGGTATAGGTGAGCTCGAAACAGCTGCCGGCGGAAGAAATGCAGGCATGGGAGAAACCGGCATCGCCCTGCGCTCGGGATTATTTTTTAACTCGGCCAACCCGGCATCGCTTACCTCGATAGAACCTCAAAGTTTCCTGCTCGATATGGGGTTTAATTTTAAATACACACAGATGGAGAGTTCCTCCAAGAAAGCGAATGTCAACGATGGAAACTTGAGCTGGCTTCAGATTGGATTTCCGATTTCGAAGAAATTTTTCGGAGGGCTTACACTTAATCCGAAAAGCAGCGTAGGCTACAATATTTATACATCAAAAACCATCGACGGAACTTCGGTAAACTACCCTTCGATTTACGAAGGTACCGGAGGATTAAGTGAAGCAGCAGTTTTATTGGCATGGAAACTCACAAAAAACATTTCGTTAGGCGTTAAATCGGGTTATATCTGGGGAAACGTTACCCAAACCCTGAGTCAAAGCATCGATGTTTCGTCTACAACTTACCAAATCGATCAGGAAGATAACATCCATTACTCCGGAGGTTATTTTAATGCAGGAACACAAATCAGCATTCCCTTCAATTCGCGCATGAGCATGGTGCTGGGAGGAATTGCCGGAATCAGCAGCAGACTAACTGGTGAAACATCGACTACAATCACGAAAACCTACAGCAGTACTTCAGAAGTGATTTCGAGCGATGTTTTAAGTTCAGGATCGATGAAACTACCTCTAGATCTTGGTGTTGGGATAAGTCTGAATTTCAAAAACAAACTGATCACCACAGTTGATTTAAAAAAATGTAACTGGAAAGATGCCACTCTTGATTTTAATCCAAACAAACTTACCACAAACAACAGTTTCAGGGGTGGCATCGAATATTCCCCTAAATACGATCGGCAGTCGCTTCGCCAAACTATAAAATACCGCATGGGGTATCGTTACGAAAGTGGTTACCTCAAATTGTACAACAATCAGATTCATGAACAGGCATTTTCCATTGGGCTTGGCATTCCAATCCGGAAAGACCGCAGCTATGCAAATTTTTCGCTCGAGTTGGGTACTCGCGGAACCAAAGCGGCTCATTTAATCCAGGAAAATTTTGTGAAATTTAATTGCAGCTTCAACCTTTGGGAAAGGTGGTTCATTAAGCGGCAGATTGATTAATTGTTTGAGTAGCGACGCGATGCATCGCGTCGCTACTCAAACAATTATTTATTCAAAACACCATTTTCAACCACTGCCTTTCCATCAAGTTTAAGCGTACTGCCGGGCATGAAACACGACAGCGAATAAGGGCTTTTATTTTCACCACCGGCCCAAACATTGTTGCCGATACCAACAGTCACCATGCCAGCTGGCATCCATGCGAGTAATTTACTTCCCGGTTTAACTGTCACATTGGGATTAATGCCCAAATCTACAAAGGCAAAATCTTCTTTTCCCGAACCAGCAGCATCATACAATTTTTTTAATGGTTCCAGTCCCGATTTGGCTGTCATCGAAGTCAGCTTTCCGGCTTTAAATGTCAAAGTGAGTCCGGTAATCTCTTTGCCCTGATAAAAATGACGATCCACCACAACTTTGCCTTCAGCAGTACCGGCTACCGGAGCCAAAAATGCTTCACCGGCAGGCAGATAAACCTGTGATGTAGCAAAACCTTTTTTCAGGTCGTCGGAAGAAAGAACTCCGTCACTTACAATCATCGGGCGCTTTTCAATTCGTACTTTCAAATCGGTTCCATTCGGATTGGTAATCTGAATTTCTTTTCCCCCAGAAAATTTTGTCTGCAAGGCTTTCCCTGTAGCTTCCAACTTTGCGTAATCTACATTTACTCCTTTCCAAAATAAATCAGAAAGTTCTTTCAGTGTCAATCCATACAACTTGGCGTTAGCTTCGGTTGGATAAAGTCCGTTACCCAGATTTACGCCCTTCACATTTCGTTCGGCTACCAATTCGTTGACAGGCTCATACGCTTTCCCTCGGGCAACCAGCCTTTCTGCCGGAATATCGGATAAAAGACCAACGGTTTCGTTATAATCAACACTAATCATTGCTGTAATAAAACCAAATAGCTTGATATCGCTTTCCGGGGTTCGTGAATCATATTTGGGTGGTACTTCTGTCAGCCAGCGTCGCGTCATACGGTCGCTACCCAGTGTCAGAATCGGGTAAGCACCCTTCTTTCCTACGTTGATAACAATATCTTCCAGTAATTCAAAATCGCGTATTCCACCACTTACCAACACAAATTCACCTTCATGAATATTGGCACATTGATTTACAAGTTTTTGAGCCAAGGTTTCGTTTTCAGCCTTGCCTTTATCTGGCATTGGCTGAGCTTTAGAAACGAAAAGAAAACCCATAAATAAAAGAATAATAGCAAAAGTTGTTTTTGTTTTCATCCTGATCTCAAGTTAAAATTAAACTAAAAAAAAGAATACTCCTTACTGAATTTAAAGCAGTTGAAAAGGAATAGATTGAGCAGAGTAAGTGAAGAATTTCGGAAAGTTTACCGTTTATCAGACGGATTCAAAAACAATTGGCTGGCTCGTTCAACTTCAATCCCCATCTATATTATCCAATTGAGATCAAGAGTTTTTTTGACGCTAATGCGACAAAAATAGTTTCTTAGAAAGGCTAGTTAAAAGGCTTTTAGCGATGTAATAACAAACAGCAAGGCGAAGAGTTTAAACAATTAAACTGAAATTTAGGGCCAAAAAATCAAGTACATACTGAACGTATTAAATAAAGCGGAGGTACTTTAAACCATCAAAAATGAAAAACACAGAGAAGATAAATAACGCGATAGCCAGAAACCGCATAACCCACATATAAAGCATATTGCTGAAAAAAACCTTCGATTTTGCAACCAAATGTGCAACCCCAATCTTTGAACCAATAAGGAATATATAAAACGATAAGAAATATAAAATAAGAGCAACAATATTTAGCGCATATGCTTTTAGCGCTATTGGCGCACCAACGGTTACCCAGAAAAGATAAGGGTGCGGACTCAGGAAATTGGCAGCAATTCCCTTCTGAAGCGCCTGCGTATGAATTCCTGACTCACCAATACTAAGCTCTCTTGTCCTGATTGTTTCATAACCAAGGTAGGCGATGAAAAGTCCTCCAAGGAACGAAACTACGCCCAAAATTGTATCAAACTGCGCCAACCTGGAAAATACAAAAATAGAAACCAAAACTATTGGAATATCTGTAAACAAAGGAGAAACGGCAATACGAACCCCTTCTTTGCGATTATGCCTCAGTGTTTCTGAAATGACCAACGTTAGTAATGGACCCGGTGATAAGCCGGCTGTCAGGCCCAGAAAAGCGCCGATGGATGCGTATTTTAATATTTCGATAGTCTCTGTCACGTTTCCAATAATTTCAATTTCCCGAAATTAACCGATTTGCTATAAATGTAACCAGAATAAATCAAAAAGGTCATCCCGAAATTTTCAGGATGACCTTTGTATTTTTTGGTAAACAAAGTTCCGCTTTGTTAGTCTTTGTATTCGTCCCAGCTTTTGATCGACATATCTTCCAGTCCGTATTTGCAGATGGCATAAATAAACGCGCTGGCCACACGGGCGTTGGTAATCAGCGGAATGCTGTAATCAATCGCACTTCGGCGAATGGTGTACCCGTTGGTAATTTCACGTGTAGTGTGGTCTTTTGGGATGTTGATGACCAAATCAATTTTCTTTTCCTTGATGTATTCGAGCGTGTTCGGGTGTTTGTCGGTTTCGTCCGGCCAGTAAAGGCGGGTCGATTGAACTCCGTTGTCGGCAAGGAATTGTTGAGTTCCACCGGTAGCGTATAGATTGAATCCGCGCTCGGCAAGCATTCTGGCGCTGCTCAATAATTCGATTTTCGAACGGGTTTCTCCTGAAGAAATCAGGATGTTTTTCTTCGGAATGGAGTAACCCACTGACAACATCGATTTCAGGATGGCTTCGTAATAGGTTTCGCCAATACAGCCCACTTCGCCGGTTGACGACATGTCGACACCCAAAACAGGGTCGGCATTCAGCAAACGGGCAAAAGAGAACTGGGCAGCTTTCACACCCACGTAATCCAGCTCAAACAGCGATTTGTCCGGAGTTTGGAAAGGTGCGTCCAGCATAGCCTGAGTCGCAATTTCGATCAGGTTGTATTTCATTACTTTCGACACAAACGGGAAGCTGCGCGATGCCCGAAGGTTACATTCAATTACCTTGATGTCGTTATCTTTGGCCAGCAACTGCATGTTGAATGGCCCGGTAATATTGAGTTCTTTGGCAATTTTGCGGGCAATCTTTTTGATGCGGCGAATGGTTTCGACATACAGTTTTTGCGGCGGGAAAACGATGGTGGCATCGCCCGAGTGAACACCGGCAAATTCAACGTGTTCCGAGATTGCATAGGCAACCACTTCACCGTTTTTAGCCACGGCATCAATTTCAATTTCCTTGGCCTGTTCAATAAATTCAGAAACTACCACCGGATGTTCTTTCGAAACATTGGCAGCCAGGTTCAGGAAATGTTCCAACTGGTCTTTGTTCGAAACCACATTCATAGCTGCGCCGGAAAGCACATACGACGGGCGAATCAACACCGGAAAGCCCACTTCGTCAACAAACGAATAGATGTCGTCGATGCTTGTCAGCTCCGACCAGCGTGGCTGATCAATTCCCAGCGAGTCGCAAAGCGAGCTGAACTTTTTACGGTCTTCGGCACGGTCGATGTTTACCGGTGAAGTTCCCAGGATTGGCACATTCTGGCGGTAAAGCTTCATGGCCAGGTTGTTCGGAATCTGTCCACCCATCGAAAGCACTACGCCTTTCGGAATTTCAAGATCCACGATGTCCATCACACGCTCGAAAGTTAATTCGTCAAAATACAGTCGGTCGCAGGTATCGTAGTCGGTACTCACGGTTTCCGGATTGTAGTTGATCATGATCGAGCGGTAGTTTTCCTTGTGGATGGTGGTGATCGCGTTAACCGAACACCAGTCAAACTCAACTGAACTACCAATGCGGTATGCTCCTGAACCCAACACGATAACCGATTTATCGTCGTGCTGAAATTCAACATCGTGCTCGCCACCGTTGTAAGTCAGGTACAGATAGTTGGTTTGAGCAGGATATTCGCCGGCCAGCGTATCGATTTGTTTTACCGAAGGCAGAATGTTTCTGCTTTTACGCAATTCGCGAACTTTCAGCAGATCGTCGTTGATGGCTTTGTTCGACGATTTCAGCACCAGACGGGCAATCTGGAAGTCGGAGAAACCTTCTTTTTTAGCCTGAAGCAACAGCGAATCTTCCAGTTCGGGAAGCGCATTTACTTGCTCCAGCTTATTTTTGGTGTTGTGAATATTGTGCAGTTTCTGCAGGAACCAACGGTCGATTTTAGTTTTTTCGTATATATCATCAACCGAATAGCCTTTGTTGAAAGCTTCGGCGATGGCGAAAATACGACGATCGGTTGGGTTGCTTAATTCTTCGTCGATCTGTTCGATGGTGATTTCTTCTTTGTTGGCCACAAAACCGTGCATTCCTATTCCCACCATTCGGATACCTTTCTGGATGGCTTCTTCAAATGAGCGTCCAATCGACATGATTTCGCCCACCGATTTCATCGAGCTTCCGAGGTTTTTCGATACTCCGGAGAATTTATTCAAGTCCCAGCGCGGAATTTTACAAACGATGTAGTCGAGTGCAGGTTCGAAAGCGGCTGTGGTCACTTTGGTTACCTGGTTGTTCAATTGGTGCAATCCGTAGCCCAAACCTAATTTGGCAGCTACGAAAGCTAATGGATAACCGGTTGCTTTCGATGCCAGCGCCGATGAACGCGACAGACGGGCGTTTACCTCGATAACACGGTAATCTTCGGAGTGCGGATCGAGAGCGTACTGAACATTACATTCGCCAACGATACCGATGTGACGGATGATTTTGATTGCCAGTGCACGCAGTTTATGATATTCTGAGTTGGTCAGCGTTTGCGATGGTGCAACTACAATACTTTCGCCGGTGTGAATTCCAAGCGGGTCGAAGTTTTCCATATTACAAACGGTGATACAATTGTTGAAGCGGTCGCGAACCACTTCGTATTCCACCTCTTTCCAACCTTTAATCGATTCTTCAACCAGGATTTGAGGTGAATAAGTAAAAGCTTTTGAAGCCAACGCTTCCAGTTCTTTATCGTTGGCACAGAATCCGCTTCCCAATCCGCCGAGTGTATAAGCTGCTCGAATAATAATCGGATAGCCAATGGTTTTCACCGCTTCTTTGGCTTCCTGCATGTTGATACAAGCTATACTGCGCGGTGTTTTTACATCGATTTCGGCCAGTTTTCCGGCGAAAATTTCACGGTCTTCGGTATCAATAATGGCCTGAACCGGTGTACCAACCACTTTTACATTGTATTTTTCGAGAATGCCGGTTTTGAATAAGGCTACACCGCAGTTCAGCGCGGTTTGTCCGCCAAATGCCAGCAGAATGCCATCAGGTTTTTCCTTGATGATGACTTGCTCCACAAAGTAAGGGGTAACAGGGAGGAAGTAAATGCGGTCGGCAATGTCTTCCGAAGTTTGGATGGTTGCGATGTTCGGGTTGATCAGAACGGTTTTCACGTTCTCCTCTTTCAACGCTTTTAATGCCTGCGATCCGGAATAGTCGAATTCACCGGCCTCACCAATTTTCAGCGCTCCCGAGCCCAGTACGATTACTTTTTTAATGTCTGTATTTATCATGATGCTTTATAGTTTCAAGTTCAAAGTTTCAAGTTCCAGGTTTTCCGGTCTCCCGTCTTCGGTCTCCGGATTTCTGACTTTTTTACTTCTTTGATTTTTTGTATTCAATCACATTGTTGATGAAATCGTCGAATAAAAACTCGGTATCAACCGGTCCGCTGGCTGCTTCAGGGTGGAACTGAGTGGAGAAGAATGGTTTTGATTTGTGGCGGATTCCTTCGTTGGTATTGTCGTTTACGTTGGTAAACAAAGGCTCCCAATCAGAAGGCAGCGTTTGGGTGTCAACAGCAAAACCGTGGTTTTGAGAGGTGATGAAACAACGGTCGGTTCCTTGCAGCAATACCGGTTGGTTGTGGCTACGGTGACCAAATTTCAGTTTATAGGTATCTGCACCGGCAGCACGGGCTAGCAACTGGTTTCCCAGACAAATCCCCATGATCGGTTTTTCAGCGTCCATCGTTTTGCGGATGTTTGCAACGGTAGCATCACACAAGGCAGGGTCGCCTGGTCCGTTCGAAAGGAAGATTCCATCAAAATCTTCATTGCTAAAATCGTAATCCCACGGAACGCGGATCACAGTGGCGTTGCGGTTAAGCAAGCAACGAATGATATTGTATTTTACACCACAATCAACCAAAACTACGCGGTGTTCGCCGTTTCCATACACTTCCACTTTGTCGGTGCTGGCAATGGCAACCAGGTTTTCCTTGTTGGGATCGTAAAAGTCGATTGGCTCATCTTCAAATTCAATTTTGCCCAGAAGCGAACCTTTCACACGAATGATTTTGGTGAGTGCGCGGGTATCAATTCCGAACAATCCCGGAACTTTATACTCTTTCAGCCAGTCGCCCAGGCTTTTAATCGCATTCCAGTGGCTGTACTCGAACGAATAATCCGAGATGATCAAACCGGTAATGTGAATTTTGTTTGACTCGTAGAAATCTTCGATTCCTTCAGTTTTTGAGTCACTTGGCACACCATAATTCCCAATCAGGGGGAAGGTTGAAACGAGGATCTGGCCCGTATATGAAGGATCTGTTAAACTTTCGGGATAACCGGTCATAGCAGTATAAAAAACCACTTCTCCTGCTGCCGATTTCTCGTATCCAAACGATTTTCCTTCAAAGGTTGTCCCGTCTTCAAGAATCAATCTGACTTTTCTTAGTTGTGTCATCGTTGCAATGTAAAATATTAAAAAAAATGCGTTTGGCTACGGCTGTAGGGCAAACGCATGGTTGTTATCTCTTAAACAAACTTTCTTCTTTATGTACTTCCCGATTTTCAACTTGTATGGTTTCAAGTGTCAATTCGTTTTTGATGTTTATTTCTGCGACAAAAATAGAAATTATTTCTGAAAAAAAAGTTTGCATTCAATATTTATTGCATATTTTTGCATCGAAAATGAATATTTATTCAAAATGAAGAATCGTACAAAACGACAATTAGCCATTAAGCAGGCAATATTGAACGGCCGGATCAGCAGTCAGGATGAGCTTTTGCACATCATGAAAGACCAGGGCTTTGAATTGACTCAGGCAACCTTGTCGCGCGATTTGAAAATTTTGAAGGTTGCCAAAGTGGCCGATAAGGCGTTGGGATACGTATATGTAATTCCTGAAGGTGTTGCCGCCGAGAACCACAAAGAGAATTCGCGCATCAGTTTTTTGGCCGATGGTTTTCGCGACATTCAGTTTTCTGGAAATCTGGCAGTCATTCGCACTATGCCCGGTTATGCCAACAGCATTGCGGTTGTCATAGATAATTCGGAACCCTATGAAATACTGGGAACCATTGCCGGCGACGATACCATTTTGGTGATCATGCGTGAAGGCGTTTCACAAAGCGACCTAATCAACAGTCTGATCCTGATGATGCCGGCTCTGGAAGATAAGCTGGGGTAGAAAGTGATCAGTGAACATTCGCTGTTGGCTAATCAAAACTGTTGATTGAGGAATAATATCCTTTGCCGTCTGCTTTAGCTGGCGGACATTTATTAGATAGAAAAGAAAACCGTTCGTGAAAAAGCGTAGATAAAGAGATTGTGATATTTCGGACGGAAAAGAAATAACGATCAAAAAAGAGAGACTACTTAGAAAATGAAAGAATTGAAAAATATCCAGGTTCTGGTGGCTACCGAAGAGCACCTCAAATATGTTGACCAGGTGAACGATGCAATTGATATTGCATCAAAGGAGCGCGGAACTGGTATTGCCCGTCGTACGTATGAATATATCGCCGACAAAATGCTTGCGGGCAAAGCAATAATTGCACTCGAAAACGGAGATACCTTTGCTGGTTTTTGTTACATCGAAACCTGGGGCGCAAAGAGCTTTGTTGCCAATTCAGGATTGATTGTTGGCAAGGCATACCGCGGAATTGGTCTGGCTACTGAAATTAAACGAAAAGCCTTTGCGTTATCGCGTCAGAAATATCCGGAGGCTAAAATTTTCGGTTTGACAACAGGTTTGGCGGTTATGAAAATAAACCACGAACTTGGTTATCGTCCGGTTACTTTCTCAGAACTGACCGACGACGAAGAATTCTGGAAAGGTTGCCAGAGTTGTGTAAATTACGATATTCTGACCCGTACAGGGAAAAGTAAATGTCTCTGCACCGGAATGTTGTACGATCCGGCTTGGGAAAAAGAAAAGAAAGAAGAGAAAAAACAGAATGGTTGGGCAATTAAAGATACTTTGCTCGACATTATTAATAAGCTAAAGCCTAACAAAAATGGGTCTCAGGCTAAAAAAGAAGAAGGATTTTCGCTTTTTAAAAGTCGAAAATAAAACATAAACGATGACTCCTGATGGATATTCAGGATTATTTTCTCATGTAAACTGGCCTTCAGCAAGCCAGGCAAAGGTTCAGCATAAAATTGATTGATCAATCTCCTGAATCGAAGTATGTTGTAAGTGTAGTAAAGTTGTAAGTTTTTACGCAATTCTGTTGGTGAGTCATCGTTTTTTCAAGTTAAAATCATATCAAGAATTATATCATGAAGGATAAAGTAGTTTTAGCATTTAGCGGAGGTTTGGACACCTCATATTGTGCCATGTACCTTTCTGTTGAAAAAAATCTGGAAGTTTACACCGCCATCGCCAACACCGGCGGTTTCAGCCAGGCCGAACTCGATGTGATCGAGCAAAAAGCCTACAAACTAGGTTCGGTGAAACACGTTGCACTCGACGTGACCAATTCGTACTACGAAAAAAGTATCAAATACATGGTGTTCGGAAACGTTCTCCGAAACAACACCTATCCTATTTCAGTTAGTTCGGAACGCGTATTTCAGGCTATTGCCATCATTGAATATGCCAAGCAAATAGGCGCTAAATATGTGGCTCATGGAAGCACCGGCGCCGGAAACGACCAGGTTCGCTTCGATTTGACTTTCCAGATTTTGGCTCCTGAAATCGAAATTCTTACACCAACCCGTGACTTGGAATTGAGCCGTCAGGAAGAAATCGACTACCTGAAAGCGCACGGCGTGGAAGCCGAATGGAAAAAGATGGAATATTCGATCAACAAAGGACTTTGGGGAACCAGCGTTGGCGGAAAAGAAACGCTGAAATCGAACCTCACTTTGCCTGAAGAAGCTTATCCATCGCAATTGACTGCTAAGGAAGAAAAAGAAATCTCGATCGATTTTGTGAAAGGCGAACTGAAAGCTGTTGACGGCGTGAGCTACGAAAATCCGGTAGATGCCATCAATGCGCTCGAAGCAATCGCATCACCATACGCCGTTGGCCGCGATATGCACATTGGCGACACCATCATCGGCATCAAAGGTCGTGTTGGTTTCGAGGCTGCTGCTCCGCTCATCATCATCAAAGCGCACCAAATGCTCGAAAAACACACGCTAACCAAATGGCAGCAATATTGGAAAGAGCAATTGGGCAACTGGTACGGAATGTTCTTGCACGAAGCGCTTTATTTTGAACCAGTAATGCGCGACATCGAAAAATTCCTCGAACACTCGCAGGAAACCGTAACCGGAAAAGTGATCATTAAGCTGAAACCATATAATTACGTTTTGGTTGGCGTTGAATCGGATCACGATTTGATGCGCTCGGAATTTGGTCAGTACGGCGAAAAGAATTCAGCATGGACCGCCGACGACGTGAAAGGCTTCACCAAAGTGCTCTCTACTTCGTTGAAAATTCATAATTCTGTAAATCACAGTTTTTAGCAACTGGCAGCTAGCTGCTTGCAAGAAGCCAATTGCCAGCAGCTAGTAGCTGTTATTAAAATATTACCATGATCAAAGTTGGAATAATACAACGTTG
>JAJZSZ010000093.1 GCA_021849365.1 Bacteroidota bacterium | reverse complement strand
TCCTGACAGATCGGGCAGATTATGGAACTGGCTTGGATTTGCAGCCACATTTTCGTTCGTGAATCTAGCCCTGATTTTCTTCCGGTCGAAGTCGCTGGATCAAAGCCTTGAAATATTTAGCCGAATTCCCGAGTTTAACTGGATATTTATAGATCAGCTGCAGAATGCCTGGCACACAAACAATCAGTTTAAGGAATTTGCAATTTCGCTAATCGTCGGACTTCCTGTTTTCCTGATTACCGAGATTTTAAGCCGGAAAAATGATTTTAACGAATTGATTGTCAACTTATCTACAATAAAAAGATGGGGCATCTATTTGTTTTTCACAGCAATGATTCTGATTTTCGGAGTGCTGGATTTAGCTCCTCAATTCATTTATTTTCAATTTTAAGATGAAGGAGGTTTTACAAAAAATAGCATTTTTCTTTGGACTACTGGCCGTACCGGTTGTTTTACTATTTGCTTTACCCTACTCCAACGAATTTGCACGACACTTTATTAAAGACGATTGTTATAATCACGGAGCATGGATTTTTGACCGGCTCACTAAAAATGCAACTCCGATAGACGTCGCATTTATCGGTTCATCGCACACCATCCATTCTTTTCAGGAAAAGAAGATGGAAACTGTACTGGATAACAAATTTCATTTGGCCAATCTGGGCTACTGCAGGTTTGGGCGAAACCTGGAATATTTATTTGTAAAAGAACTCGTTGCAAATAAAAACCCAAAATTGGTGGTCATTGAAGTTCATGAAGACGAGCCCAAAAACAGTCACGATATTTTTCCTTATCTGGCCGACACAAAAGATTTGCTGATTAGTCCAACGTTTGTAAACCGTGATTACTTTTCGGATGTATTTAATGGAGCGTCAGCAAGGCTAGAGCAATTTAAAGCGAAGTATATTTTCCGTGAGAAATATCCTGACCCCAATTTAAATCCATATGGCTATGGAGAATCGGACCGGATAGCAACTGAAGAAGAATTTTTAAAGAACAAACAAGGATGGAGCAAATGGATCAAGAGGCGAGGTTCGCTTGAAATCGAACAGATTCAGTTAAAGTTTCCTTATTCCTATCTTATAAAAACAATTAATCTTTTGAAAAGCAGAAACATTCCCTTAGTGTTTGTGTATTTGCCCGAAAGCGGATCTAATTTTCAGAATCCACTTCGCTTGGATTTTTATAAACAATACGGACAAGTTCTGACATTACCGGACACTATTGTACAGTCTCCAACAAACTGGATGGACGATATGCATTTTAATGACAGTGGTGCCGGTCAGGTTTCGGAATGGATGACAAAAAAATTGAAACAAATACTGGACGAAAAATGTCTTAATGAACGTATTGATTGATGTATTCTGATTCAACTTATATATTTGTATGACCATTAAATCCACATAATTAATTTGAAAACCGACTAAAAGTGAATCCGCTACCGAACAAATATTATCCAACCATATTAGGAGCCATTCATTTAGTGGTTCTTTATACTTTCATCCAAACCATTATCGATTTCCCTCTGGCGTTATTCGATTATTATAACGGAACAGATTACCTGTATAACCCATTCAAAAAAATCATTGTTGGTGTTGGTTCGCCGCTTTTCATCTTTTATTATGCATACAAAAAAGCTGGAGTTCCATTGAAAGAACTTTTCCCGCTTAAATCGTTTAATGTCCTGTTGTTGATTCCGGTTTTGTTCTTTATTTGGGGAGCACAAAACCTAATCGGGGAAGTTAATGTGGCTCTCGACAAGGTACTTCCGCCCCCATCCTGGTTTTGGGAATTATTCAGTAAAATATTTGACAGCGACTACGGCATTTATGGTGCCATTTTAAAAGTAGTGATTATGGCGCCTATCATCGAAGAAATGATATTCCGTGGAGTAATTATGCACGGACTGATGCGCAATTATTCACGAACAACGGCAGTTTTTGTGTCAGCACTGATGTTTGCATTATTTCATCTCAATCCATGGCAATTCCCGGCCACATTTATTTTAGGCATCCTCCTCGGGATACTGATGGTTCGCACAGGTAACCTTTTGCTTTGTATTATCGGACATACCATAAACAACGGACTGGTATTGGTTAGTATCCAATTTAACAGTGAGTTGCAAAACACTTTCTTTTTCCAGAGTAGCAAATCAAGCCAGCTACTGATTAGTACATTCATAGCAACTTTTGCCCTGATTTTTATCTTCATCATTACCAGCAATAGCACCGAAAACGAATAAAATAGCCAGAATCGTTTGCCTGTTTGGAATATGCACTATATTTACAA
Organism: Bacteroidota bacterium; assembly: GCA_021849365.1. Taxonomy (GTDB): domain Bacteria; phylum Bacteroidota; class Bacteroidia; order Bacteroidales; family Prolixibacteraceae; genus Aquipluma. Next base: position 11,362 of record JAJZSZ010000093.1, on the reverse strand, counting down.
GCCTAAAAACTCCTGAAATATCAAACTCATGGAACGAGTAGCCATCTTTCCGGGATCGTTTGATCCATTTACTGTTGGACACGAAAGTATTGTAAAACGTGCCATTCCGCTGTTCGACAAAATTGTGATCATGATCGGGTATAACACCAATAAACGCTCTTTCTTTCCAGTCGAAAAAAGATTAAGATGGATCAACGAAGTTTTTAAAAATGAACCTAAAGTTTCGGTTGAAAGTCACGAAGGGCTGACAGTTGATTTCTGCAAAAAAGTAAATGCCAGTTATATTTTAAGAGGATTACGGACTTCAGCTGACTTCGAATACGAACGGGCTATCGCTCAGATCAACAAGAAGATGCATCCGCAAATCGAATCGATATTCTTGCTTACCATGCCCGAGCATACGCCAATCAACTCGACTATTGTCCGCGATATTATTCTCCACGGAGGCGACGCCAGCATGTTTTTGCCTTCATCGTTAAATATGAAGGAATTTAAAGCTGACGAATAATTATTACCGGTTCTGTTCGTTTTTACCCAAACAGTACTTTAAGTAATTTCAATCAGGTCGTGAAAAGAAAAACTGCACTCGTCCTTTTAATTTTAGCCGGACTTCTATTCGCCGGAAAATCATGGTCGGCTCCGGTAAAAATCTCAGGGAAAGCATCAGGATATGCCTCGAATTTTATTGATTTATACACACTTCACGATTTTATTTCTGAAGAAAAAGTAAAATTAGGCACGCTGCGTTTTAGTTCAGACGGTGCATTTATCCTAACTGCCGATATTACTGAAACCAACATTTGTCTGGCCGACTTCGACGGTTACCAGGGAATGATTTATCTCGAGCCTGGAAAATCGTATGAAATTGTTTTTCCGCCTAAACGAACACTTACTGAAGCACAAAAAAGAAACCCTTTTGTAAAGCCCGAACCTGTCTGGTTTGGAATTGTGTCTCCCGATAAAAACGATTTAAATTACAAAATTCAGCAGTTTGAGCAGGAATACGCGAAACTCGAAAGCAAATATTTTGACCAGATTTTTATCAGCCAAACCAAATCGCTGGTTGATACTATTAAATTAATGCTCGACAATAATTTCCCAAAAACGAACCTGTCATTTTTCGAAGCACATAAGCTTTTCAGAAAAGCAAATCTCGATTTTGCACTTAACCAGGGAAAGATCACCGAGTTTATGGAAACGTACTTCAACAGCCACAAGCCGGCTTATAACCTGGCAGCCTATGCGGTGATATTCAACCAGGTTTTTACCAATTACTTCAGCCGTTTGAATAATCCTGAAATCAATAAAGAAATCAATTCGGCAAATCTTCAGAAACTCGATGAGTATTTCCAGCAAAAACTACATTTCAATACGGAATTATCGCATCTGGTTCTTTTAAAATCGCTGAACGACGCATACTACAGCAAGCAATTTACAAAAGCCTCCATTCTGAAAATGCTTGGACAAGTAAAGTCACCAGATTGGAACGCTTTCGAGCAGGAAACGGCACGACTGATCTCAACAAAACTTGTTTATTTAACCAGCGGAACCGCACCACCAGCCATTTCGCTAAAGAACCTGAATGGCCAAAAAGTGAATCTGGCTGACTATCGGAATGCCTATATTTATTTGCATTTTACCGATCCTCAAAATACGATTTGCCGCCAGCACCTTGATGCACTCAAATCGATATCGGCCCGATACAAGGAAAAACTGGTAATCATCAATGTTATTCCTGACGGAAAAGGATTTAAGAATGAAAGCGCATGGCCGGGAATTTTCACCACTACCGAAACCAATATTGAAACCAGTTATAAAGTAAAAACTTTCCCAAATTCGTTTTTGATCGGGAAAGACGGAAAGTTACTGCTCTCGCCCGCCCCAAACCCCATCGACGGGCTCGACCGACAGATAGGACAACTCCTAAAAAGCGATTACATCAGGGAAATGCAGAAATCAGGGAAGCAAGCGCCTAAATAGAGGCCAACGATTTCTCCAAAAAGTCGGTTAGACTGGAATAGGTTTCAGCATACACTTCATCAAGTTCATCCATCGAAAACCATCTGATAGCTTCAATATCCTCTTCAACTTCCGGAACAGGAATTTCATTTCCGGAATAGTGCATCAGAAACCATTTTGTCTCCTTCAGTACCAAATTTTCAGGAAAATCATGATATGGAGAACGATAGATATGGTAGGTTGAATCGAGTTGCCTGATAATATTCAAGCCAAAAATGCCACACTCCTCTTCTACTTCGCGAATAGCAGCCTGTTCCGGCGTTTCCAATTTCTCAATTTTGCCTTTGGGAAGATCCCAAACTCCAAAACGCCGAATAAACAAAAACATTCCATCACTATTTTGCACCAGACCGCCTGCTGCCGGAATTTCAACAAACCGTTTGCGAAATCGATTCCACTCCTGATCATTTTCCTTATTCAGAATAAAGTAATCCGAAGGTATTTTATTCAATTCAACTTCATTAATAAACTCATCTACAACAGTATAATTATCCAGATCGAGATTTCTTATAATGTTATTATTTAATGATTTCTTCATTTCTGAATCAAACAGTATAGTCGAGCCATTGAAAAAAACTTTGTACATTTGTCAGCAATTAAAAAGGAAATAACCATGATTGAACAAATTCAACTCGAAGTTACAAAAAGACTGCTACACATCAATACCATAAAAGTACAGCCAAATAATCCGTTTACCTGGGCATCAGGTTGGAAAGCCCCAATTTATTGCGATAACCGCAAAATTTTGTCTTATCCTGAAGAACGGACTTTCATTTGCCAGAAATTCTGCGAAATCATCCGCGAAAAATATCCGCAGGCTGAAGTAATTGCAGGAGTGGCCACCGGAGCTATTGCTCACGGAATGCTGGTTGCACAGGAACTGGGATTGCCTTTCATTTATGTTCGTGCAAAACCAAAAGATCACGGACTTGAAAACCTGATTGAAGGCGATATGAAAGCCGGTCAAAAAGTTGTGATTATTGAAGATTTGGTATCAACCGGATTAAGCAGTCTGAAAGCTGCCGATGCTATTACTAATTTTGGAGGTGATGTTCTGGGAATGGTTGCCATCTTTACATACAACTTTCCTCAGGCCCGCAAAAATTTTGCTGATGCAGGTCTGGAACTTACAGCCCTGAGCCGCTATCAGGTGTTGATTGACCTGGCATTACAATCGGGTGATGTTAAACCGGAGGAAGTTGAAAAACTCAATCAATGGCGCGAGCAGCCAGAGAGCTGGGGAAAATAGATTATTAAAAATCATTATAACTTCCCCTTTTCTGAAAGGAAAAGGGGATTTTCTTTTTTAAACAAAGATTTGTATGGGTTCAACAAGATACGTAAGCGATATAAAAGTTATTAATAATAACCAGGAAATCATCTACAACTACCTTTCGAATTTCGAAAATCTGTCGAAGTACGTAAACGAAGGACTATTGTCAAAAATGACAGAGCAAGTTCCTCAAATTCAGATTTCCAATTTCGAATCGGATGCCGATTCCTGCCGCTTCCAGATCAGTGGAATGGGTCTGGCTGAGATCCGGATTATTGAACGTGAACCCGTTAAAAACATCAAAATAGGCAGTAGCGGAAGCATGCCGGTTGGAATAACGTTCTGGATTCAGCTGTTACCGGTTTCAGCCTACGAAACCAAACTTCGGCTTACCCTGGATGCCGACATGAGCATGATGATTAAAATGCTTGTAAACAAAAAACTTGAAGAGGGAATCAACCGTCTGGCTGATATGCTGGCAATGTTACCTTATAAATAGTGGCCAGTAATCGGTAGCAGTTAAAAGAAAAGTCCGGATATCGAAAACAGAAGTACAGAGAAGTAATCAATCAATAATTCAGTCATTCAATCCTTCACAGTTGAAGAAACTCGACTTCCTTAAAATGGAATTCAAGCACCTTTCCGTCTTTTTTCCAGATAAGCAACTGACCAATTTCATTTACTCCAATAATCTGACCTTCAAAAAGCTCATCTTCAGACTTATATAAATGCATTTCATTCAGGCGATACAGAGCAGTTAAAAACTCCCGATCAATCCTTTCGTCCAGTCCATCTCGCAACATGCAGTAATATTTATCAATTTCTGAAAGAACTTCCGTCAGGATTACCTCACAAGCGTAGTGCTGATTTGTCAGCATTTTTAGCGACACCGGATTTGGTGCATCACTCCTAAAAACTGTTTGATTGATATTTAACCCGATTCCAACGATCGAATTATTCAACACACCATTCATTACCGAATTCTCGATTAGTATTCCGCAAAGTTTCCTGTCGCCTACATAAATATCATTTGGCCATTTTATCTTTACACCACTAACATATTTATTTATAGCACTATAAATACCAAGTGAAATAACTTTCGACAATTGGAATTGTCGTCTCATTTCAATAAAATCAGGACATAAAACAATCGAAAAAAGCAAGTTCTGCCGGGGTTCGCTTTCCCATGCGTTCTTCTGCTGTCCTCTGCCCGAGGTTTGCTCGTATGTCAAAAAGACAGTGCCCTCCGCTAGTTCATTTTCCATGATTTGTTGCTTGGCATAGTTGTTGGTAGAATCGATTACCTCTAAGCGTACAATTAAATTCCCAATAATTTGATCCATGCTGCCGAGTTAAATTTGTATTTCCAATATAAAGTTGGATTATTCGTCGTACAAGTTTAAGCACTAATAATGTGGTAAAAAATTTATCTTTGTAGTTCTAATAAATATTTATGAACAAAAGCGTAAAAGAAAGAGAAACTGAACAATTGATCGATGCCATTGTTGAAGGGATTCAAAGAAAAAAAGGACAGGAAATTATCAAAATTGACTTAACGAAAATTAACCATACAGAATGTAAATATTTCATCATTTGCCACGGAAATTCAGTCACACATGTTGATGCCATAGCCCATTCGGTTGAAGACACAGTGGAAGAACTTGTCAACCAAAGTGCCTGGCATAAAGATGGATACCGAAACTCAATCTGGATTTTGCTTGACTATGCCGATATCATGGTTCACATTTTTCAAAAAGAATCCAGGCAATTTTACGACCTTGAAAACTTATGGGCTGATGCACATATCGAAATAATAAAAGAAGAAAACTAAATATAAAATGGGAAACAATAATAAAAACAAGGAGAAGAATAATTTCAGCAACATGAGTTCAGGAAGTAGAGCTCCCAAATTCAATCCGTATTGGATTTATGGGGTGGTCATTATATCCTTTCTCGTAATACAATGGTTTACGTTGGGCGGTGGGCCGGTTGAAACAAACTGGAATGAAGTTAAAACCACCATGCTGGCTAATAATGACATAAAAAAAATCATTATTGTCAATGAAAAAGAGGCCCAGATTTACCTGAAGGAAAGCAGTTACGACAAATATGCAGCGAAACTAAACAATGGTTTCACTGCCCCGGCTAAAACAGGACCTCACTACTTTTTCGAAATCGGTCCACCCGAAGCATTCGCCAACAACTTAAAAGAAGCACAGGCTAATGTAGCTGAAGAAAATAAAATTGGAGTTGAGTATAAAACAGTACACAACTACATGGGAGAGATTCTCAGTTGGGTACTACCATTTGCCGCATTTATTTTACTTTACTGGTGGATTTTCAGACGAATGAGCAAAGGCTCTGGCGGCGGTGGTGCCGGAAACATTTTTAATGTTGGAAAATCGCAGGCTAAAGTATTCGACAAAGACTCACGAGTAACCAATACCTTTAAAGATGTTGCCGGACTTGCTGAAGCCAAACAGGAAGTTGAAGAAATTGTTGACTTTCTGAAAAGCCCGACCAAATTCACAAAACTTGGTGGTAAAATTCCTAAAGGTGCTCTTTTAGTTGGCCCTCCCGGAACTGGAAAAACCTTATTGGCAAAAGCTGTTGCCGGCGAAGCCAATGTACCATTCTTCTCAATGTCAGGGTCAGATTTTGTTGAAATGTTTGTGGGTGTAGGTGCATCACGTGTTCGCGACTTATTTAAGCAAGCCAAAGAAAAATCGCCATGTATCGTGTTTATCGACGAAATTGATGCCATTGGCCGTGCCAGAGGTAAGAATCCAAACTTCGGCTCAAATGATGAGCGCGAAAATACACTGAACCAGCTCCTGACTGAAATGGACGGTTTCGACACCAATTCTGGAGTTATCATATTAGCAGCTACCAACCGTGCCGACATTCTTGATAAGGCGCTTATGCGTGCTGGCCGTTTCGACCGTCAGATTCATGTAGAACTGCCCGATCTGAACGAGCGTCAGGAAATTTTCAACGTTCATCTGCGTCCTATTAAACTCTCGCCAGAAGTTGATCCAGCTTTCCTGGCCAAGCAAACTCCCGGATTCTCGGGTGCCGATATCGCCAATGTTTGTAACGAAGCAGCCTTGATTGCCGCCAGAAACAATAAAGATTTGGTTGACAAACAAGATTTCCTCGATGCGGTTGACCGTATCATTGGGGGCTTGGAAAAGAAGAATAAAATCATTTCGGTTGAAGAGAAAAGACGCATTGCCTACCATGAAGCCGGCCACGCTACCATTAGCTGGTTACTGGAACATGCTCATCCATTGTTAAAAGTAACTATTGTTCCGCGTGGTAAAGCATTAGGAGCTGCATGGTATCTTCCTGAAGAAAGATCTATTACTACCAAAGATCAGCTGCTTGACGAAATGTGTTCGGCATTGGGTGGACGTGCAGCCGAACAAATCGTTTTCAACAGCATCTCTTCAGGTGCACAAAACGACCTCGAAAAAGTAACCAAGCAGGCTTATGCCATGGTCAGCATTTTCGGGATGAGTGAAAAAGTTGGGAATGTAAGTTATTACGATTCATCTGGCCAAAGCGAATATGCTTTCAGCAAGCCGTACAGTGAAAAAACAGCTGAACTGATTGATGCTGAATCGAAATTATTGATTGAAACCCAGTATGCCAGGGCATTGGAAATTTTGACAACGAATAAAGAAGGTCATGAAAAGCTGGCTGAACGGCTTTTGGATAAGGAAGTAATCTTCAGCGAAGACCTTGAAAACATTTTTGGAAAACGGAAATGGGGAAAACCGCTGATGGTTGCTGATTCGAAAAAAGAAACAACAGCCGAACTTCCTGAAAATACTGAAATCACTACCGAATCTGAATCAGCATAATGGAATCAGCTAAAAATAAAATTCTTGCGCGCTTAAAGGCTGCACAAGACAAAAGAGGTGAAATCGAGGTAACAGCCCCCGATTTCACCTCTCCTATTTATCATCCGCTCAACCCATCATTGAGCCAGGAATTTAAAACCAATCTTGAATTAATTGGTGGAAAAGTGTTTATCTGTAAGTCGAAAAACGATGTGGCTGACCAGATTAAACTTATTTGCGAAGAAAGGCAACAAAACCAGATATTCTGTACCGATCCGGGCATAAAACCACTTATTACTGGCGACATAACCATCAACTCGGATGAAGCCTCTTTTGCTGAAATATCAATAGGGATCACTGGTTGCGAATTTTTGGTAGCCCACCTGGGGTCGGTCCTTGTAAGTTCAGCTCAAATTTCCGGACGCCGGCTTAACGTCTTTCCCGAAACACACATTGTTGTGGCCAACGAGTCGCAGCTTACAGATTATTTAGACAGTGCGCTTGAAAAACTGCGAAACAAATACAAAAATGAATTACCTTCGTTAATCAGCAATATTACAGGGCCAAGCCGCACTGCCGATATTGAAAAAACGTTGGTAATGGGTATGCATGGACCGAAATCACTGATTGTGATAATTGCTGAGGAACCAATTTAATAACTAAGCTATGGAAAAAGACTGGGTTTGTGTATTTCGGACCGAGCAGAGTTTTCAGGCCGAAATGGCAAAAGAAATTCTGGAAAACGAGGAAATAAACAGCGTCGTTCTGAACGAACACGATTCGAATTTTCCCTCAATCGGAGATTTTGAAGTATGGGTACACCAGGATTTTGAAGTAAAAGCGACTGAACTTTTAAAAGATTTAATCCTTTGAAGAAATTAATTACGCGAACGATCACGGGTATCGTTCTTGTCCTGGTTATGCTGACAGCAATCCTGGTCAGCGAGTATAGTTTTGTGGCATTGTTTCTTCTTATTCTGGCTGCAGGAATCAACGAATTCATAAGTCTTTTTGCGCAATCAGAAGTTAAACCCAATAAATTTTTTAGTTATCTGGTTTCGGCTTGTTTGTTTCTATTGTCGTTTCTGATTGCTAAAGGAACTATCGAAATCAAATATTTACTTGCATTACTGCCACTTCTGATTGTGATTATGGCAGCTGAGCTTTACCGTAAAAAGGATAAACCATTAGAAAACATTGCGGTTACTCTTTTCAGTATTCTTTATCTGGCTGTACCATTGTCGCTCATAAATTTTCTGGTGTATTCTCACGTTTTTAATGATAATCATTTTACACCCAAATTACTTATTGCATTATTTGCATTAATCTGGATTCATGATTCAGGGGCATACCTGGTTGGTGTTTCTATCGGAAAAAACAGACTCTTCGAACGTATATCACCCAAAAAGTCATGGGAAGGTGCTATAGGCGGAACATTAATTGCCGTTGGTGCATCTTATTTTATCCCGGCTTTTATTCCTGAAATAAAACTGATTCATTGGATTTTCATCAGCATTCTGGTCGTTGTATCTGCAACATTTGGTGATTTAACCGAGTCGATGTTCAAACGTTACTTTGGAATCAAAGACAGTGGAAATTTACTTCCCGGCCACGGCGGAGTGCTTGATCGTTTTGATTCACTGTTTTTTGCAGTACCGGTATTTGTTGTGTACCTTGAACTTTTTGTCGTTTAGGCTAGGACTTTATGTACAGATTAAGACACTTATATTCAGAGGTTTTTCCATTTTCGTTCACTTAAAATTGGCAACGCAACCAAAAAGCGCAATTATTTGCTATTTTTGAGGCCAAAATTCAAGACATAAATGAAATTTCACAAAGCTGGCAAAAGAACAATTTATTACGCAACCGCAATATTCGCGGCTCTTATCATCGTTTCATTTTTATTTATTGCTGATAGCATCATCCGTTTTGGGATATTGGGTGCATACGCTGTAGTTTATTTTCTGATTATTCAATTTTTCAGATATCCTCAGCGTACCATCATTCTGAATGAAAATGTAATCATATCGCCCGCTGATGGGAAAATCTGCGAAATCAAGGAAACTTTCGAAAACGAATATTTAAAATCTCAATGCCTGCAGGTATCTATATTTATGTCGCCAACCAACGTGCATATCAACTGGATTCCTGTCCCGGGATTAGTGACATACATGAAGCATAAAGACGGCGAGTTTTATGCTGCATTTAAAGATAAATCGGCTGAAGAAAACGAACGCACAACCACTGCAGTGAAACTTAAAGATGGTCGTGAAATTGTGATGAAACAGATTGCCGGTGCTATGGCTCGTCGTATTATTAACTACGTGAAAGTTGGTGATACTGTTGATCAAAAAACTGAGCTTGGCTTCATCCGTTTTGGATCACGCGTTGACTTGTACCTGCCACTTGGTACTAAATTGAATGTTCAGCTGAAAGAAAAAGTAAAAGGCTCACAAACTATTATTGGCCAAATTTAACCATGAGCCGAACATCCAACATATTTTTCTGGGTACCTAATACAATTACATCGTTAAACCTGGTAAGCGGCTGTATGTCTGTCTTTTTTGCAGTAGACGGGCAATTGGGACTGGCAGCAGTATTTATTTTTGCAGCAGCAGTTTTCGATTTCTTTGATGGTTTTTCAGCCCGGTTACTCCAGGCTTACTCTGCCATTGGCAAAGAACTTGACTCACTTGCCGATTTGGTTTCGTTCGGATTAGCCCCAGCTGCCATTGTTTTTACTTTGCTCGAACTCACATTGTTTGGGACGAACCTGCACATCCAGGATATTGATGCCAGTTTGAACCAATGGATTTTGCTTTTATCAAGTCTGGTCATACCTGTTGCCGGCGCATTCCGATTGGCCAAATTCAATACCGACGATCGCCAGAGTGATCAATTTCTGGGAATGCCCATCCCTGCCAATGCCATTTTCTTTGCATCACTCGCGCTGGTTCTTATTTTAGGCGAACAGAAGTTCATCGAGCCAATTATTCTAAATAAATATACACTACTTATATCCATTTTTGCCTGCTCGTTCCTGATGGTTTCTGAATTACCGATGTTCAATTTGAAATTCAAAAACGTCAGACTTAAAGAAAATGCTCTTCGTTATTTCTTTCTTGCAACTACACTGCTGATGCTGATTTTCCTTCAATTTTATGCACTACCACTAATTATTATTTGGTATGTGTTGCTTTCAGGTATCAGTTATCTTTCAGGAATAAAGTAAAGGATTCAGAATTTTATCTATCATACAGAAGCGCTCCGAATTCGGGGCGCTTTTTTCATTAAATAACTTATTCATAACATTATAGTCCGAATTTTAACCTTCAATTAACAAACAGAATTTGGACATTTAAATAAGTGTAAAATAGACACGTTAAACATTTAATATTAACGTTAAGAATTGAATATTATTCGAACCAAATCCCCGTCAGACTTCATTTTTACCGGAATATATTTTCTAGTTTTACGAACAAATCGGTCAAACGATCGTTTATTATTTCACAATAAACTTTTTAAAATGCCACAGGATTATATACCAATTTTGATTCAATCGATTGTTGTTTTGGGCTTTGTAATCACCACCATGGTTGCAACACATTTTTTAGGTCCGAAACGCTCGTCGAAAGCCAAACTCGAGAATTTCGAATGCGGAATCGAAGGGATGGGAAATGCTCGTAGTCCATTTTCAGTTAAATATTTTCTTATCGCCATACTCTTTGTTCTCTTTGACGTTGAAGTTATTTTCATGTATCCATGGGCTGTAAATTTCAAAGATTTGGGCAAAGATGGATTCCTTGAAATGTTCTTATTTATGATTCTAGTGTTGGCAGGTTTCATTTATATACTCCTGAAGGGCGCTTTAAAGTGGGATAAAAACTAATTCAGGAAGGGAAAGAAATCATGTCAGAAAAACAAATAATTACTCCAAGCATAGCAGAAGCGCCTGAAGGAATTTCAGGACAAGGGTATTTTGCAACATCGCTGGATAAAGCAGTTGGTCTGGCCAGGAAAAACTCGCTTTGGCCACTTCCGTTTGCAACATCCTGCTGCGGTATTGAATTCATGGCAACCATGGCCTCAACTTACGATTTGGCCAGGTTTGGTTCCGAAAGGTTAAGCTTTTCGCCCCGTCAGAGCGACTTGCTGATGGTAATGGGAACTGTAGCTAAAAAGATGGGCCCCGTTTTGCGGGAAGTCTATATACAAATGGCCGAAC
>JAJZSZ010000092.1 GCA_021849365.1 Bacteroidota bacterium | reverse complement strand
GTCGAGTGGTTCGGCAATTCTGATTGCGGGCGATGCCAACGGTTGGTACGAATCGGGTGCAGTAAACGATGTAACCATTACCAACAATATTTTTTGGGATGCCTGCATGACTTCGATGTATCAGTTCTGCGAGGGCATCATCAGCATTTACCCGATCATTCCGAAGGTCGATCCGCAAAAGCCGTATCACCGCAACATTACGATTGCAAACAACACATTTCGTGCCTTCGATTACCCCGTTTTGTATGCCTTATCGGTTGATGGCATTCGGTTCACGAAAAACCGAATTGTTAGGTCGCACGAATTCGAGCCGTTTCATGTACGAAAACATTGCCTCACTTTTGAAGCTTGCAAAAACGCCGAAGTGAGCGGCAACTTCTTCGAGGGAGATGTTTTATCGAAAGACATTAAAGTAGAAAACCTGGATACCAAAGAGATTCGTTCGATGGAATAATTCCTGTTGGATGATCGTATAGAAATCAGATGCTGAAATAATTATACGCCAGACTCTCTTCCCACTTTAGGGGAAGTCCGTCTGACCATCTGGGCAGGGGTTGGTGATAGGGTGTGTTTGAATAATACAAAAATTTGAATTACAGAATGAAAACAGAGATGCAGGCTCGTGCCTGGTACGAAAAAGTTGTGATTCCGACATATGGAATTGGTGAACCTGAAAAGAACCCTATGTTTTTGGAAAAGAGGGTTTATCAGGGAAGTAGTGGGGTGGTTTATCCGCATCCGGTAATCGAGAAAATTCTGGACGAAAAAGTGGACAAAGAATGGAACGCCGTTTTTCTGGAAAATCAGTACCTGAAAATTATGATCCTGCCGGAATTGGGCGGACGGGTGCAGATGGCTTACGACAAAACTAAAGAGCGTCATTTTATATACTACAATCAGGTAATTAAACCCGCTTTGGTTGGATTAACCGGCCCGTGGATTTCGGGTGGATTGGAGTTTAACTGGCCGCAACATCATCGCCCATCAACATTTGAGCCTGTTGATCACTGCATTGAAGAAAATGCTGATGGCAGCGTAACCGTATGGTGCAGCGAGGTGGAACGCATGTTCCGAACCCGTGGAATGGCTGGTTTTACTTTGTATCCCGATAAAGCTTACCTCGAAATAAAAGTAAAACTGCTGAATCGTACGGATTTTCCGCAAACCTTTTTGTGGTGGGCCAATCCGGCCGTGAAAGTGAACAACCATTACCAGTCGGTTTTTCCGCCGGATGTAAACGCGGTTTTCGATCATGGCAAGCGCGATGTTTCCGAATTTCCGATTGCCAAAGGAACCTACTACAAAGTGGATTATTCGCCCGGAACCGATATCTCGCGGTATAAAAATATTCCGGTGCCAACCTCGTACATGGCTGTTAATTCGAAATACAACTTTGTAGGTGGCTACGAAAACGACACCAAAGGCGGATTGCTGCATGTAGCCAATCACCATGTGTCGCCCGGGAAAAAGCAGTGGACCTGGGGACACAGCGATTTTGGCCAGGCCTGGGACCGAAACCTGACTGATGAGGACGGTCCATACATCGAACTGATGTGCGGCGTTTATACCGATAACCAGCCCGACTTTTCTTGGCTCATGCCGGGCGAGGAGAAAACGTTCAACCAATATTTTATGCCCTACCGCGATTTGGGTGTGGTAAAAAATGCAACCAAAGAGGCGATGGTTAATCTCGAATTTGAAGACGGTAAGGCCACCATAAAAGCATATGCCACCGGAGTTTATCCCAATTCAAAAGTAATCCTGAAAAGTAGAGAAGAAATAGTTTTTGAGGATTCGTTCGATTTTCATCCGGCAACTTCTTATGAGAAAGAAGTATCCCGGCGGGGATTCGAACCCAGGGACTTCCAAATTGCAATTGTTTCATCTGAAGGAAGAATTCTGGTTGACTGGACTCCGGAACCGGATATGAAAAAGCCAATCCCGGAAGCGGCCAAACCGGCATTACTGCCTTCTGAGATCGAAAGTAACGAACAGTTATACTTGACAGGTTTGCATTTGGAGCAATACCGTCATGCTACTTACGATCCGCGCGATTATTACCTCGAAGCATTGCGTCGCGATCCGAACGACAGCCGTTGCAACAACGCCATGGGTCTGTGGCTGTTGCGTCGGGGCAAATTTGCCGAAGCTGAAAACTATTTCCGGAAAGCGATAGAAACTCTTTCACAGCGCAATCCAAACCCAATTGATGGCGAACCGTTGTTCAATCTCGGGCTTTCGTTAGTCTATCAAGGACGCGATGACGAAGCCTTTGACGCTTTTTACAAATCGGTATGGAATGCTGCCTTTATGGATAGTGGCTATTTTCAGTTGGCTCGCCTCGCTGCTAAAAAGCAAAACTGGGACGAAGCGCTGGATTTAATCGATCGCTCACTGGTGCGAAACTGGAACAATGCCAAAAGCCGCCACCTGAAAGTTTGTATTCTCCGAAAACTAGGACGGATAGGAGAATCTGAAAAGCTAATTGCAGAATCGCTCGAACTCGATCGATTAAACTTCGGCGCATTGTTTGAAAGATCTTTATTGGCAGGTGATTCAAAGTCCCCTTTAGGGGATTTAGGGGTGTCGATACCCAACATCCATACTTTCATTGAGTTTGCCCTCGATTATGCGTTTGCCGGATTGTATGATGAAGCGATAGAACTGATTTCAACCGGAATCGATGAACAGAAAGATCAGTCGGTTTACCCGATGGCCTTGTATTACAAAGCCTGGTTCGAGGCACAAAACGGTAATCAATTGGGATCCGAAAAAACACTTCAGAAGGCTGCAGATGCTTGCCCCGAATATTGTTTCCCCAACCAAATTGAGGCAGCTGTGGTATTGGAATGGGCCAAACAGCAAAATCCTGGAGATTCGAAGGCACCTTATTATCTGGGCAACTTCTGGTATAACGCCCATCAGTATGACGATGCAGTGGCCAATTGGGAATTGTCGGCAAAATTGGATGATGGTTTCTCGACCGTTCACCGGAATCTTTCGCTGGCCTATTTCAACAAGCAAAACCAACCTCAAAAAGCATTGGCTGAATTGGAGAAAGCATTCAGTTTGGATGAAACTGATTCGCGCATCCTGATGGAGCTCGATCAATTATACAAACGTCTCGGATATTTACCCGAATCCCGCTTGGAGAAGCTCGAAAAATATCCCGAACAGGTCAACTATCGCGATGATTTATACCTCGAAAGAGCGACATTATACAACCAGTTGGGGCAGTTCGAAAAAGCTTACATGTTGATTATGTTACGAAAATTTCATCCGTGGGAAGGCGGCGAAGGAAAAGTAACCGGTCAATACGTTTTTAGCCTGACCGAAATGGCCAAACAAGCCATTCAGGAAAGGGAATTTGAAAAGGCTGTGGAAGTGCTTGAAAAGGCGCAGGTTTATCCTGAAAATCTGGGTGAAGGGAAACTCTATGGAGCTCAGGAAAATGCAATCTACTATTGGCTAGGCAATGCCTATTCAGGAATGAATGAGAGCGAAAAAGCCCGCTATTATTGGGAAAAAGCTTCCTCCGGAATCAGCGAACCTGTTCCGGCAATCTTTTACAACGACCAGCAACCAGACACTATTTTCTACCAGGGATTGGCACTTATTCAATTAGGACGAATCGACGAGGCCAAAGCACGGTTTAATAAGCTAATTGACTTCGGGAAGACGCACCTGAACGACGAATTTAAACTCGACTATTTCGCAGTTTCTTTGCCCGATTTGCAGATTTGGGACGACGATCTGACCAAACGGAATCACCAAAATTGTTTGAATTTGATTGCTTTGGGCGACTTGGGTTTATCACAAATTCAGGATAAAAAATAAAGACGCAGACTTTTTTCGAAGATATGAATACACGACTTAAATACATAATTTTCTCATTATCAATTGTTTTATTTATATCTGGATTTCAAAATACTTCCGGACAATCAATAAAACGATACGAGATCAACGCGGCAGTAGCTCCGGTGAAGATTTATTCTGATCATCTGAAATTGGGCGGTTCGAACCCCAATGGTGAAACAATTTCGGTGAATAATTATTTTATTTCGAAGAACGGCAAGCCTTTTATCCCGATTACAGGCGAATTTCATTTTAGCCGCTATCCCAGCCAATATTGGGATGAGTCAATAAAGAAAATGAAGGCCGGAGGTATCAATATCATTGCCACCTATGTGTTTTGGAATATTCACGAGGAACATGAAGGAAAATTCAGATGGGATGGCGACCGCGATTTGAAGAAATTTATTGCATTGTGTGCCAAAAATGATATGTATGTTTTCGTTCGGGTGGGGCCGTTTTGTCATGGTGAAATCCGGAATGGCGGGCTTCCCGACTGGCTTTTGGGAAAGCCGCTGATGATTCGTTCGAATGATCCGGCTTATCTTTCCTATGTTGAACGGTTGTACAATGAAATTGGTGTTCAGTTGAAAGGAACTTATTTCAAGGATGGAGGACCGGTGATTGGCATTCAGTTGGAGAACGAATATCAGCATTCTGCGGCACCCTGGGGACTGACTTATCCAGGTCAGCCACTTGATTTTACTGCTGCGGAGCGGGATTTGTCGTTAACGCAGGCGGGCGTCGGCGTATCTGAAACAAAAAATCCGTATGCCGATTTGGGTAACGACCACATGCAAATACTGAAGTCGCTGGCCCTAAAAGCTGGTATGGATGTGCCCATTTATACCGCTACTGGCTGGGGAAATGCTGCCATTGTGACCAACGAAAGTATTCCGGTTACAGCAGCGTACGCTTATCCGTTTTGGACGGCTCACAAGGATATTTCACCGTTTTTCCTGTACAAAGACATGCATCGCGATCCGGATTATGCACCGGTGCGCTATAAGCCGGAAGACTATCCGGCATTTCCGGCCGAACTGGGTTCAGGAATCATGACCGTTTATACACGACGACCCATCGTGGAGCAAAAAAGCTTTGATGCCATGATGAACCGATGCCTGGGAAGTGGTGCTAATGGGCTCGGTTATTACATGTATCATGGCGGTTCCACGCCACACGGCGAACATTCCTATTTTAGCGATGAGGCCTACGGTTTGCCAAAAATTTCGTACGATTTCCAGGCGCCGATTGGCGAGTTTGGCCAGGTTCGCGAAGGGTTTCAGCGTCTGAAGCTCATCAACTGGTTTGCCCAGGAATTTGGCGATTTGCTGGCTCCAATGACGACTATCCTTCCTGAAAATGCGTCAACCTTTAAACCCGAAAATGTAACTGATCTTCGCTATGCCGTCAGGATAAAAGACAATTCAGGCTTCCTCTTTGTGAATAATTTTCAGGACGACCTTAAAACTACCGATAAACCGAATATTCAGATTGCGATAAAAACTGCCGGGGATGTTATTACCATTCCTGAATCAAATGGATTCACTGTGAAGGAAGGCGAAAATGTGATTTTTCCGTTTCATCTGGCGATTAATGGCGCTGATTTGATTTATGCAACGGCGCAATTGTTTACCAAAAGCGACGACGGAAAAATGCCTTATTATGTGTTTGTTGCACAAGATGGGAGCAATGCAGAGTTTTCGTTTGCTAAAAGCAACGGCCTTTCAATAAAAAAGGAACAGGGAATCGGCGTCGAACAAAATGACCAACGAATTCTGGTGAAATGCCCCAAAGGAACCTCTGAATTTACGGTGAATGTAAAAGGACAGCAAACAAAAATCCTGGTGGTCGAAAAATCGTTAGCGCTGCAGTCGTACATCGTCAGTATAAACGGGCAGAAATCTCTTGTGTTTTCTGATGCTGTGGTTTTACAGAAAAATGATTCGATTTCGGTGCTGAGTACTGGTAAAAATGAGGTTAATCTTCAGGTTTATCCTAAGATACAAAGCAAGCTGAGCGCCAGAAATGCTTCGGTTTCGGCTTTAAACAATAAAGGTTTAATGTCGGCATTTACTATTTCTGTGCCTGAAGTAAAACTGGAACCTGTAATTAAGCAAGTCGGCGCGAGAAAGACTGTTGTAGCTCTTCCTCCCTCATTGAATGGATTAAATGATCTTTTCCTGAATGTTGACTATACAGGCGATACCGGCATGGGCTTTCTTGATGGCGAACTGGTTACTGACGAATTCTGGAAAGGCACACTCTGGCAAATTGGATTGCGAAAATTCTATCCAGCGGCAGCATCAAAAGAAATGGTCTTTTATTTCCGCCCGGTAAACGAAAACGCTTCCTATTTGGATGATATTTTGCCTGAAAACCGACCCGATTTCAGCCAATCGAAACAAATATTGGATATCCGAAAAATAACCTTTACTCCGGAATATCGTGTGAATGTTGGGTTTGAATAGCCCGATGCCTGATTGTACTTAAAGGAGCGGATCGTTCGCAAAATCTGATGTCTCAACAGTTGTTAGCGATCAATCAAAACATTAAATTTGCTGCTGTTGTAGCAATACAACTCATTTTGACAATGATTAAAGCTGGCCGGCAGGAAGACGCAACTTCGCCGGCCGCTTTTTTATATTTTAATCGTTTAGTTTTTCAATCAGTATCTTTTTCAACTCTTCGTTGTTCACATGATCCATATTGGGGTTTATAATGACTCCTTTTTTACTGACTAATGCGTAATGTGGAATTCCGTTAATTTTGAACTTCTGATTCAAATAATCCCACTGTTCATTATTAACTCTGAAATGCTCGCCCTTAATGTCAGGAATCATTTTGTTATAAGTTTTTTCAGGAGATGTTGGCCCGGTTATATATACAAAAACAATATCTTTCCCTGCAAGTTCTTCTTTTAGCGGTTTCATCCGTTCAATACCCTGAAGGCAAGGACTGCACCATGTTGCCCAAAAATCGAGGAAGACAACTTTCCCGGCAAATCTCGTTACTATCGAATCAAATATATTGTCTCCGGGAGACTTTACCACTGAAGGGGCAGGTGATGAGCTTGCTTCCTGTCTGGCCTTGTTTTTATAATATTCAGCGATCGCAACTTCTTTAAGGTAGTCGATTTTGATCCGGTTCTTGATTTGCTTGAAATCTTCATCAGTTAATGAAAAATCTGAACTATTAAGTTTAAACAAGAAATCGGTTAAATAGCTCGTTTCAAGCGATAACCCATTGTCAACTCCGAATATCTTAGCAAGATTTGCACTTACATTTCTGTCGTAGAAAGAGAAAACAATTCTCAGGTATTCTTTGCGATGTTTTTGAGTAAATTGATTTATTGTTTCTCCATAATCACCGTATAATTTTTTCTCCTGACTTTCTTCGTAAGGTGCAGATAAGACCGATTTCGCAAAAGCTAACGCTTCTTTTTCTTTGTCGGTTGTCTCAATTTTTTGTTTTTCAAGTGAGTCTTTAAGTTCTAAAATCAAATAAGCATAATTCCACTGAAGCTGATCAAAATTGGTATATTTTAATGTTCTTAGTAGTGGAAAATATTCAGAGCTGACAAACGAATAATCGTTATTGATTGGTGTGTTTTTTAAATCAGTTAGTTTCCCCAAATCGAAGTTTTTCGGTATGTAAGGTTTTTGAAGGCTTTTATCTAAATCTTTGTTTTCAAGATAATTCGCGGTTCTTAAGTTTTGATTATAAAGAAGCATATTCTGAGCGATGCTATATTCAAGGTCGAGACTTCTAATTTGAAGCGCTTTACGGCATATAGTCTGGTTATCTTCATACTCACTTAGGATTTTCTTCTTTTCTTCTTTTATTTCTTTAACACGATTGATATATTCATCCTGATTCATATTTGATATCCCCGACAATAACTCATCTTGTTCAGGTACAATCGCTTTGGTCGCGCGAAGTCCATAATTGACATCGGCACTTTCTCCCATGAAAAGTGAATTGTATTCTGGAGCCCTTAAATTTCCTAATTGGAATAAATTCATTCCTGGTTCAACAAAAACTCTTTCCTGCAAGCCTGGTAAGCCCACGCTAATTTCCTGAGGATAATTTAGATCTAATTCGATATTGAACGAGCCATCTTTCTCAATTTTAACAACTTCAGTTTCTTGCTGTGATGTTAATTGATTCATATACTTAATTAAGCCCGTTGATTTGAATCTGGGTGTATAGCCGTAAATCAGACCTTTATAAACCACTTTCCCCGGATTAAAAACCGGAAGGTTGAAGTTTTTTGAGTCTTGACGTTTAAAATTCGTCAATGCAGAAAAGTCTTTTGTGTAATTTTTAAATTCTTTCTCAGAAAACCCCATTTGGCAAAAACCTTCTTTATCTGATTTGATAACCATTTGCTGCTCCTGATTTTCATTTTTTAATAAAATGATGAGTGAACGACCAGTTTTATTTATTGATTTGTACTTCCAGATTTTACTGTCTAAAATAGCTAAGGTGTCCATTAAGCTAAACGTCCACAAACCATTGTCAGGCGAAATCCAGTTGCCAAGATATTTCTCCGGTACCTTCGAGAGGTTTGGTTGCTCTTTTATGGTTATGTCAAAGATCTGCCATGGATTATCGGTCATTTCTCCAAAATCAATTTTGCTTACGGTTGAACCGAGTTTTGGAAAATAAAGTTGATATGAAATTTTGTTCTTTCCTTTTTCGGCAAAAATTCTTTTCCCAATTTCGGCACCTACAGCTTTTGTTACCAGTAACTTTGTAGTATCTCCAACTGGCTGGATGTAGCTTTTTTTGTCTATTGCAATCCAATTGTTGCCAGAAACTTTTGCAGTGAAAGTTAAGATTGTGGCATCCGGTGTTAATTCTATTTTAGTTATAGTGATGGCCTCTGAGTAAATTCCACATTTTGGATTATTTATAATTTTTTGAGCCACACACAAAAAGACAGATATAAAAAAAGCCAACAGGAAAAGAATACCTTTTTTCATAATAGTTAGATTTGGGTTTTGTTTTTGGATATTCTCTAAATTTAATAAAAAATAGTAATATATTAAATTAGGGATATCAGTAAAAAAGGCAGCCGGCAAAGAAATTATATGCCGGCTGCTTTACTAACTAACATTTAACTATAGATCAATACCTTTTTATAATTCCAATTGCCTCGTTTGGTTGTAATTTCAACTATTTACTTCTTGACAAAATTTACAGGTATTGTGTATTTTACACAGACTGGAATTCCATTTTGGACACCAGGTTTCCATAAAGGCATTGCCGATATAACTCTAACTGCTTCTTTATCTAAAGCAGTGTCTAGTCCTTTTGCAATACTGGGTGATACAACTTTACCCTTCGTGTTTACAACAAAGGCTACAAAAACTTTACCTTCGATATTTGAGTTTTGGGGATACTGTGTG
This sequence comes from Bacteroidota bacterium, assembly GCA_021849365.1. Classification (GTDB taxonomy): domain Bacteria; phylum Bacteroidota; class Bacteroidia; order Bacteroidales; family Prolixibacteraceae; genus Aquipluma. The sequence goes on along the minus strand of JAJZSZ010000092.1, from coordinate 4,400 downwards.
TTTTTAGCCACCCAATTTCGACATGCTACAACTCCATCTGGAAATTCAGGCATTTGATCTACCAAAGTATAAACGGGTTCAAACTCAGTATAGCTGACATTTATATTCTTAACAGTTTTCAAGGCATCTTTCACTTTATTAAGTAAGTCTCCGTTTAATCCGGTTGCAGTTTTTACATTTACTATAGGATTTGATTTTCCTGTTGCAAAACTCTCAATCTGTTTTTTCAATTCAACTGTCGATATCGCTTTTTCTGAAGGTGGTACAATAATCCCTTCTGCCTTTATTTCTGCAGTAAACGCATTTGTCATCGCTTCAGAAGTCGGATTCCCAATAGGAAAGTTTTGAACTACGACAATGGCAGGAACTAATTTGTCAATATCGGTTTTCTGAGTTGAAAGTAACTTTTCATAGTCAGTTTTAAACAAGTCTAATGCATAATATTGGCGCGTTTCTTCAGCCGCTTTGCCAATCGCATTTAAAACTGTTTGAAGTACCTGAGGAGAAGCTGCAGAGTGGCTAAAAACATGAAGAAGGCAATATCTTTGAAACATTCTTTCCTGCCCATTGATAGTCATTTTCATGAACTCATTTTTCAGTTTATCATCAGCCCGATTATAATCGAAATTCATTCTTGCAATGGCTGTAATATTATCCAACGTGGCCGGCTTGTTTCGTATGGAAATTTTCGATTGCGAATCAATTTCAATGGGAGTGCCTAACATAGCTCTAGTGGTGGTGTTGTCATATACCGGCTTCCCAAAGTCAGAGGCCGTCCATTGTTTTGCTTGCGCTGGCTGTTTTGGCGGCGCATTTTCGCCCGTTTTGCTGAAAGCCATCAGCAGCAGGGCAAGCAATGGAAGAAAGGTCGCCACCTTCCAACTCCCTGCTTTGCTGGTTTTTGATTTGTTCATCATGGTAATTCTTTTTTTAATTTGACAATGATTAAAGCTGTTGGCTAAAGCAAAACGCTGCTTACCAACACTTTTTTGAATGATTAGATACTGATATTGTTTTGCATCGATGCCTGAATTGAGTGTATTTTCATCAGCCTGAAATTCATGAATTTCTTTCATGTCTTTAATTAACAGGTAGATGAATGGATTGAACCAATGAAATATTTTGACTGCTTCGAGCAATGCCAGATCGAAAAAATGATTCAATTGGATATGTGCTTGCTCGTGAGTTAGTATGGATTGACGATGGTTTTCGTAATCTGAGCGGGAAATAACAACGATTCTGGAAAATGAAAATGGCGAAACTTCGTGATCAACAATGACCACTTTATATCCATTGATACGTTTAGTCGTCGCATTTTTGAAAAGTACAAGGACAGAACCAATTCCGTGTATCAGAATCAGGAATGTTATTAGTATTCCTGCCCAATACAGGTATTGAATCAGAGTTGCCCATGAAAAATGGCTCCTGGCCAGTGGATACGGGGTTGAGATGGTTTCTGTGGTTGCATTTTCAGGTTGAGCAAAATCTGATGAAACTATTGGATTTATTTCGAGTTGCTGAACAGCCGAATTTCTGCTTTCAATGACAATGGACTGGAATAGCGGAGGTAAACTGACCAACGGAATTATAGTTGATACGAGAACTATTGCAAGTAAAATTGCCCTGTTCAATGCAAAGAAAGTCTCCTTTCGCATGAAAAACCGGAACCCGCCATAAAGCAAACTGATGCCAATTGTCGACTTCAATATGTAGAAAAGGAAGCTACTCATTGCTTTCGTTTTTTTGCGATTCGACTTGCCTGATCAATTCCTTAATTTCTTCCAGCGAGATTTTTTCTTCTTTTACAAACATGGAGACTACCGAGGAATACGATTTGTTGAAATATTTTCCAACCATGTTTTTAATGGTGTTTCTGCTGAATTCCTCGCGGGTGATTGCCGCAAAATAGCGGTAAGTGTTACCAAATTGCTCGTGTGCAACAAACCCTTTTTCTTCCAGACCGCGCACAATGGTTGAAATGGTGTTGTAATGAGGCTTTGGCTCCTCAAGTTCATCAATAATTTCTTTTACAAACAAGGCTCCTTTCTCCCAGAAAAGCTCCATAATTTCTTCTTCGCGATTGGTGAGGTGTTTCATTTTGTATTTAATTAATTGATAAACAAAAAGTAAAATCGATTGTATTTTAATTAGCGTAAATGTAACTATAAATTTTAGTTTATAAACTATATTTCATAGTTTATTTATGAAAAGTAGTTTTTAAACATATGGGTGACTTCTTTCGGATTGATTTTCGGCTTATTTTCTGCACCTTTGCAGCGCAGACCGTTCTATCGCTGTTTCGTTAATTCGGAAGAGAGGAAAGTCCGGGCAACGCAGGGCACCATGCTACTTAACAGGTAGGCGGGCGAAAGCTTGCAGTAAGGTAACAGAAAATGACCACCCGATGGCGACGTGTCGCTTCCGGGAACGGGTGAAAAGGCGGGGTAAAAGCCCACCGGTGATTGTGGCAACACAGTCAGCCGTACTTCTGATGGGTTGCAAGGCCAAATATATCACGATTTTCAGGTACGCCTGAATACAGAACGGCCCGTTTTGGTTCTTCGGGAGTCGTGAGGGGTAGGCTGCTGGATCGGGTTAGTGATAACCCGGGTAGATAAATGATAGAAGCTCGTCGCAAGAGGAGTACAGAACCCGGCTTACAGGTCTGCGTATTTTTATAAATGAGGCGATTGATCGTATCAGTCGCCTCATTTGTTATTAATTTGCTGATAGACAGCAATCCCGCTTTTATTATTACCTTTACCGAATATCCGTTCGCGATTCGTTAGTATTTATTAAATAGAAAGGAAGTCAACATGTTCGAAAAAAAGACCGTCAGTTACACCACACCCGATTTAACTAAGTTACAGGAGGTTATTATTGACGCAAAAACCAGGATTTATATTCCCGCTGGCGCCGATGTGAAGGAAGCCAGAAGTCGTTATTTTGCCCGTGTAGGTTTAAAGAAACTATAAAAATAGCGGGTCTACACCCTGAAATTCATCTTTAACTCATCTGATTGGTAATGACTGTAGCTTCGAATGTCTGATTTTGCGTCAGTCATTACGAAGCAACAGGATATTACCTCCTTACCACACTTCAGATTTTCAATTGCTTGTTATCTGAGCAAACAATTCTCTCGATTCCTTAATTTCTACCATATTTTCGTTTGCCCAGGCAACCAATCCATGTAAATGGGGTAGTAACGATTTGCCCCGTTCAGTTAATTCATATTCCACTTTAGGCGGAATCTGTGGATAAACGGTTCGCTTAACCAATCCGTCGGCTTCAAGCGTTTTTAAAGTTACGGCCAACATTTTTTGCGAAATCGTCTGAATTGATCCCCATATTTCATTGAAGCGCATCACGTTTCCCTCTTCCAGAACCATCAATACGAGTACCGACCACTTGTCGCCGATGTGATCGATCACGTTTCGCACCGGGCAATGCTCGGCTTCTCCATATTTTTTTAAAATTTTTTTCTCCATAATCGTTTGATTAAAGCATTACTAACCTCGACGTAAGTATTGAACTATTTCGTAAGTTCTTGTTTATATGCTGGATGTAATTTAATTTTGACTTACCAAAAGTAATTAAAAAACAAAAATATATCAAATATTTAAAAGTAATTAAAAATGATGAAAACAGGAGTAACAGGAGCTACCGGTCAGCTAGGCCGATTGGTAGTTGAAAAATTAAAAGAAAAAGGATTGTCGTCGAGCATTGTGGCTTTGGTGCGTAATACTGAAAAAGCTGCAGAGCTGGCTGTTGAAGCCCGTGAGTTTGATTATAACAATCCGGCAAAACTGGTTGATGCCTTGAAAGGGATCGAAAAGCTTATCCTTATTTCAGGAAACGAATTGGGTAAACGCGCTGAACAGCACGCCAACGTGATTGAAGCCGCTAAAAAAGCCGGTGTTAAATGGGTAGTTTATACCAGTTTGCTTCATGCAGATACTTCAAGTTTGAGTTTGGCTCCCGAACATTATGCCACTGAAAAAGCGCTTCAGGCATCGGGTTTGACTTACACCATTTTGCGTAACGGCTGGTATACCGAAAATTACACTGGTTCGGTTGCCGGAGCTGTGGCTGCCGGAGCATTTATTGGTAGCGCCGGTGACGGAAAAATTTCGTCGGCTGCCCGCGCCGATTTTGCTGATGCTGCTGTAGCTGTTGTTACAAGTGCAGGACACGAAAATAAAGTTTACGAATTGGCCGGCGACTCGTCATACACCTTGGCCGATCTTGCTGCCGAAATTTCGAAACAAAGCGGGAAAGCTATTCCATATAACAACTTGCCGGAAACAGAGTATGCAAAAATTTTGAAAAGCTTTGGCTTACCCGAGATGTTTGCCGATGCGATTGCAAGCTGGGACACCGGCGCATCGAAAGGTGATTTG
>JAJZSZ010000091.1 GCA_021849365.1 Bacteroidota bacterium | reverse complement strand
CCAAGAATATGTGGAGAACTTTCGGAATATCGAAACTTGCAAAAAAGCTTGAGGTTCGCATTTTTCATGGGTTAAGCCACGAGTTGCCTGTTGGAATTGAAAAGACTGGTATAAAATCGATTGTAACGATTCACGATCTTATTTTCTTACGTTATCCGGAATATTTTAAGAAAATTGACCGGAAAATATACGAGAAAAAATTCAGGCATTCAAGCCGTGTCGCCGATCGTGTTCATGCTATTTCGGAACAAACGAAGCAGGATTTAATGACTTTTTTTGAGGTTCCTGAAAGTAAGATTCATGTAATTTATCAGTCGATAAATCCGGTTTTTTACCAAAGAGTTGATGCCGCTGAAAAGAGAAGGATTCGTACAAGATATCAGCTTCCGGAGCATTTTATGCTGACAGTTGGAACTGTTGAACCCCGAAAAAACCTAATGGCTTTGCTCGAAGCCATGGTTCTGTCAAAGCGATACCTTCCATTGGTCGTTGTTGGTAAGTTGACCGATTATCAGCATAAAATCCAAAAATTTATAGAAGCCGATTTAAATCGCATCCAGGTTTTCTTTCTTACACATATTCAGGATTGGGAACTTGCCGTTTTATACCAAATGGCTGAGGTAATGATTTATCCATCATTCTTCGAAGGGTTTGGGCTTCCGGTCGCTGAGGCGCAGGCTTCGGGCTGCCCGGTAATTACCTCCAGAACAAGCAGTCTGCCTGAAGCTGGTGGCGATGGTGCCATTTATATCAATCCGGAAAAACCGGCAGAGATTGGCGAGGCCATTGAAAAAGTATTGGCTAGCAAGGAATTGCGAAAGGACTTAATAATTAAAGGCAAAGCAAATGCTCAACGGTTTACTGCAGATAACTTTGCCACACAACTAAAACAACTTTATAATTCTGTATTAAATGACTGACGATATAAAGGCAGCATTAGAGGTGCTTCAGAAAGGAGGCGTTATTTTGTATCCAACCGATACCATTTGGGGTATTGGATGTGATGCCTGCAACGAAGAGGCTGTAAAAAGGATTTATGCCATTAAAAATAGGGTTGACACGAAAAGTATGATTGTTTTAATGGAGAATGTTGCCCTTTTGGAACGATACATCGAAGAAGTTCCTGAAATAGCTTATGATTTAATTGAGTTGAGCGAAAAGCCAATGACCATTATTTATGACGGAGCCCGAGGTCTGGCTAAAAATCTGATAGCTGAAGATGGAAGTATTGGGATCAGGATTACTACCGAAGCTTTTAGCAGCGAATTAATCCGAAGATTTAAACGACCGGTTGTTTCAACTTCGGCGAACACCAGCGGTAAACCATCGCCGAATTGTTTTGATGAAATTGATCAGGAAATCATTGACGCAGTGGATTATGTGGTAAAATATCGCCAGGACGATACGAATAAAGCTGTGCCATCGAGTATCATGAAGCTGGGGCGGGGAGGAGAAATTAAGATTATCAGGCCATAAGCTGCCAAATTGTAGTAGGCTGATTCTCAAAAGAGATATTGCTGTATCGACTTATTGAATGCATATTTTGAAATGGCTTTCTTTTTCAGGAGAAAGCTATTTTTTTTATAGTTTTGTCGCTCAATTAAATTCTGAATGGAAATTCTAACAGTTCTTTTGCTGGCCATCGGTTTATCGTTCGATTCATTTGCTGTATCGGTCTGCAGTGGTTTGAACCTGCCACATATCCGTTTTTTTCAGGCAGCAAAAATTGCGATTTTCTTAGCCCTTTTTCAGGCATTTATGCCATTAGTGGGCTGGATAGTTGGACACAGCATGAAATCGTTAATTGAGCCGGTTGATCATTGGATTGCATTTGGCTTGTTGAGTATGATCGGGGGAAAGATGATCATTGAAAGTTTTCTTAATGGCGAGGAACGTGAAATCAAAAATCCATTGCATATAAAAGTGATTTTGACTTTGTCGGTCGCAACCAGTATTGATGCTCTTGCCGTTGGCTTTAGCTTTTCTACAATTTTGGATAAGATTCTTTTTGCTGTATTTATTATTGGGGCAGTTACTTTTATTGCCTCCATGCTCGGAATTTTGCTTGGTAAGAAAACCGGACCAAAAATCAATAAATATGCTGAAATTATAGGTGGAGTTATTCTTGTTGCTATCGGCGCCAAAATCTTGATTGAACATTTAATAGCCAATAATTAAATATTCAATTAAGGCTTTCACTGCATATTCGGGAAGTTTTTTCACTAAACAACATCAATACTTCTCCCTGTTTTTTTCAAAAGCATCAGTATAATTTCTTATTTTCGCAAAGCCTTAAGTTAGTATAATTATTTTAAGGATCTTGGCTTATGCAAAACCTGGGACCTAATTTTGATACCTATCTTGTTTCACCGCTTTTTATCTTGTTGCTGATAGGTGCCTGCCTCGGGATTTCTACATTCTTTTTTTTGCTTCGTTTACGAAAAACTCCAGGTGTAAATTACTGGTTAGGCTGGCAGGTTGCGGCAACGATATGGGCTTTTACTTATGCATTTGAGTATGCTGCTACCGATTTGGAAACCAAGATTATGTGGTCGAAGTTTTCTTATTTCGGAATTGTTTATGGTCCGGTTTCGTTTCTTTTGTTTTCACTCGCGTTTTCATCTAAATTCAAATATTTACAACGAAAATATATAATTGCGATTTTTGCATTTGCCACGCTGTTTGTAATTTCTCCGTTTACCAACGATTTCCATCATCTGCATTGGAAAAGTTACTCCATTAATCCGGAGACAAACGCAACCGACTATGTTTATGGACCCTTATTCTGGATCATGGATTTTTTTGCCTATGTGGCTCTGATCATTGGGATTGTGAATATTTTCATGCTTTATTTTCGTTTGTCGGAGTACTATAAATCTCAGGTTACTATTCTCTTTATATCGTCATTACTGCCGCCTATTGGTAACCTGATATATGTATTTCATATTAATCCGCTTCCCGGGTTCGACTGGACTCCGTTCAGCTTTTTAATCACCGGAATACTTATCGCCATCAATATTTCTCAGTTCAAAATGTTCGATCTGGTTCCTTTTGCCCGAAACAAACTGATCGATCTTATTCCGGATGCCATTGTGATATTGGATAATTCGATGCGGATTGCTGATTATAATGCAACATTCAAGGGGCTGACCAATCCGGACCACGGAGAACTTATTGGGAAGAGAATTGAGAAACTGTTTCCTCACCGCGAACAGCTTATTCGTGAAATCACCAATCACGATGTATATCAAACGGTAGTTTCCCGCGAATATGAAGGAAAGATGCGCTATTTCGATTCTCAGTCAATTACTCTTTATGACCAGCATAAATTGAATATTGGCAGGCTTATTGTGCTGAAAGATATTACTTTAAGGATTAATGCTGACGTGGAAATTAAAGAGGCGAATGTCAGACTCACCAGGGAGATTCAGGAAAAGGAAAAGCTGATTGGCGACTTGGATGCTTTTTCGCATACTGTTGCCCATGATTTGAAAAGTGTGCTCAGTGCCATTGTAACTGCAAGTGGGTTAATAAAATGGGGCATTGATAACATGTCGAAATCGGAATTGCTCGAGGTGAATGATCTGATAAGCCAGTCGGCAACTAAAACAATGTATATTACCAAGGAATTATTGACTCTGGCCTCGGTCCGTCAGCAGGAAATCGTAATGGTTCCGGTAAATATGCTGAATACCATCAGGGAATCAATGGTTCGTCTGGCTGATCTCATCAGGGATAAAGGTGCTGAAATATTGCTTCCTGAATCTTTCCCCGAGGTAATGGGCTATGAATCGTGGCTCGAAGAAGTTTGGGCCAACTACATCAGTAATGCTATAAAATACGGCGGAGTAACACCGGTTATCCGTATTGGAACCGAAATTCTATCTGATAATCGTATCAGGTTCTGGATAAATGACAATGGGAAAGGCCTTTCTGAAGAAGAAATAGCATTGCTCTTCAACAAATTTACCCGTCTCGATACGCTTCGGGCCGAAGGTCATGGCTTGGGCTTGTCGATTGTCAAGCGAATTATAGAAAAGCTGAATGGAGAAGTTGGCGTTGAGAGTAAAAACATTCCGGGCGAAGGATGTACTTTTTATTTTATTCTTCCTGCCGTGGTAGCTCCGGAGAAGCTCTGACCTTTAATATCTGTAACCTGTATTTTTGGCTTCAAAATCCGATTTTGAATGCTTTTTATATCCGGAAATAATCCAATCCTAACAATTTCTTGACCTTTTTTTTCTGAATTTCCAGTAAATTGCAGCATGGAATTAGCTATACTCCGTGATATCGTCATTATTTTCGCTTTTGCGACAGCCGTAAACTACCTGTTTACCAAATTCAGAATACCTACAATTATCGGCTATTTACTTACCGGAATTGTAGCCGGCCCCTCAATGCTGGCCATTATCCAGTCGCCGCACGAGATTGAGTTTATGGCCGAAATAGGTATTATTTTGCTCATGTTCACTATCGGTCTGGAGTTTTCACTGAATCACCTGATCAAAATTCGGAATATTGTATTCTTTGGCGGATTTGTTCAGTTGGTTTTTACAGCAGGTATCACAGCTTTTTTTGCTCATATGTATCACATGACCTGGGGATCTGCCGTTTTTATTGGCTTTCTGACAGCCCTTAGCAGTACGGCCCTTGTGTTAAAGATTCTTCAGGAGCGGGGCGAAGTAACTTCGAACTATGGACGAACAGTCGTTGGGATTCTTATTTTTCAGGATATCATCCTAATTCCGATGATTCTGTTAACACCAATACTTGGCGGGCAAACGACTGACATTGGTGCCAAACTGATCGGTATGGGAAGCAAAACGCTTTTTATGATGGCTTTGGTGTATGTGGGCAACCGATGGATAATGCCTCGGGTTTTGCACCTGATAGCCCTGACTAAAAATCAGGAATTATTCCTGATGAGTATTTTGCTGGTTTGTCTGGCTGTCGCATTGTTGACTTTCCAATTAGGCATGTCGCTGGCTTTTGGTGCTTTTTTGGGCGGATTGATGATCTCTCGTTCCGAATATAGCGAAGATGCATTTAATCATCTTATGCCATTTAAAGATACGTTCACGAGCTTCTTTTTTGTGTCGATCGGAATGTTGCTTGACCTAAATTTTGTCGGCGAGAATATTATCCTTATTCTGGGAACCGTTGCACTAGTAATTGCCATCAAATCGTTTGTTGCCGGAGGTACAGCCTTCGTGCTTGGGCATACGTTCAGGGGAACTATTGTGGTTGGTCTGGCAATGGCTCAAATTGGTGAATTTTCGTTTATTCTGGCTAAAACCGGACAGACTTATCAAATATTATCTGATTTTTATTACCAGCTTTTCCTTGCGGTGACCATTGTTTCAATGGCCGTATCACCATTCCTGATAATGGTTGGGAAGCCGTTTGCCAATTTGCTCCTGAAAATGCCAATTCCGGAGGTTCTAATTAAAGGACTATTCCCTCTGCAGGAAATTGAGGTACCTAAAATGCAAAATCATATTGTGCTGATAGGAAAAGACTCGCGCTCACTTAACCTGTCGCGCATGGCTAGCCAAATGAAATTGCCATATGTTTCAATTGTTTTCGATCCGGCATCGGCACGTGAGCGGCAGATGAAAGGAGAAATGGTTGTTTATGGCGATGCCATGAATGAACCAATACTGCACAAAGCCTATGTTGAGTCGGCCGAGATTGTCGTTATCAGCATCGGCGATGCCATAACCGCGCTGGGAGTTATCGAGAAAGTGCGTCAACTAAATAAACATGCATATATCATGGTCAGATCGAAGCATGTTTCCGACATTGAAGATTTATACGAAATGGGTGCCGACCAGGTAATCCCTGAAGAATTTGAAACGGCTATCGAAATGTTTGAGCGAATATTGAAAAAACTGCTGGTTCCCAAAGGCGAAATTGAAGGAGCCATTTCTCACATCCGTGACGACAATTACGGTATTTTTATGGAAAAGGCTGAAAACAATAAATATGTTCTAAGTGACGAAATACCCGGAATTGAGATTGTTGCTTTGAAAGCCGGCGATTACGATATGTTTCCGGGGAATTCGCTGAAAGAAATTCATTTGCGAAAAGAATTTGGACTTACCGTGGTTGCTGCCAAAAGAGGAGAGAAGATTTATGAGAATCCAGGTTCCACGTTTGTTTTCGACACCGACGACATCTTGTACATTCTGGGGAAACCTGAAAAAATTGCTTTGCTGACGCACAACGGAAATTAAACTGAAAAAGCCTCTTCTGAATCGATCAGAGGAGGCTTTTTTCTATGAGTTGGAATATTATTTTTTGCGGATAAAGATCTGAACCGGAACTCCTGAAAAATTGAATTTCTCACGGATTTTGTTTTCCAGGTATCGGCGATACGGTTCCTTCACATACTGCGGAAGGTTGGCAAAAAATGCAAAGCTTGGCGTTTGACTTGGTAATTGGGTGACGTATTTGATTTTTACGAATTTACCCTTAATTGATGGTGGTGGATAAGCCTCAATGGCATCAAGCATAACCTCGTTCAGTTCCGACGTTTTTACCTTTTTCGTGCGGTTTTCATAAACTTCAACTGCGGTTTCCAGTGCCTTCAGGATACGTTGTTTGGTTAAAGCCGAGATGAATACAATGGGCACATCAACAAATGGGGCAATGCGTTCCTTGATGGCTTTTGTGAAGGTAATGGTACTCGAATTATCTTTCTCGACCAAATCCCACTTGTTCACCAAAATCACCACTCCTTTTTTGTTCCGCTCGATGAGGTGAAAAATAGAAACGTCCTGCGCCTCCATTCCACGGGTGGCGTCGAGCATCAGGATACAAACGTCAGAATCTTCAATGGCGCGGATTGAACGCATAGTTGAATAAAACTCAACGTCTTCCTTTACTTTGGTGCGCTTGCGCAATCCGGCGGTGTCAACCAAAAAGAAGTCGTGTCCAAACTTGTTATAACGGGTGTGGATCGAGTCGCGTGTGGTTCCGGCAATGTCGGTTACAATGTTTCGTTCTTCGCCGGTGAGTGCGTTGATAAACGACGATTTTCCCACATTTGGGCGACCAATGATGGCAAAGTGCGGAATTTTTTCTTCGGGCTCTTCTTCTACTTTCTCCGGAAATTCAGCAACAATGGCATCAAGCAAATCGCCGGTTCCGCTGCCGGTCATCGACGAAATGCAGAACAGTTCGCCCAATCCGAGTGAGTAAAACTCGTGAGAATCGATGATGCGCGAATTATTATCTACTTTGTTAACAACCAAAAATACTTTTTTTGACGAGCGGCGAAGCACTTCGGCTACTTCTTCGTCCATATCGGTAACGCCGTTTTCAACGTCAACAACAAATATAATTACATCCGCTTCCTCAATGGCGATCATCACCTGTTTGCGGATTTCAGCTTCGAATGAATCTTCCGAATTAACGGCATAACCACCCGTGTCGATGATTGAAAAATCGATGCCATTCCATACGGCTTTGCCGTATTGGCGGTCGCGGGTTACTCCGGACATTTCATCCACAATCGCTTTTCTCGATTCGGTTAGCCGGTTAAAAAGAGTCGATTTCCCCACGTTCGGGCGACCTACTATTGCTACAATATTGCTCATTTACTTCTTCTTTCCTTTTCTGAAATATTATTTTCTTTGATCATCTCCCTGTTTTGCCAGTTGCTGGTTTCAGGCTATTCCATATCGTACCCGAATCCACTCAGTGAGCGGTCTTTTTCACGCCAGTCTTTGTTTACTTTCACGTATACCTGAAGGAAAACTTTCTTCTGGAAAAACTCTTCAAGGTCGATACGGGCTTCGGTTCCTACTTTTTTCAGGGCCTTCCCCTGGTGCCCAATAATAATTCCCTTTTGACTGTCACGGTTCACATGAATGACACACATCAGATTCAGGATATTTTCTTCTTCCTTGAATTGCTCTACTTCTACTTCCACCGAATACGGAACTTCCTTGTCGTAATTCAGCAGAATCTTTTCGCGGATAATTTCGCTTACGAAAAATCGCTCGTTGCGGTCGGTCAGTTCGTCTTTTGGGAAATAGGCCGGACCTTCAGGTAACAATTCCAGAATGCGGTCGAAGATTGGACCGGTATTGAATTTTTCGGTAGCTGAAATGGCGTAAACGCTGGCCAAGGGCAATTTCTCGCTCCAGTAATTGTAAAGTTCAAGTACTTTTTCCTGGGTTGAAAGATCAATCTTGTTGATCAGCACAATCACAGCAGCTTCCGAACTTTTGATCCGCTCAACGTATTCTTCATTCTTGCCGGGTGACTCAATCACATCGGTCACATACAAAATTACGTCAGCATCAATCAACGCAGTATTCACAAACTTCATCATCGTTTCCTGAAGTTTGTAGTTGGGTTTCAAAATTCCGGGCGTATCAGAGTAAACAATCTGAAAATCATCGCCGTTCACAATTCCTTTGATCCGATGACGGGTGGTTTGCATTTTCGAAGTAATGATTGATAAACGCTCGCCAACCAGCACGTTCATGATGGTCGATTTTCCCACATTGGGGTTTCCGATGATGTTTACAAATCCGGATTTATGTGCCATTTGTTTCTGAATGAAGATTTTAAAATCGCGCAAAGATAATCAATTAAATGGTTTTAATGACGAAGCCTGACGTCAACAAAGCGAATCAACCATCTGAAATACAAAGTTTGGAAAGTAAGCATACCACCGTTTTGTGCAGCTTTTGCGCGATAGTCATCCTGGGTCGGTTGTCTTCGGATTATTTACGGATGAATAATCAGAAATATGAAAGCCAGCAAATTGACCAGCAAAACAGCCCCATAAACAATGTTTGTCCTTCCGCTGGCCAGCGACAACATTACTGTAAATATGGATAATCCCAGCAGGATGATCGATTTGGTGTCTAAGCCTAAAACAATGTCCATGTTGTACATGCTGCTGATTACAGCCACACTTGGGATAGTCAGCCCAATACTTGCAAGTGCCGAACCTAACGCCAGGTTTAAGCTTGTCTGAAGTTTATTATTTTTTGCGGCTATGATGGCTGCAATAGCTTCGGGTAATAAAATGACGGTGGCAATAATTACTCCCACCAGCGCTTTTGGAAGGCCATAACCAATTACAATTTCTTCAATCGGGCGCGATAGCGTTTTGGCCAGCAATACCACAATTCCCAAACTGATGAAAAGAAAAACCATACTTGTTGCAAACACTGTGTTGCTGATTGTAACGGCGTGATGTTTTTCGTTTTCGTCAGTCGTAACAAAATATTCGCGGTGCCTTTTAGTTTGGGCAAATAAAAAGAACGAGTAAATAACCAAACAGCTGATAGAAACAAAAATAAGCTGAGGCGCAGAGTAATAAGGCCCTTCCTGACTCGTCGTAAATGATGGAAAAACCAGGGTCAGAACAATAATAGCTACGAGCGAAACCAATGCAATGGTCGCAGCATTTTTCGAGAATTCCTGTTCTTTAAACTTCAGCCCGCCAATGAAGAGGCAAAGACCAACAATCCCGTTTAAAATAAGCATTGTTGCCGAAAAAACCGTATCCCGTGCAAGCGACGAAGCCTCTTTACCTCCGGAAATCATCAGCGAAATAATGATTGAAACTTCGATAATGGTAACAGCTACAGCAAGGATAATTGTTCCGTAAGGTTCTCCAACCCGGTAAGCAATGATTTCGGAATGGTGAACGGCAGACATGACACTTAAAATCAATAATAAGCTGGCCACAACCTGAAAGAAGCCACTGGTTTCGGTAAAGCCTGAAAAGAAAAGGATCCAGGCAATTATCGGAATTATGGTTGCCCATTGAAGCAGTAGTCGCATATTGTTGATTCTTAGTTGTTTGTTTTGTGATTGTAATGAGTGTTTGGTAGCTCTCTCAAATCAGAAATTCGGAACGAACAATTGTTTCCTTAGTTTAAGCTGCTCGTTGTTGCAATTTACCATATTAAATCCAGAAAATCGGAAGAGATTCTCTCGTAAATTGATAAAAAAGCTCACCGGATCATCGGAAGCCTTGTATCCGATTTGGATTAAGTCTATTTTTCCATGATTCCTTTCAGGTTGTTCAGTCCGTTTTGCAAATCGGGGGCAAGCATCTTTTCCATGTCCATGGTAAGCAGCATCAGGTTCATCGGGTATTTCATTTCTCCGAAAAATCTCCATTTTACAGCGGTTGCCGAGTCATTTACTGCCTTAAATTCCATAAAGGCATAATCAGTCGATTCCATTGGCTCGATGAAGTGAATCTCGTAATCAATTCGTTCTCCATCTGCCATTTTTATGATTTTTTGTTCGCCTTTGCCTGCTTTGGGATTTTGGCTATCCCAGGCCGAAACGAAACCAACAGTTCCATCCTCGCCACGAAACTCGGTTTTCATTCCAGGGTCAATTTTGGCCCAAACGCTGAATTCATTTTGATTCTTCAGGTATTTCACGTAATCAAAAACCACCTGTTTGGGTTTATTGATGGTTACTTCACGTTCAACAGCATATTTTCCGTCAACAAACAAGGCAGCAACAAGTAAAAGTACAATAAGGCCAACCAGCGATAATCCGATAATTTTTAGTGCTTTCATAGACAGTAAGTTTTTAAGGTTTATTTATAAAAATGGACTCGTAGGTATCAATCCACTCCTGAACACTCATCCTTTTTGCCAGTTCGCCAATCAGCTGGTATGGAATTGTTTCCTGATTCTTAAACCGAATGCAGCTTTTCCCCATGTCAGGCTTCTTTTTGCTGTGATTCAGAAATTCATCAGTAAACCAGTTTAATAATGCCGGATTGCTATAAAGGCCCATGTGGTAAAGGGCAATGAAATTCTTTTGTGCGGCGATATTCAGGAACGGAAGCGGCAATTTGGGGTTACAATGGTAACCTTTGGGGTAAAGGCTGTGCGGAACTACGTATCCAATCATTCCATAGCTTATTTCTTCAGCAAAGCCGGTTGGAATATTTTCACGAATAACTTTCCGGAGGCTGATGATGGCTTCGCGCTGAGCTGCTGGGACCAAATTGATATACTCTTCGACGGATGCGGTATTCGAGTGCATGGCAGTGTAGTTTTGAATACCAGTAACAAACTGTTAATCTGAAAGGTTCAGTAGTTTGTTCGCCGATAATTACAAAACAAAAGCAATGCAAATTTTACTCGGTAAGCTCCGACTCATCCAGTTCTTTCAGTGTGTCGTTTAACGACTGAAGGTACCTTCCGTATAGCTTGTTGAATCCCCAGCGCAGAAACAAGAACGTGAGCGCTACAATCGGGATCAGGATTAATAAACCAATTCCTGCAATCATTAGAATTTTTGAAGTAGCCAGATTTTCAATCCCTCCGCTTATCGAGTCGGCTTTGTATTTAATGCCCTGGTAAAGGCCGGCAGCAAAACCTGCAGCCATATTCAGCAACAAAATAACAACGGCCAGGTAAAACATTCGCCGGTAGGTCTGCACAGTTTCGAGAATGCCTTTTAATAAATCTTTTATCTGAAGATCGATTGAGAAACTTTTTTTGATTTTCAGGTATCGGATGGCAAAAAACAAATAGGTGGCTATGATGAGTGCTGTTGAGAAAAAGTCGAGCGGAACAAGCCATTTGGGATATTCGATAACCTCGTTAACAATTACTTTGGAGAAATATTCCGACAAAAACAATGAATCGAAAACCACATAGGCAATAAACACCAGCAACACAGTCATTCCAATCCTGATGTTTCGGTCAATTCGATCGACCAGCGATTTGGTGCGGGTTTTAAGCATTTCATGAATAGTATCCTTTTCAAGCCGATGTTTGTCCACCTCCTGAGAAGAATAAGTATTCCATGCCGATTTTAAATCCTTTAAATCCATCTATTCATTTATAAAGTTTCTGTTGAGCGCTATTCTGTCATCGTTTCCATATTGTTATCTGTCCACTATTTTCACGAAACAGAATTGCCATAGTCATTCCCTTTCTTCCAGCTAAATAGTTTTCACGCTATTTCGTCAGTATCCATTAACAACTTCAACTTCTTTTTAATTCTATTCATTTTAACCCGCACATAGTTTTGGGTTATTCCTGTAATTTCAGCAATCTCCTCGTATTTCTTGTCTTCAAGAAACAACAGGATAATTGATTTTTCTATTCCGGTTAACTGCGAAACAGCTTTACTCAGAAGCCTGATTTGTTCCTCAGTCCGGGTGTCATACATTTCGTCGGCCAGTTGCAGGTTTTCATACGAAATACCCGATTTGTCGGGCTGGCGTTTATCTTTCTTGAAACTGGTAATGGCCGTATTCAGTGCAACCCGGTACATCCAGGTCGAAAATTTCGATTCGTTACGAAACGACGGATAAGATTTCCACAACTGTACCAGAATTTCCTGAAATAAATCACGGCGGTCTTCTTCCAAATCGCAGTATATGGAACAAACTTTGTGAATGATTCCCTGGTTCTCGGTGATTATTTGTAGAAATTCTTTTTCCAACGTTTAATTAGTCTGCAAAAGTGAATATCATTACATTAACTCATTTTCAGAAAATTGATTTCCTGCTGGGTGAGGAACCGGTAACGACCGCGGGGAAGATCTTTTTTAGTCAATCCGGCAAACATTACGCGGTCGAGCCTTACCACATTATATCCTAAGTGGTTGAAAATACGGCGCACAATTCGATTTTTGCCTGAGTGAATTTCTATACCAACCTGGCGCGCATCAGTTGGGTCGATCAGCTGAATGTCGTCGGCTGCAATAAACCCGTCTTCGAGCTCAAAGCCTGCTTTTATTTTCCTCAGGTCTTCAGGTGTAATATCGTTATCAAGCTGAACATGATAAATTTTTTCCTTTTCGTAGCTCGGATGAGTCAGTTTCTTCGCCAATTCCCCGTCGTTGGTAAACAGGAGAACGCCGGTTGTTTGCATGTCGAGTCGGCCAACCGGGTAAATGCGCTCCTTGCAGGCATTTTCAACCAATTGCATAACAGTGCGTTCGGCATGCGGATCTTCGAGCGTGGTTACGAAACCCCTCGGTTTATTCAGCAAAAGATATACTTTTCGCTCGGGATTGAGACTTTTCCCTTCGTAGCGAACATCGTCGCCGAGCGAAACTTTGTACCCAAGTTCGGTAACCACTTCTCCATTAACGGTAATTAATCCGTCGGCAATAATTTTATCGGCTTCGCGACGCGAACATACGCCCGAATTGGCAATGTATTTATTAAGCCTGATTAACTCATCTCCGGCAGGTTCCGGCGCTGGTTGTTCCTTTTTTTTCAGGACAATTATTTTCTTTTTTGGATGCTCTTTCAAAGTATTGATTCTTAATGTGAAATGAATGTTTCTGAATAGAAATATAATGATTTCGCGTTTCTATCCGGAAGGCAAAGGTCGTAATTTTTACTGAAGTTTTGTTTAGTGACCTTCAGCCTTATAAAGTTTAAATTGCTCTTTTATAATGTTTCGCACATCGTATTCATTCCTCATCTGGCTTAAAAGGCCTTTGCCATTTATATACATCATAAAATAGTCGGCCTGAGCTGAGTTAAGTCCGGTTAATTTCATTACCAGATCTTTGTTATAAAGCTGCGAGATGGTTTCCCACTGTTTCTCGGAGAGAATAGCTTTTCGGGTTTCCCGTTTTTCTTTCTCGCTTTTACTCAGGTGGTACTGCAGGAAACTGGCCGGAGCAAGAACTGCGGCAATTGCCGGAGCG
>JAJZSZ010000090.1 GCA_021849365.1 Bacteroidota bacterium | reverse complement strand
TCTGAAGTCAGTCAATTCGGATAAAACCTATAAGGTTTATGCAAGTGTTACCGGAACCTGTAAGAATGTATTGCCCGGAATGTATGTCAACGCCATTATAGAGTCAACCAGTAACACTGTTACGGCACTGCCTTCGGATGCCATAGTTAGTTTCGACGACAAAGATTACATTTTTGCCTTCGAAAAAAACAAGGAAGAAGATGGAAAACCTTTTACCGAATACCGCATTATTGAGGTAAAAAAAGGTATTTCTGACGGCGGATACACCGAAATTATACTTCCAGAAGGTTTCGACATCAGTACGGTAAAAGTCGTGATAAAAGGCGCCTATAATTTGCTTTCTGCAAAGAAAAATGCAGGCGAAATGGCATGTTAAACATTTAAAGTCAAGATTATGAAAGAAGTAAAAGCGTTTGTAAAGCCATTTAAAGTAAACGATATTTTAAATCAATTACTGCAAGCAGGCTACCCGAACTTAACAGTTTCGGTGGCCGAAGGGACAGGCAATTTTAAAAGCGAAGAATCATCACTTTCAACTCACTTTTCTATAACCGATAGTAAAGTGGCTAAAATTGAAGTTGTTTGCAACGATATGGATGTCGAGAGAATTGTAGGGATTATATCATCCAAAGGACGGACAGGAAATCCGGGCGATGGCATAATCTATGTTTCCGAAGTAGATAAAGTTTACAAGGTGAATACCGGACTTGAGAACGGATTAAATTAATTTGGGTATAAAGGCTGTCCAAATAGACGGACAGCCTTTATTTAAATAACGGACAGCTAATTGTGATGAAAATTTCAGAGTGTATTCAAAACGATTAATACCACAGCAATGAAAAAATATACGTTGAAAAATCTGGATTGCGCTTCATGTGCCGCAAAGATCGAAGACAACCTGACAAAGCTGGGTGAAGTAAAATTTGTGACTGTGAATTTTGCAAATTCGACTATGACCATTGATACCGACAACCTTGAAAAGGTAAAAGCCCGCATTAAGGAAATAGAACCAGAGGTTGAACTGGAAGACATTGATAAAGAGAAGACAATAGTTTCGACAAGTGAACTTCTCGAAAATAAATGGCAGATAATAAAAGCTGTTTCAGGGATTCTTCTTTTGATTGCCGGAATGATATTCGAAAAAGAAATATACAACACACCTTTTCACATTGGCGAGTATTTGGTATTCGGAACCGGTTACCTGATTGTGGGTTGGAATGTTATTGCATCAGCAGTGAAAAACATTATCCGTGGTCAGGTTTTTAACGAGCACTTTTTGATGGCTATTGCCACTCTTGGAGCTTTTGCAATAGATCAAATGCCCGAAGCGGTTGCGGTAATGCTGTTTTATGTGGTAGGCGAATTGTTTCAGGATATTGCCGTTAACCGTTCCCGAAAATCAATTAAAGCATTAATGGAAATAAAACCGGAATATGCAAATTTAGTAGTCGGTGGAGAATTAGTTAAGGTTTCGCCGGAGAGCATTCAAGTTGGCGACACTATCCTGGTGAAAGTTGGCGAGAAAATCCCCCTCGATGGTGAAGTGATTGATGGAAATTCATTCGTTGATACATCTGCCCTGACCGGCGAAAGTGTGCCGCGAAAGATGAAAAAGGATGATTTGGTTTTATCCGGAACGATTAATCAAACCGCGGTGCTAACAATCAAAGTCACAAAGTTATTCAGTGAATCGTCTGTATCAAAAATTCTGGAACTCGTTGAAAACGCATCCTCTAAAAAAGCGGAAACCGAAAAATTCATTACCACGTTTGCCAAGTACTATACTCCGATGGTGGTTTCTTGTGCTTTACTATTGGCCGTGCTACCGCCTCTCCTGATTAGCGGTCAAACTTTCAGCGAATGGATATACCGGGCATTGGTAGTATTGGTTATTTCCTGCCCCTGCGCTTTGGTAATCAGTATTCCTTTAGGATATTTTGGAGGGATTGGCAGCGCTTCAAGAAAAGGAATTCTGGTGAAAGGCTCCAACTTTTTGGATGCGTTGACACAGGTAAAAACTGTGGTGTTTGATAAAACAGGCACGCTCACAAAAGGAGAGTTCAAGGTTTCGGAGGTTGTTACCTCTAACGGTTACACAAAAGAAGAAATACTGGAATATGCCGCGTATGCCGAAACCAATTCAAACCATCCGGTGGCTAAATCAATTTCGGAAGCCTTTGGAAAAGACATCGAAAGCAAAAGGATTGAGCAGGTTGAAGAAATTTCTGGACATGGCATAAAAGCCGTAATTGACGGAAAAATAGTGCTTGCGGGCAATGACAAATTACTGCACAAAGAAAACATTGACCACCCTGCTTGTAATGTGGAAGGAACAGTGGTGCATGTGGCTATTGATACGGTTTATATGGGTTATATAAATATTTCTGACACTCTGAAAGATGATGCCCTTGAATCAATCGAAAAACTGAAAGCAAAGAATATTCAAACGATTATGCTTACCGGCGACAACAAATTTGCAGCGTCCGCCTTTGCCAAAAAATTAGGTATAGACAAGTACTTCTATGAACTGTTGCCGGAAGATAAAGTAAAACACATCGAAAATTTAATAGCTGAAAATAAGGGTGGAAAAGTAGCTTTTGTGGGCGACGGGATAAATGATGCTCCGGTAATTGCCCGTGCCGATGTTGGAATGGCCATGGGAGCCCTTGGCTCTGATGCCGCCATAGAAACTGCCGATGTAGTGCTGATGACCGATTCTCCATCGAAAGTCGCTTTGTCTATTGATGTTGCGAAACGAACACGAAATATTGTTTGGCAGAACATTTATTTTGCAATGGGTGTAAAGTTGGCATTTATCGTTCTCGGCGTATTTGGCGTTGCCACCATGTGGGAGGCTGTATTTGGCGATATGGGAGTTGCTTTGATAGCGGTTTTTAACGCGATAAGGATATTAAAAAAATAGATGACTTCGTTTTAGGAACCTAAAATCTTAAAATAATGAAAGCAACAGTATATCTCATCATGGCAATGCTTTGGACGTCAACATTGGTCTATGCACAGAAACCCAATACGTTAAAAAAAAGCGATGTAGCTGGGTTCTACATCACAGCGTCCGATTTTTCGGCTGGTAAGCTCACCATGCCTACTGACAATAAGCACAAGGGCGATAAAATTAAACTCAATCAGTTTTTCATTTCGCCGAAAATTATAAGTATTGAACAGGGGACAGAAACCAAGTTTTTCAAAGACAGTATTTTTGCTGTTCATCTGACCAATAGTAAGAATTACCGTTTTATCAACCGAAATCCATGTTTAATAGCTGATACATCGAGCCTTTATATTTACACCTATAAAACCACAAAGACCGTGTTTCATACTTCGGGGCAACACCGAAGGTCAAAAGAAGTTCCTGTAACCTACTACTATTTTAGCTTGGCAGGCAAAAAAGCTGTTTACCCACTAACCCTTGCAAATGTGCGCAAATATGCTCTTTCTGACCCCGCAATCCACATTGCAGTTTGTAATAAATTTACAACAGACAAAATGCTGGAAGAAATCAATCCAGAAACCGGAAATTTTATAATAAATGAATTTGTCCCGAAAATTAAAAACTGACAAAAAATTAAAAATTACGTACGAGAATGAAGTAATTTCAGTAAAACCTGAACGATGTTCAAAAGAATAATAAATATTGCATTTGCCCTGTTTTTTACCATCACTGCAACTGGTCTTATCATTCAGGAGAACTTCTGTTATAGCAAACTGGTATCCATCTTTATTGAAAAAACTTCAGAAAAATGTTGTAATATTCCTTGTCCGGGCTGTCACAAAAGGATAATCATCATTAAGGTTTACGACAATTTTATCAATACTGTAAAAAAACAGATTCCTGAAAAATTAACGTTAAAATGTGCTTATATTCTTTGTATCAGAACTGATTTTATCCGATATGGAATGGAAGAACGTTCCAACGATTTTTACAATCTATTTTCTCGCTTTCAACTTGCTTTAACTATTTCCCAACTGATGGTATTCCGATGTTGAAATAATGTTTTATTACTATTGACAAAATACAATTTACAATTAAAAATTAGGTCGTAATAAAATATTATCAGTATGAAAATAAATAAATTAAATATAGCAATAGCATTCGCTTTTATCTTCTCCGGATTAACTGTCAATGCGCAAAAAAGTGGGGTTTATAAATCCTTTGCAGATTATGCAAATGGCAAATTGGAAGTTTCTATTGATTGTGGTACTGAAAAAGGAAAAATTCGACCAAACGATTTTTTCTGCAAAGATTACCTTACAGTTATCAAAGAAGGCAAGAAATATGATTTGAGAAAGGAAGAAATATTTGGCTATCAACTTTGTGATGGAAAGTTTTTTCGTTTTCTGAACAAAACACACATGCCATTGGAAGAGAAAGGAATTATTTGGATTTATTCGAAAGATGCTTTTGAAACTGTTTCTCCCAAGTCTGGCACAAAAAGAGTAACGCAGTATTATTTCAGTAGAGGAGGTGACGGTGAAATAAAATACTTGTCATTGAAAAACCTGAAAGCTGCATTTCTTGAAAATGATAAGTTAATTCATGCAATTGATACACAATTTACTTCTGACCTTTCTTTGAAAAGTTTTGACGCCAGCCATAACATGTTTAAAATAAATCATTTCCTTGAAGATCAAGGTTTATAACAAATAAAGATACCGTTTCCAGAGCCGGAACAATAGCTTTCCTGGCTCTGGACGGTTACCAATAAAAAACCATATAAATCCTAAAATTATGAACTATTATTTTAGTAAAACATTAGAAACTTCGTTTGACGAAGCTGTGCAAAAAACCGTAGAAGCCCTTAAAACCGAAGGGTTTGGAGTCATTTCAGAAATCAACATCCACGAGAAACTTAAAGAGAAGCTAAATGTTGATTTCCGTCAGTAC
Organism: Bacteroidota bacterium; assembly: GCA_021849365.1. GTDB lineage: Bacteria > Bacteroidota > Bacteroidia > Bacteroidales > Prolixibacteraceae > Aquipluma. The sequence goes on along the minus strand of JAJZSZ010000090.1, from coordinate 8,809 downwards.
AAAATACTTGGTGCGTGTAACCCGACTTATGCTTATAAAGCATTACAGGCTGAAGATAAAATTGGTACAATGTTACCCTGCAACGTAATTATTCAAGAACTTTCCGAAAACCGCGTTGAAGTGGCAGCAGTAAATCCAGCCGCCTCCATGATGGCGATTCAAAACCAGGAATTGGAAAATATTGCATCAGTTATTACAGGGAAAATACAAAATGTTATAGGCATTCTGTAGCATTTATCCAAGTCTGGCATTTTGCAATCTATTAAGTTACCTGCTAATGAAATACAAATCTCTGGATTATATAAGTTCTGGGTAAAATTGATAAACCATGAAATATTCGATTGCGACTTTGTTATTAATTCTAATCATTTTCTCAGGTAATAGCCAGAATTCATTGTTTATTCCTCCTATCCTTGAAGGAAGTAAAATTAACCTGTATGTGCAAAATGGTTCAATGCAGTTTCTTGCTGGAGGTGAGACAACCACAATAGGTATAAACGGCAACTATTTGGGGCCGACAGTCATATTAAGCCGGGGAGACTCAGTTCAGTTGTCGGTAATTAACGATCTCGATGAGCCCACAACTATGCACTGGCACGGGTTACACGTTCCGGCCGGATTGGATGGAAGCCCTCATAATGTAATTCAGGCACATGCGGTCTGGTCGCCCCGGATAAAAGTATTGGATCAGGCTTCAACGTATTGGTATCACCCCCATCTTCATGGAAAAACGGCGGAACAAGTAACCAAAGGAGCAGCCGGAATGATAATTGTTAGGGATAATCAGGAATCGGCTCTTAACTTGCCCCGAAATTATGGAGTTGATGACTTTCCGATTGTTGTCCAATCCAGGGCATTTGATTCAAACAATCAGTTTGTGGTTAATACGGCGGATGATCATACCTTACTTATAAACGGCACTATCGATCCTATTTTAAAAGTACCAGCTCAAGTTATCCGGTTACGGGTATTGAACGGCTCAACAAATCGGGTTTATAATATCGGTTTTCAGGGAAATAATCAGTTATATCAAATTGCTTCTGATGGCGGGCTACTGGATTCTCCGGTTGCTTTGACCCGATTAATGTTATCTCCCGGTGAAAGGGCCGAATTACTGCTCAACCTTTCGGGATTGAAAGATCAGAACCTGGATATGCTTTCTTTTGGTTCGGAGTTACCCAATGGCATTTATGGCGCTGTTGTTCCAGGCGTTATGGGAATGGGAAGTATTGACGGGTATTCTGCTAATTTGCTGAATGGTAAAAATTTTAAATTGCTCCGCTTATCGGTTACAGATCAAACTGCTCAAGCGGTTACAACAATACCTTCAAAATTGGTTCTTATACAAAAGCCCGATCCAGCCGAATCATCTATAACTCGAAACATTACTCTATCTGCAAGCGGTATGGAAATGGGCAATCTAAATGGCCCGTTCCTGATTAACGGACAATCATTTTCTATGGAACGTATCGACTTTTCTACCAAACTTGGAGCTACCGAAATCTGGCAGATATCCAATATGACAGCAATCGCCCACCCTTTTCATATTCATGGGCTTCATTTTTTCATCACCGACATTGGAGGTCGTCAACCGGATCATTCAAGGCAAGGTCGCAAGGATGTGGTTTTAGTGCCTGCCATGCAGTCAGTCAGGCTGATTATGAAATTTGATGATTTTTCAGATCCTGAAATACCGTACATGTTTCATTGTCACATGTTATCGCACGAAGACGACGGTATGATGGGACAATTCCTTGTAACAGGTGTTCCAACGGGATTGAATACGCTTGCGGATGATTTCGCAATTCGAATTTACCCGAATCCTTTTACTGACCAGTTAACGGTTGAGGCTTCAGGAGTTAATCCAAATCTGGTAACAATAGAAATAACTAACAGCTTGGGGCAACTCTATCTTCAGGAAAAAATTTCTGCGTTCCCAGCTACCTTATATACAGGCAATCTAAAAACAGGAATCTACGCAATCAGTTTCAAATATGGAGACCGGTTATTGATAAAAAAGATAATTCGGCGCTAAGTCGCAGAATCCTTTTTGGGGTTACAAAATTTATAAATATGCAACCAGAATTTAATTTAAGATCAACAATTACTTGTCCTGCTTGCGGCTTTTCAAAAGAAGAAAAGATGCCTGAAGATTCGTGCCAGTTCTTTTACGAATGTGAGAACTGTAAAAGTATTTTGAAACCTCTCGAAGGCGATTGTTGTGTCTTCTGTTCTTATGGCAGTGTTCCTTGCCCGCCTGTTCAAGCGGTTAATTTTCATTAATGAAATAGGCAGAGATACCAAATCTATATAAATAACTATATATTTGTATAATATTTGTTACTTATCTGCGTTAGAGTCTATAAATGAAAAAACTGTTATCCATATCATTAACTTTTCTCATCCTGCTTGCAGGAATGCATCTCACTATTGCCACACATTACTGTGGCGGTAAAATTGCTGAAATCAAATTATCATTTTCGGGTGAGTTAGCCTCTTGTGGAATGGAAACAGATAAAGACTACCTTTTACCAGGAGTTAATATTGAAACAGAATGCTGCCAAAATCAAGGTTCTATTTTTGCGGTCGATCACAACTACTCACCTTCATTCACCGAATTCAAAGCATTTTCTCAAACTGTTTTGCATACATATCCCATTCCTGAAAATAGTACACTCCATACAATAATTTCGTTCAGTAATCTTTATTCTGATATAAGTCCACCGGGTTTCTTATTTGCCCATGCTGTGAGCTTGCCCAAGATATGCGTTTTCCGTATTTGATGTTTCATTTTAAACACGAAGTACTCAACGAGTTTAATTTACTCACTTAGTGTTCTTTGTGATTCCTTAGAGCCTTTGTGGTTGATCTTTCCTTTTATTAAAATATCAAATTCAAAATATCATGAAAACTGTAAAATTTATTATAGTTGCCTTACTGGTAACAACTTTGAGAACGAATTCCTTTGCCCAAATGCACGATCATTCAAAAATGGACATGTCTAAAACCAGTGCCGACTCCAAAATGGACATGGCCTCCACAAAAACCGAAACCATCAAAGTTTGGGGCAACTGCGAAGGCTGCCAGAAGCGCATCGAAAAAGCCGCTAAAATAGATGGAGTAAGCAAAGCAAGCTGGGACAAAGACTCAAAACTACTCACCCTGGTCTACGATCCATCAAAAGTTAAAAGCGACGACATCCAAAAGAAAATTGCTGCTGTTGGTCACGATACCGAGAAATTTAAAGCCGACGACAAAGCGTATACAAAACTTCCGGGATGTTGTCAGTACGAGCGTAAGAAATAAACTTTCAATTCCATTTTTCAGTGCAATAGCCACGAATAAGCCAACTTCATATAGGGTTTTGAATTTGGTCGTGGCTATTCACTGATTCTTTCACAATTTTTTAAAATATAAAGAAATAAGACATGAAAAAATTAAGATTGTCGGTAGCAATCCTGATGGGAAGTGCTATCATGTTTACAGCCTGCCAGAAAGACGAGACATCAAATTCAGGAAGTGATCCCGTAAATTTTGACGCCGCCTATGTGGTGAATGGCGAAAGTAATTCAATTTCGGTGATCAACCTCTCAACCAATAAAGTGGACAAAACCATCGATCTTCCACAATTTCAGGCGACTTCAGGAATGGGCATGATGGGATCTGGCAGCATGATGAACATGTGGCCGCACCACATTTCGCTGTCGCCCGATAAAAGTAAAATTGCGGTTTCCTTTCCGGGAAGCAATTTCAATGGCGGCGCCGGAATGATGGTTTCTTCATTTACTTCAGGATATATGATGGGCGGAACCTCAGCCAATATCCCGACTCAGGGCAAAATAGTCATTCTGGACGCGGTTTCAGGAGAAATACTAAAGGAAATTACCCTTGACGGGATCGCTTTTAATGTGGCTTTTTCGCCCGATGGCAAAGAATTGTGGACCGCTCTGATGATGACCGCCGGTAAGGTTTTGGTATTCGATGCCAGTACATACGCGGTTTTAAATACTATAACGGTGGGTCAATTCCCAACTGAAGTTTCGTTTTCCGACGATGGGAAAAAGGTTTTTGTAGCCAATGGAATGTCGAATTCGGTAAGTGTTATCGATGCCGCCACCAAAAAGGTACTCGAAACTGCCGCGGTGGGCAATTACCCGGTTGGTGCATGGCCGGGCATGGGTGGAATGATGTACGTGAACAACGAAAAAGGACAAAGCATCAGCATGTTGGATGTGGAGACAAACATGATGACCAATACCTTGCAACTTGGTTTTGTTCCCGGTATGGCCACCCGCAATACGATGATGAACCAAATGTGGGTTTCTGATCCGAATGGAGGGAAAGTTCAGATGTGGACAAAAACAGCCACCGGATACATGATGGGCGGAACCGTAACGGTAGGAAGCGGAGCTTCTGCCATCGCGTTTAACCAAACAGGCACAACCTGTTACGTTACCAATCAGAACGATGGCACCGTATCGGTCGTTGATGTTGCTACTTTAAAAGAAATGATGAAAATTATGGTTGGCAAAATGCCTAATGGTATTGTTATGAGATATAATTAGGCTTCTAATTTGAGAAATTGGTATATGGATATAATTTAAAGTAAAAATAGTATAATTTAAAGGCAGAGTGCGTATCTCTGCCTTTATAATTTTCTTGCACAACATCCTGAATTATAAAGCCTAATCCTTTGCTTTATAGTTACATCAATGAAATAAATTATTGTTTGGGGGTTACATTGCCCTTGATGCTTAGTATTAACGGAGAATTAATTGCATTTGAATTAACAGTAATCGACTTACTAAATGCACCTACATTATTTGTATTATAAGTTACTTTGATGGTCCCCTTTTCACCTGGGGCAATCGGCGTTCTGGTCCATTCAGGAACAGTACAACCGCATGAGGCTTTTACATCGTTCAAGATAAGCGGAGTTTTGCCTTTATTCGTGAAACTAAATTCACAACTGCCGTCGCTACCCTGAACAATGGTTCCATAATCGTGGACGATGCTTTTAAAAATAATTGAATCCTGTGGAGCGGCCGGTTTATCTTGCGCCTGAATAGTTAACGAAGCAAGAAACAACATGATCATCATTACGAGCGATTTTTTCATTTCAAAAGATTTTATACCTAATTAATAATGCCATAAACATACAAATTGCAGATTCTCAAAACTAGAATGAAGCGAAAATAGTTTAAACACGATGGTCAAATCAAAATGAGGTTCTCCAAAAATGTGAATAGCTTGAGAAAGCTAGCTGCTAAATACTTATCCACGACCGTTCAGCTTATTCAATTTCACTACATTCTTGCCAATAATTATCAATGATGGCATTGCTGGCTTTTTGCTTTCAATCACCCGTGCAATAGTCTCTAGAGTGCCTTCAACGGCGGTTGCATTAGATTGTGAAACTTTGCTTAAAATCAGAACGCTGGTATCTCCTGAAACGGATTGTTCGATTAATTTGGTGGCTAATTGGATCAGTTTGTTCAATCCCATAAAAATAATGATTGGGGAACCGGATTTCAAAACAGAAATAAAGGTGTCGAGATCCAGAAACTCGCCTTCGGCGTAATGACCGGTTCCAAATAGTACCATGCTATTTTTGCCACGTTCTGTAAGTGGTATGCCATACAACGAAGCCGCCGCAAGTGCAGACGTAACTCCAGGAATAACTTCATAGCTCAACTTTTTCTCGATACAAAATCTGATTTCTTCGGCGCCGCGGCCAAAAATCATCGGATCGCCCGATTTAAGCCGAACAATTTTTTGCCCTTTTTCGGACAAATCAATCAGCAATTGGTTGATCCATTCCTGTCTTCCGGTTTGATTTTGCCCATCCTGATAAATTTTACCAACATAAATTCGCTGCACATCAGGTCTGGCCAGATTTAAAATTTCATTGCTTACCAGCGCATCATGCAGTATGATGTCAGCCTCCTGAATTCGCTTCAATGCCTTGACTGTCAGTAATTCAGAATCACCAGGACCAGCTCCAACAATTGAAATTAAGGATGACATAAAACTTAGTTGATTGGGTTATAGAATACATCGCTGTCTTTTTCCAGAGATTCTCTGATCTTGTTCCGAATTGCAATTGCACGGCGCACCTCCTGTCCATTAGAGCCTACTGCAATAGTGATATGATTTCGCTTATAAATGGCTGGAGAAACAAAATCGCACAAACTGGGATCATCTACAACATTGGTAAGAATCCCAAGGCTTTCAGCATCGAGTTTTATTTGCTGGTTCAATTTACGGATGTTCGTACAGGCATATACCAGAAAAGCTCCTTCAAGATCGGATTTTTGGTAAGGTTTTTTGTTGAAAGAATAGCCTTTTGAAATTAGTTCATCACAAACATCGAGGGCAACTACTGAAATATTTTGTGTGAATTGTTCCAGAAAACTGATTTTGTGATTAGCAATCCGACCACCACCAATCACCAAAATCTTTTTATTGGTGAGTTTAATTGATATCGGTAAAAAAATGTCGGCTTGAGGTTGTTCCTGATTCATGTTACGAAAAATCAATTACCAAATTTTTCTCTTTCATCCAGCGAAAAACTGAATATTGAACAAACGGAAATTCTTCCGAATCCGGCGAGGTATGTACGGTGTTGGTAAAATGTTTCCACGCTTGACGGGCTGTTGAGTTTTCTTTAGCAAAGACCAAAGAGTTAGGATATGGAAAATTTCCAGAAGCCTTAAAAACATCAATTTCAGATGGACTAAAAAACAGATAGGCATCGAAGGCCCTGCTCACAAACAGATCAATCTTCTGAAAAGGATGTTCACTGTATTGAATTTGTTGTTTGTGAAGCCATTGCCTGGTTTTTCCAGACAATTCCCGACCAATATAAAAAACTGGCGTTTTCATGATTATATGGTTCTGTATATCTTTTGAATGATCAATCAATTTAGATGACTTGAATTTCTTCCTTTTCTACTTCGCCACCCTTTATTCTGAATGATTTTACATCCGGGATTTCAGCAGCCAGTGAAACAATTACATAGCTGATATTCGGATCGAATGCCAACCGGATATCTTCCTGCGATGGCCTGGCCGGGGTTTCGGGATGACTGTGGTAATTGGCCAGAATTTGCAGTCCAGCCTTGCGGGCCTCGCGTACCGCTTGAAATTGCTCTTGCGGATCAAACGAAAAATGTTCGTTGCTGTGGTCAATATTGGTTAAACGAAACTGCCGCGTAACTTCTCGTCCAACGCCAGCCAGGTAGCCACAAACTTCTTCAGGCAAGCCAGTTTTGGCATGATTAAACAGATCATTAATAATTTGTTGCGGTATTTGGAGCATAGCCTGAAATGTTATTTCTGAATAAGAACTTTATGAACCACACCTTCAACATGCGATACCTCCAATACATTAAATCCTTGTTCTCTTGAACTTTTCGGTACATTTTCGAGCGGTTCGCCTTCGGTAAGCAAAACTTCCAATACATCGCCTGTATTCAGTTTCGACAATTGGATTTTAGTTTTAACAAAAGTCATCGGGCAATGCTCACGCGTAATGTCTAATTTGAAAGTAGCCATATTTGAATGATAAGTTATAAATTATAAATGATGAGTGGGAAAAGATACAATTAGACTTCAGAAATTATATAAAGATCGTTCTTCCACCTTCTGATATTTCGAGAAAAGTAGCAACGCCCAGCACTCCTTTTACTTCATGGATGAAGTCGCTTTTTTCAAGCCCCAGAATGTGCATGGCCATTTCGCAGGCATACATGTTTATTCCCAACGCCTTTGCTGCCTCGACCAGTTCCTCAAGCGTAGCAACATTTTTCTTGCGCATCAGGTAGCGGAATATCTTCGGACTAAGCCCCAGAAAATTCAGCCGACTGACGGGCGCACTGCGTAAACCGCCCATGAAAAAGCCAAACAACTTACCCAGAAAACCCTTCCCGACAAAAGCACGGCCTTGTTTCTTTTTAATGGCATCGAGTCCCCAAAAAGTGAAGAAGATATTTACTTCATAACCGACAGCGGCAGCTCCCGTGGCCAAAGTAAAAGTAGCAACCAGCTTGTCGAAGTCGCCGCTGAAACCAATGAGAGAAAGCTTCTTTTGTGCTTTCGTCTGATTTTCTAGTGTCAGTTCCTGGATTTCCATGAATTAATTTTTGCTTTTAATTTCACAGGTTGCCTGTTCGTAATCAACCAATTCGGTAATCGTTGGATGATCGCCACAAACCGCGCAGCGATGATTGTGCTTCACTTTAATGGTGCGAAATTCCATCGTTTTGGCGTTGAAAGTCAGCAAACGGTTGGTAAGCAAATTGCCGACTCCGGTTAAGTATTTCAGCACTTCTGTTGCCTGAATAGTTCCCAGCATACCAGCAATGGCCCCCAAAACGCCAGCCTGCGAACAGGTGGGTACTGCATTGGGTGGCGGTGGCGCATGGAACACACAGCGGTAACAAGCTGTTCCAGGTAAAACGGTAATGGTTTGCCCCTCAAAACGTAATATTCCACCGTGCGAAAATGGTTTTCCAGCCTGAACGCAAGCATCGTTGATCAGGAATTTTACAGGAAAATTATCGGTTCCGTCCACGACAAAATCGTAATCTTTGATGATGTCCAAAGCATTGCTTGCTGTCAAGAGATCGTAATAGGTAATAACCTTTACATCAGGGTTAAGCTGATTGATTTTCTCTTTTGCCGAAAGTACTTTGGCTTTATTCACATCAGGAGTAAAATGAATGACCTGACGCTGCAGGTTCGACAAATCGACCACGTCACCGTCGATGATGCCAATGGTACCAACGCCTGCTGCCGCAAGGTAAGA
>JAJZSZ010000089.1 GCA_021849365.1 Bacteroidota bacterium | reverse complement strand
AAATGCCTATTCCTGGCAACCTGAATTTCAACCTGTGGATGGGACCACTGAATGATCCAAAGGTTCATTATCATCCTGATCTTTGCCCGCCAATTTCACTGGAACCCGAAGAACGTGAAAAACTTTGGGGCGCATGGCGCTGGTACCGCGAAACCGGTAATGGATTTACTGCCGACTGGGGAGCTCATATGTTCGATATTGCTCAGGCTGCCATTGGTATGGATGGTTCAGGCCCTGCTTTAATTACTCCGAAAGGATATAACGGACAAAAATACCTGACTTACAAATACCTGAATGGTATTGAATTAACAGAACAACCTTATTTGGAAGATATGCCAAATGCTCAGGGTATTAAATTTATTGGAACCAAAGGTTGGATTGAAGTTGCCCGTGGTTATCTGGCTTGTTCAGATGCATCGTTGGTTCCTGCCGAACTGGCTGGTCGCCGTCCGAAAAATCTGACTCCTGAAGAACGTAAAAAAATGTTTGAAGAAATGCAGAAGAGCGCAGCTAAAGGAGGTGGAAGCTTCGAAATCAGCTCGCCACATATGCAAAACTTTGTTGATTGTGTTCGTTCAAGGATGGATCCAATAGCTCCGGTTGAAGTTGGTTGCAGCACCAATATTACCTGTGTCCTTGGAAATATGGCCACTGAGTTGGGCCGTCCGGTAAAATGGAATCCTGCAACTTTGAGTTTCGGTGCCGATAAGGAAGCTGCTGCTCACAGATTGTATCATTACGAATACAGAAATCCGTATTGTTTGTATAAATAATCCGACCTAAAAAAAACCTTAAAACCAATATAATTAATATCAAAAATGATGGAAACAAAACGTGATTTTCTGAAAAAGTTATCATTACTCACTGTTGGTGGTTTAATGGCAGGAGGTGTGGCTCCGGTTGTTGCTTCAGTAAAAAGTTCAACTGCTGCTGCAAAAAAGAAATCAATCGGGTTGCAAATATATTCGCTCGGAAAAGAGCTTACTGAGAATGTACCGGCAGGCATGAAAAAAATTGCCGATATCGGATATACTACTCTGGAATTGGCAGGCTACAACAACCGCAAAATGGGTCAGTACGATATGGAACCATACCGCAAAATTGTTGAAGAGGCCGGTCTTAAAATTACAAGTGCTCACGTAAATCCTCCGGAAAGAAAGTACACCAAAGACAATACTGGTAAAATTGCCGACTGGTGGAAACAAACCGTTGAAGATCATGTGAAACTGGGTGTTGGCAGATTGATTCAGCCAGGTATGCCTTCGATTGAAACTCAGGACGATGCCAAATTGGTGGGCGAAGTATTCAACAGCGCTGGCGAAATTGCCAAAGCTGCCGGATTAAAATGGGGCTACCACAATCACAATATGGAATTCAAAAGGATTCCGAAACCAGGTGAGACTCCACCATCGGGACCGTATGCTTCATTTATGCCGTTTGGCGATGTGATTTACGACCTGATGCTTGCCAATACCGATCCAAATCTGGTATTCTTCGAAATGGATGTTTACTGGACTGTAATGGGAGCAAACGATCCGTTGGAATATTTAGATAAATATCCAAGCCGCATTCAGGTTTTACACATTAAGGACCGTTCGGTTTTAGGACAGTCAGGAATGATGAATTTCGAAAACATCTTCAAAAAAGCTTATGAAATTGGCATTAATGAGTTTTATGTTGAGCTTGAAAAAGTAAAAACAAACATGACCCAGTTCGAAGGCGTTAAAGGATGTTTCGATTACCTGAACAATGCTTCGTTTGTTAAATAAGCTTTGACAGAATATCCTATCGTGAGATGGGTTTGACTAATTCGTGTTAACATTTAATTTTTCTTTAAAGGAGGAATGGACCGTTTTTTCGCGGTTTATCCTCCTTTAGTTTTCATTGTATATTATTTCCTGCTTATGTTACAAGTAGGATCAGGTTTGGCTTTCCGAAAGGCGATTGGATGAAAAAAGCAGTTTCGATTACTGTGTAATTTTTAGTTAGGGCCGGATTGATATAAATATTTTACAATACGCATGGATGATCAGAATATTTGGCGCAAAATAGTGGATGGGGATGTTGAGGCATTAAGAGTTTTGCACGAAAAATATTATTACCCTATGTGGTTGTGGGCCAGTAGATATACCCGCAATCGTTCGTTGGCTGAAGAACTTGTGTCTGATTGCTTCATTAAGCTTTGGGAACATCGCCAGTATATTATAATTGAGAAGTCGGTTAAATCGTACATGTATTTAATGCTTCGGAACCAGATTGTAAGTCACGCACGAAAATCGAAACGTGATTTGGTTGTTGGATTTGATATACTTCCTGATATTCCTGACGAATCGGAGATCGCAAATAATGAGTTTTACGTCAGTCTTTACCGCACCATTCAACGAATGCCCGAACAGAGGCGCCGAATCCTTGAACTTGCCGCATTCGAGTCGTTTACGTATAAAGAGATTGCCGCACAACTTAATATCTCAGTAAATACGGTGAAAACCCAGATGGGACGGGCATACCAGTTTCTCAAAGAAGAGCTCGATCCGAATAATTTCCTTCTGTTCCATTTCTTCGTTAAAAGGCATAGTGCCTGATAGGTTCGTGTTTTATCAGCAGTTTTTCAGTTAGTTACCTTCCTTTTTGTGCTCCACAATTCACTTCTGCAAAAAAAAGCAAGTTAATTGAAAAAAATTGAGAACGCTGTCACCCTCTTTGTGTCGTTTTTGCGTCGTTTGAGATATATACAGGTTCACAATGAAAGAAAGTGATTCACAGTTTTGGAATTTGGTTGCAGGGAAGTTGCACAACGAACTTTCGCCCGACGAAAATGCCTTGCTTGAAAACGAGCTGGAAGATGCCCGTAAACAGCAGTTGTTTGAGAAAGGAAATAAAATTTATGACGGGCTTAAAGAAGTTAAGTATTTGAGCGAAGCAGATCAATCTGCTTCCTGGGCAGTCATAGGTGAATCGATGAATAAAGGTCGTGTTCGCCGGATTTCAGTTCAACTGCTTAAATATGCCGCTATCCTTTTGGTTGCATTTATTTCAGGAATATATGCCCACTCATTTTTAACCAGTACCAATTGTGATGTTCAATATGCCGAGATGGAGGTGATGTACGGTCAGACCGGCCATTTATACCTTTTCGACGGAACTGAAGTTTGGCTGAATTCGGGAACCAAACTGAAATACCCCAACAAGTTCAATCAGAACGAACGCGATGTATTTATTGAAGGAGAGGCTTTTTTCAAGGTAAAACCAAATAAAAAACTGCCTTTTAAAGTGAAAACCGGTAAGCTTGAAGTTGAGGTCCTCGGAACTTCATTCAATGTAATGGCTTATCCTACAGAAGAAAAGCAATCTATTTTTCTGGTAGAGGGAAGTGTGCAGATTAATAATCCCGACGGCAATAAAATTGGTGAAATTTCGCCTGGACAAATGGCTATTAAAACCGAAGGCGATCCAACGATTCAAGTACAAAATGCTGATCCATACTTTTATACCAGCTGGAAAAATGGTAAAATCATATTCAACTCAGAAAAGCTGAGCGATATTGCCAAGAAGATGGAACGTTGGTACAATGTTGAAATCAGGTTTAGCGAGGAGTCGCTTAAAGATTATAATTTCTCCGGAACGATACTTCGGAATAAGCCAATCGATCAGACTATAATGGCTATGGAGCAACTGGCACCCATCAAATTCAAATACGAAGTACGACCTAACGAGAAGAATGTAATAACAATAATGTTGAAATAAATACGCTGCTGATATGAGATAAAAAGAAAGCGGTGAGATGCTTGGACCCATTTCACCGCCGGAAAATAAAACAATAATTGTTTCATTTTAAACTACACAAACTTATGAAAAAACATCGAGAATGTGACAGTCATGTCTGGCTGTTAACAAAACTTTTACGAATTATGAAACTAACAAGCTTTTTAATTCTTGCGTTTATCATTAGCGTGAATGCTTCGAGCTATTCACAAACGACAAAGTTGAGCATTAATATAAAGAAAGGGACGTTTGTCGATGTTCTGAAGCAAATCGAAAGCCAGTCGGAGTACTATTTCTATTATAACAACGACGAGATTAAAGCGCTAAAAGATGTAACAATAACTGTAAATAAGAAAGAAATTCAGGATGTTCTGGAAGAGTTGCTTAGCGGAACCAATCTTGAATACAAAATAATTGACCGGTACATTGCTTTAAAGAAAAAGACAGAAGCCGGGGCCGAACCAGTTATGCAGCAGCAAAAATCGGTTACCGGTAAAGTGGTCGATTCAACAGGAAGTCCGTTACCCGGAGTTACCGTAATTGTGAAAGGAACGACAAATGGTACAATTACCGATATTGATGGAAATTACACTGTAGTTAAGATTCCTGATAATTCGACTCTGCAATTTTCTTTCGTCGGAATGAAATCTCAGGAAATAGCAGTCGGAAACCAGAAAACCATTAATGTTACTCTTGTTGATGAAACCATTGGTATTGAAGAAGTAGTAGCCATTGGCTACGGTACTGTAAAGAAAAGTGACCTGGCTGGTGCCATTTCGCAGGTAAAATCAGCCGATATGGAAAACCGTACCATTGTTCGCGCTGAACAGGCCTTGCAAGGTAAGACCGCCGGTGTTCAGGTTATTCAAACTTCAGGAGCGCCAGGTGCCAATCCAACCATCCGTGTCCGTGGGTTCAGTTCAAACTCATCATCCGACCCATTATATGTTGTCGATGGTTTGAGAACTTCAAACATCAGTTCAATCGACCCAAACAACATCGAATCAATGGAAGTATTGAAAGACGCTGCTTCTGCTGCTATTTATGGTGCCCAGGCCGGTAACGGTGTTGTGTTGATTACCACTAAAAAAGGTAAAAAAGGCGAAGGCAAAATCAGTTACGATTTTCAGTATGTTACCAATAAACTTACCCGCATTCCGCAGGTAATGAATGCAGAACAGTATGTGAACTATATGACTGAAGCAAACTTTATCACTCCTGCTGAAATTAATGCAGTGTGGGATGGTAAAACGAATACCGATTGGGCTAATGTGGCATTCGAAAACTCAATTATGCAAAAGCATAACATCAGTTTCATGGGTGGTAACGAACGTGGATCGTATAACTTGTCACTTTCGTATCTCGACCAAAATGGTATTGTAAAAGGCAATGACGATGTGTATAATCGCGTAACAGCTATGGCTAATGCTGATTACAACATCAACAGCTGGTTGAAGGTTGGAACGAACAATATTGTTGAGCGCTGGAAAAGCAAATCAGTATCTGAAAACTCGGAATATGGTTCGCTTTTGGCTTCAGTTTTAACCATGGACCCGCTTACTCAACCTTATTTCAATTCGGATAATCTTCCGCAATACATGACCGATTTGATTAAATCAGGCAAAACTTTGTTGAAAGACGAAGACGGCCGATATTATGGGTTATCTCAAATCTATAAATCTGAAAACGTTCATCCGCTATTGATGCGCGACCGTACCGATTCGAAAAACGAAGGTGCCAGTGTAATGGGAACAATCTATGCCGAAATTAAACCAGTCAAAAACCTGACGATCACTTCAAAACTTGGATATCGTGGTGCTTTCACCAGTGTTTACGGGTTTAATTACGTGTATTATGCCAACGATGTGACTAAAAACGACCAGATCAGCGTAAGCCGTACCAACAGCAACAGCTTGTATTACCAATGGGAAAACTTTGCTAATTATAACTACACCCACAATCGTCACAATTTGACAACTATGTTGGGTATTTCATATTCCGAACCTTATTCAACAACCGTGTCGGGAAGTGGTAATGCCATTTTGAAAGACGATCCGCTTTATCGCGATTTGAACTACCTTACAGCAACAGCCACTAAAACCGTTTCCGGAGGCTACTCAAACGTAGGACGTCAGTTCTCTTATTTCGGTCGTTTCATTTATAATTATGGCGACAAATACGTACTTCAGGGTTCGTTACGTCGTGATGCCAGCGACTTGTCAATTCTTCCTGAAGGAAACCGTTGGGGAACATTCCCGGCTCTTTCTGCAGGCTATACTATTTCCAACGAAGATTTCTTCCCCAAATCAACACCAATCAATTCGTTGAAATTACGTGCCAGCTGGGGACAAAACGGTAGTACTGGTCCGTTGGGTGGCTTTGCTTACCGTGCTTCAATCGGAACTATTGGTTCCTATCCATATACCGATGCAATCAACTACCAAATTGCATCTGCTCCATCAACTTTGAGCAACCCTCAATTGAAATGGGAAACTTCGGAACAATTAGACTTCGGCTTCGACCTTCGCGCTTTCAAAAGTCGTTTAACTTTTGGCTTTGACTACTTCGAGAAGAAGACCAAAGATTTGCTGGTTAATATTACTCCTCCATATGAAACCGGGGTTTCGTCAACTGCTGTTAATGCCGGTAACGTAACCAATAAAGGGATGGAATTTGAATTCAACTGGGGCGAAAAAATCCGCGATTTCTCATACAATATTCATGCTAACGTTGCTACACTGAAAAACATGGTAACTTATCTCGATCCTAGTATTTCAAGGATTAACGGAGCTTCATACCATACTCAGGCCGGAATAACCGTATTCGAACAAGGTTATCCGGTTTGGTATATGCGCGGTTACGAACTTGCCGACATCGACGACGCAACGGGCGACCCTGTATTTGTTGACACCAACAAAGACGGATCGATTACCGACGACGATAAAGTAATGTTGGGTAGTGGTATTCCTGATTTTACTTACGGTTTGACGCTGAATGCTTCGTATAAAAACTTTGATTTCACAGTATTCGGAACAGGTTCGCAGGGTAACGATGTATTTAACTGCTTAACCCGTATCGACCGCCCTCGTGGAAATAAACTCGAAATTTTCTATAACGACCGTTGGACAGCAACCAATAAAACTGCATCAAAACCACGTCCAAACGCCAATGGCGAAGATAAATACTGGATTAGTAGCGATGCCGTTATGGATGGTTCATTCTTTAAAGTAAAGCAAATTCAGTTGGGTTACTCGCTTCCAAAATCGCTTTGTAAGAAAGCTTATATGAGCAGTTTGAGGGTTTTTTCTTCACTCGAAGATGCATTTGTATTCACTTCATATCCGGGCTTCGACCCAGAGGCTTCGGCTGGTTCAACAACACTTTTAGGTGTTGACAAAGGGGCATATCCTAACTCAATGAAAGTATTGTTTGGTATCAACGTAACATTTTAAAACCTGAAACAATGAAAATAAAATTCATATATCTGTTAATTTGTATTGCCGGTCTCACTTTTTCTTCGTGTGAAGACCAACTGGTGGTTGATCAGCAGGGTGCTACATCTGTTGAAAGCTTCTATAAAACCGATACTGATGCCGAGCAGGCTGTAGCTGCCGTATATTTCCAATGGAGATCGCAGGCATACAACGACTTTTTCCTGAAAAACTGTCTCTCCGATGACGTTAATTCAGGTGGTGGTTCTCGCGGAGACAATGCCATTCTGGAACAATTGAACGAATATAAGTTTAGTCCTTCAAACAGCACCGCCAGTGGTTATTTCAGCGGTTTGTATACGCTTATTTACAGGGCCAACCTGGTAATTAATAATTTTACTGAAGAGTCGGCTGCCAAGAAAAAAGCCATTGCCGAAGCTAAAGTAGCACGTGCCTGGGCCTATTTCAACCTGGTAACTTTGTGGGGCCCCGTTCCTTTGGTAACCAAACCATTGTCTCCAAGCGAATACCAACAACCAAACGGTGTAATAACCGAGCTTTGGGCATTGATTGAGAAAGATTTGAATGAAGCAATTTCATCAGGGGCACTTCCCGAAAAATCGGGTGTTTCCGATAAATCAATTGGCGCACGTTTGTCCAAACAATATGCTATGGCTTTGTTGGGTAAATCTCAGCTTTTTGAAGGTAAAAATGCCGAAGCAGCTACCACATTGAAAGCTGTTATCAATTCGGGTAAATATGAATTGATTGCTGATTACAGCAATGTGTTGCGAAAAGTTGAGGATTTTGGCACTGAAAACCTTTTTGAAGTAAACTCAATTAATGACGGTGAAAATGCATTCAACCAGGGAACTACCATTCTGGCAACAATGTACGGTTGGAGAAGCGATAAAATATCATTGGTGGGCTATTATATGAAAGCACACGACATGTACCCAACAGGATGGGGCTTTGCCAATCCAACCAAATCGCTTTACGATGCCTTTGTTGAAATGGAAGGTAAAGATGGTTATCGTTTAAATAACACGTTAAAAACTTACGACCAGGTAAAGGCAATTGGTGCACCTTTAGCCCCAATTACAATCAACGCCGGAACCAGTTTATACGGACACGAAGGATATTTTAACTGGAAGTTCAGATTAATCGGCTCGGAAGTGATTACCAACTCATGGGGTTATGCTACCGATAACAATTACCGCATGATGCGTTACGCAGAGGTTTTATTACTTGCTGCTGAAGCTTGTCTTCAGTCGGGTGATCAGGCTAACGCGTTGAAGTACGTCAATCAAATCAGGACCCGCGCCAAATTACCTGCATTAACTGCTGTAACTCTCAGCGATATTAAAAAGGAAAAACGCTTGGAACTTTGTGTTGAAATGGTTCGCTACCAGGATTTAATTCGCTGGGGCGATGCTTCAACCACTTTGGCAAACCGTGGAAAACAGGTTCCGGTATTTAATGGAACAACTGTTACTTATCCGTATTCTAATGATACCTATGGATTTAAAACCGGTAAAAATGAGTTGCTTCCATTCCCTGAACACGAAATGGGTGTAAACCAGAACCTGGTTCAAAATCCTGGATGGTAATTCAATAATTAAATCTTCGGAGGTTGTTAGCAGGCTTTTTTATAATCCTGAAAACAACCTCCGGTTATATAAAAACTAATTAACTAATGATGATGAAAATAAAAAGAGGTTTGTCTGTTTTGCTGATGGCTGCTGCAATAAATGCCGTTGGACAGGCTCCTGTAAAAAGTAAACACCTGCCCATCATCGATGTGCATGTGCACACCATGAAGATCAATCCGAATTTTACTTCGGAAATGTGTCCCTGGTTTTTAAGTAACATGCCTGGGGGCGATCCGAACGAAAAAATGGGATTCAGTACATCAGCTGATTGCGCTAACCCGCTGAAACCTGCCAAAAGCGATACAGAAATGCAGGCTGCTGTTATGGAAACCATGGAACGCCTGAATATGACAATGGTGGCCTTTAGTGATGCCGAGATCCTGCATAAATGGTACAACGCCGCTCCAAAAGGAAGAATAATTCCAGGAATTGGTGTCAGCAGTTCCAAAGAAATGACTGTTCAGGCTTTCAAAGATTCGCTGTCGAATGGTTTTTACAAGGTGATGAGCGAAGTAGCTCCGCAATACCAGGGGATGTCGCCTAGTGATATGTCTCTGGATCCGTATTTTGCTGTAGCCGAAGAGTTGGGAATTCCGGTAGGAATACACATGGGAACCGGGGGCAATGGTATGGCCAATATTACACAACCTAAATACCGGGCATCGATGGGAAATCCGCTGTTGCTCGAAGATTTGCTGGCTCGTCATCCGAAGCTGAAAATCTGGGTTCAGCATGCCGGTTATCCAATGGCTGATGAACTTATCGCGTTGATGGGTGCCAATGCCTATGTGTATTGCGACATTTCAGGAATGATTTGGAGTTATCCGCTCGATGAGATTCACGCTTACATCAAACGTTTGGTTCAGGCCGGATTTGGCAAACGCATTATGTACGGAACCGATTTTATGATGTGGCCGAAGTTGTTCGAAACGTCAATCGGGGTGATAGAGAATGCTCAATACCTGTCGTTCGAGCAAAAACGCGACATTTTATTCAATAATGCCGTTCGCTTTTTCAGGTTAGATGAAAAGCAGTTCAAATGATTTGATTAAAAACTTAAATTAAAAATGACAGAAAATCAGACGGTTATATTTGTTAATTTGTCGTTTTTACAATTTGATGGTTTTTCAGTTTCAACAACATAAAAATAAATCTTTGTGTTGGTTAAACACATTGTAATTTTAGTCGTCAAACCAATCACTAATAATCAAATAGAATGAAGCTAAACATATATAATCCAAAAAACTTATTATGAAACGAAGACTTACAATTATTGCTGCTTTAATTTTGTTCAGTGCAGTTACATTTGCACAGCAAGCGCTTTTTGGCGGAGCCCAAATTGTTTCTCCGGAAGTAAAAGCCGATCATACCGTAACTTTCCGCATTCAGGCACCGGCTGCCGATTCAGTGCAAATTACCGGTGATTTCCTTCCGCCGATGAAAATGAAAACACAGTGGGGAGTTGTTGATGTTCCCGGCAAAGCAAACCTGGTTAAAGACGATAAAGGAGTATGGTCTTTTACCTCTCAACCTCTTGAATCTGATTTGTATTCATATACTGTAATTGTTGATGGTTTCAAAACCACCGACCCAAGCAATGTGTACATCATTCGCGATGTGGCATCGGTTTTCAACGTGTTTATTGTTGGTGGAGGAAAAGGCGATTTGTACCAGGTAAATAAAGTGCCTCACGGTTCGGTTACCCGCCGCTGGTACGATTCTCCCGGAAACGGAATGCAGCGTCGCGTAACTGTTTACACTCCGTTCGGATATGAAACAAGCAAGGAAAAATATCCGGTTTTGTATTTGCTTCACGGAATGGGTGGGGACGAAGAAGCATGGATTGCTTTGGGGCGCACCTCACAAATTCTGGATAACCTGATTGCCCAGGGAAAAGCTAAACCAATGATTGTGGTAATGACTAATGGAAACGTAGCTCAGGAAGCCGCTCCAGGAGAATCAAGTTTAGGGTATGCTAAACCAAGTATGCAATTACCAAACACCATGGATGGTAAATTTGAAGAAACTTTCCCTGATGTGATCAAATTTATTGAAAGCAATTACCGCGTGAAAGCCGAGAAATCGGGTCGTGCCATTGCAGGTTTATCAATGGGAGGTTATCATTCGCTGCATATTTCGCGTTTTTACCCCAATACATTTGACTATGTTGGCTTGTTCTCGGCTGCTATTATGAGCAACGACAAAGCAACATCTGAAGTGTATAAAAATTTCGATTCTACTCTGGAAGCCCAGATGAAAAACGGCTACAAACTGTATTGGATTGGCATCGGTAAAGCCGATTTCCTTTATAAAGCCAACGAAGAATATCGCGCAAAACTCGACAAAATGGGTATGAAATATACCTACGTTGAAACCGAAGGTGGCCACACCTGGACCAACTGGCGTGTGTATTTGTCACAATTAACTCCTCTGCTTTTCAAGTAGAAAACGTTATTAGTAATTGGGAAAAGTAATTCACATTTTCCCAATTACTTTTTTCAAACAACCAACAACTTTAGCAATGAACTTCAAATCGACCTTTCTTAGCTTTTTCCTGATATTGTTTGCCTCTTTTTTTGGAATTTCTCAGGAAGTTTTTAAAAACAACGACCTTACCATCTCCAAGCTCGAAAAAAACATGTGGGTGGTTGAAACGAAGGATAACACCACCATGTACATCATCGAAGGCACGAAGAAAGCTATGCTGATCGACACCGGAACCAAATGCGAAAAGTTGGATGAGGTGGTTCGGCAAATTACTCAAAAGCCATTGTATGTGGTCATCACGCATATTCATATCGACCACGCCGGAAATATGGACTTTTTCGACAATGTATATTTTCATCCGGCGGATACTGTTTTGATGAGCCGGGTAAAACCATACAAAGGGAAAGTTCACTATGTAAAAAACGGCGATCTCTTCGATTTGGGTGGAACAACCATCGAGGTTTTGGAAGCTCCCGGACATACACCGGGCTCTATTGTTTTGCTCGACCGGAAGGCTGGAAATTGCTACTCGGGCGACGCTTATGGCTCGGGACAGGTGTGGATGCAGCTGCGTCCTCATGTTTCAATGGCAACTTACGCGCAGTCGTGCCGCGAAATGGAAGCCCTGATGGACAAAGGAATCACTAAAATCTACTGTGGCCATTATCCTTACGTGAAGAAAGCTTACGACAAAAGCTATATAACTGAAATGCGCCAGTTGGCCGAGGAATTATCGAAAGGCACTGCCCCCGAAGGAAAACCTTATTCGAGCAAGGTGTCGATTGGTACACAAACACCAATGATTACCACAAAAGGCAATGCCAGTATTGTTTACGATCCCGAAAAAATAAATTAAAAAATTCACCAGTGAAAAAATTAATAAGCTCCTTTATCCTGATTTTTTTCGTTTTTGTTGCTGTTGCGCAAATGCCGGCAATGGGCAAAATCGAATACAAAACCATGCCCAGCAAAATCCTGAATCAGGATCGCGAATATGCCGTTTACCTTCCCAAAAGTTACTCAACTAATCCGGAGAAAAAGTACCCGGTGCTTTACTTGTTGCACGGCGGCGGCGGAAGCCATACCGATTGGCCCGAGAAAGGCCGTTTGACCGATGTTATTAATCCATTGATCGACTCGGGCGAAGCCGCCGATATGATTGTGGTTTGCCCGGAAGCAGGAAAGAACTTCATGAACTATTTCAATAATCCGGATTGGATGTACGAAGATTACTTCTTTCAGGAGCTGATTCCATATATTGAGTCGAATTATCGGGTAATTGCAGACAAGAAACACCGCGCCATTGCTGGTTTATCGATGGGTGGTGGTGGAACTGTGATTTATGCGGCTCATCATCCTGAAATGTTCTCGGCTGCATATTCCATGAGCGGGTATTTTTATCGTCATGACAATCTTTTCTGGATCAATTTCAACGATCCGGTTGTAAAAAAAGTGCACCAGCTAGTGGAAGACAACAACTGCATCAAGTATGTGAAAAATGCCGGCAAGGACAAAATAGAAGCGATGAAAACGGTAAAGTGGTTTATCGATTGCGGCGACGACGATTTCACGTTTAAAGCAAATACCGAATTTGTTTTAGCAATGTCGGAGGCTGGAATACCTTATCAGTTTCGTGTACGCGATGGCGGTCACACCTGGGAATACTGGCATACGGCTTTATACATCGCTTTGCCTTTCGTATCCAATAACTTCAGAAACTAAACTAAAAAACAATGATTAAGACTTTAAAATATATAACACTTGTTGGGCTTTTACTTGCAGCTTCACTGGCCGGAAATGCTCAATTCCCGGGGTACAAACCAACTCCCGGCGACACCTTGAAGTCCATTCGTATTTCGGCCGATAAGAAAGTAACCTTTAGCATTTATGCACCCAAGGCTTCTGAAGTAACTGTTTCGGGCGACTTTCAACAAACCTATGGCGCGGTGAAACTTCAGAAAGATCAGATCGGAATTTGGTCGGTTACGGTTGGTCCGGTTACTCCTGACTTGTACACCTACGATTTTTCGGTTGACGGACTGAAAGTGGTCGATCCCAAAAACATTCAACTGAAAGAAGGAGCCGGTGGGTATTCCAATTTGCTTGAAGTTCCGGGCAAGGAAGCCGATTACCTGGCCGTGAAAAACGTGCCGCACGGAAAGCTCGAAAAGGTTTGGTTCAACGCGGCAACATTGGGCAAAACCAGCAGGGTTCATGTTTACACGCCTCCGGGCTACGAAAATATAAAAGGTAAATTACCAGTGCTCTATTTACAGCATGGCGGTGGCGACAACGATGCATCTTGGGCAACTGCCGGACGTGCCAACTTCATTCTGGATAACCTGTTGGCCGAAGGAAAGATGAAGCCTATGATTGTGGTAATGCCATTTGGAAATCCGGGCGGAGGTTTCTTTT
>JAJZSZ010000088.1 GCA_021849365.1 Bacteroidota bacterium | reverse complement strand
CACCATTTTGTGAGTCTGATGATATTTCTGTACATGTGCATCAGGAACCATATACAGCTGTGGAAAATGCTCATGCCATTGCCATACTCACCGAATGGGACGAATTCAAATCGTACGATTGGGAGAAAATTTACCAAAATATGCTTAAACCAGCCTTTCTGTTCGATGGCCGAAACCTATTAGACAGAAAAAAGATAATGGATATTGGATTTGAATATACCGGCGTTGGGCGATAAGCAAAACGGGATAATTAAACACTTCCAGACTTATCAACACTAATACAATAACAAACTGGCATTTAGGTTAATTCAACAAAACCTAAATGCCAGTTTTTATCTTACTTCCGGAGATTTCGTCTGGTCTGAAAAAAATATTCAACCCGAATAAAAGTAAATTGTTAATTCATTTACAGCAATAGCCAAACTTGTTGAAATCAATTGAAAAAACGATACTTTTGTGTCGCAAATTAGTTCACTATTTAAAAAGAGTCTAAATTATGGCAACGTATAAAAAAGCACTTTTAATGATACTCGACGGTTGGGGTATTGGCGATGGTTCTGAACGCGATATCATTGCTACAGCTCCCACCCCATTCATGGATTACCTTAATGCCAACTATCCTCATTCACAATTATTAACCTGTGGCGAAAATGTGGGATTACCCGATGGACAGATGGGTAACTCAGAAGTTGGTCACCTCAACATTGGTGCCGGACGTGTAATGTACCAGGATATGGTAAAAATTACCAAGGCCATCCGCGAAAAAACACTGTGGAACGAGCCTCAAATTGTGAAAGCTTTTAAATACGCCAAGGACAATAATAAAAATGTTCACCTTATTGGCTTGATTGGTCCTGGAGGAGTTCACGCTCTAAGTTCGCACATGATTGCTCTTTGCCAGATTGGTACTGATTTCGGATTAGACAATATTTTCATCCACGGATTAACCGACGGCCGCGATACTGACCCACGTTCTGGATATGGTTTCGTAGAAGACGATCTGAAAGGACTGAAAGGAACCAATGGCAAATTCGCCTCATTAATAGGCCGTTACTTCGGAATGGATCGTGATAAAAACTGGGACCGTTTAAAACTGGCCTACGATTTATATACTGAAGGAAAAGGAACCCCGTCAACCGATATCCTGAAATCAATTCAGGAATCATATGATGCCGGAGTTACCGACGAATTCCTGAAACCAATCGTTATGGTTGACGAAAACGGAAAGCCGTTGGCAACCATACAGGAAAACGATGTTGTAATCTGCTTCAACTTCCGCACCGACCGTTTACGTCAGACAACCATTGCCTTCACTCAGCAGGATCTGCCAGATTTTGGAATGAAAACCATGCCGCTGCAATGGTTCACTATGACAAACTACAAAGCCGACTTCAAGAACATCAACGTTATTTTCGACAAGGAAAACCTGGTTAACACCATGGGCGAAATTGTTTCGAAAGCCGGCCTGAAACAGATTCGTATTGCTGAAACTGAAAAATATGCACACGTTACGTTCTTCTTTAGCGGTGGCCGCGAAGAAGAATTTGCCGGAGAAAAACGTCTTTTGGCTCCATCTCCAAAGGTTCCAACCTACGACTTTCAGCCCGAAATGTCGGCTCCTGTGGTGCGCGACCTGATTGTTCCTGAATTGGAAAACGGAACTGCTGACTTTGTTTGCCTGAACTTTGCCAATGGAGACATGGTGGGTCACACCGGCGTTTACGAAGCTATTTCGAAAGCGGTAACTGCTGTTGATGCTTGTGTGAAAGATGTTGTTGAAGCTGCTCAAAAAGGTGGTTACGATGTTCTGATTATTGCCGATCATGGAAATGCCGACAATGCCGTAAACGAAGATGGCTCGGCCAATACAGCGCACTCGCTTAATCCCGTTCCATGCATTTACGTTTCTGAAAACAAAAACGTAAAAATTAATAACGGAATTCTGGCTGACGTTGCTCCAACATTACTGAAAATAATGGGATTGGAAATTCCTGCAGAGATGACTGGAAAAGTTCTGATTGAAAATTAATTCTATAATATTTTAGTTCAATCCTGACTGGTTTAAAAAATCAGTCAGGATTTTATTTTATCTGCGATGCTCGAAATTGGACGTACCATTGTTAGTTTAGATGTTCTGGAAAAGAAATTTCTTTGCGATTTATTGAAGTGTAAAGGAGCTTGCTGTGTCGAAGGCGATTCGGGCGCCCCTGTAACCGAAGATGAAGTTAAAGCTATTCAGGAAGCCTATCCCGAAGTTGAACCGTATCTCTCGGAAAGCCACCGGAATGAAATTCGAAAACAAGGTTTTGCAGTAGTTGATCTGGACGGAGATTTAGTTACTCCCCTCGAAAACAACAAACAATGTGTTTATACTTATAAGGAAAACGGCATAGTTAAATGTGGCATCGAAAAGGCTTTCCTTGAAGGTAAAATTTCGTTTCGCAAGCCAGTGTCGTGTCATCTTTTCCCCATCAGAATAACTGAATACAAACGATTTGATGCGGTAAACTACCAGCAAATCGACATTTGCAAACCTGGTCGCGAGTGTGGGAAAGCGGAAAAACTGCCACTTTATGTCTTTTTAAAAGAACCGTTGATCAGAAAATATGGAGAAGAATGGTATGAGCAACTTGAATATGCGGCACAGAATTTTATAAAAAAGAAATAGTCAGTTGTTATCAGGAAAGAAATTGCAAATTCTTTCGAAAGAACAAATGACTATCTCTCATCTTTTGGAACGAACAGCTATCAATCAGTCAGATCAATCCGAATAAGATTACTGACTTACCTAAGAGTCCGGTAAAACTTAAGCGACAATCTCAATCCTGTTCTTTTCCGGATCAAAAACTGCACTTTCGTAATATCCATCTCCAGTCATTCGGCCGGGACTTATTATTTCGAATCCATCTTCCTGAAGCATGGTCGTAATCTGATCAACCCGTTCACGAGAGCCAACCTTGAAGGCAATGTGAGCTATACCGATAAAATGCTTCCGATAATCGTTTTTACTGTTGGTCACGGTGGGCATCTCCATTAGTTCGAGCCGGCAGTCGCCTTCAAACGAAAGGAAATAAGATCGAAACTCTTTGGAATGGTTGTAATACGCCGAACCTGATGAAGCATTAAAATAGTGCGTATAAAAGTTCCGCATACCTTCCAAATCGCGTGTCCAAATCGCAATGTGCTCAATTTTCATAATTGAAGTATTAATAATTGCTTTTTCTTTCATACCGTAATAATTTGTTTATAATGGGAGTATGAAACTCGATGTTGCCAGAGATTATTTTATATTCTCCAGAATTTTCCTCATCAACATTATCGTTTCATCGTTTTGCATCCCATTCATCATAAAACTGGGTTAAATATTCAGTCATAAAGTTATGCCTTTGTTCAGCAATAATTTTGGCCGAATTTGTATTCATCCTGTCTTTCAGCAACAACAATTTCTCATAAAAATGATTAATTGTCGGAGCCATGTTATTCTTGTATTCCTCAAAATCGTTGTGCATTACCGGATCTATGGCCGGATCATAGATCAACCGGTTTTTATTTCCTCCGTAAGCAAAAGTGCGGGCAATTCCAATTGCTCCAATGGCGTCGAGTCGATCGGCATCCTGAACAATTGCCGCTTCAATAGTTTTGACTGGTGTTTCTACCCCTGCCCCCTTAAACGATACCTCACCGATAATTCCAAGAACACGGGAAATCGTATCAACCTCAATCTCCATTGAACAGAGCCATTTTTCAGCTTTCGACCCAACTTGATGTTCCGGATTGTTCAATTTCCAGTCGTCCAAATCATGAAGTAAAGCAGCCAGTTCAACAATAAAGAGATCGCATTTTTCCTCTTCTCCTATGCGGAGGGCCATTTTGCGAACCCGATCAACATGAAACCAATCGTGGCCACTTCCTTCCAATCGAAACTCCGATTCAATAAATCGTTCTGTCTTCTGTATAACTGCACCTCTATCCATTTCCTTTCAAATTTATATCATTTGAAGACGTCAACAGAACATTTGGGCCAATTTATTTTACAATTTTATAATGCAACATTTAATGATTAAAAGATCTGAAACGAAACCCAGCCAAACCATAATCAGGCATTGGACAATAAACCAAAAACCCCGAACTAACAATTCCAGAATTCGAATAAATGATACAAATAACTATGTTTGGAGTTAAAAAATCTAAATAGTAGGCTGCGAACTCAGCTCTGACCGAACATTTGTATAATTTTGAACTCGTGTAATATCATTGCTCAGAGCAAGTAATATTTTGATGGATTTATGAGGAAATTAGAGGTTTTAACAATTCCTGCCATGTTGCAGGCCAGCTACGAGGATTACGCGAATCATCAATCGTTGATATTTGCCGGAGAGGAAAACCTTACCTATAAACAGTTAGAATCGGAAGTAAAAAAAGTAGCTCGCCAGCTGCATTCTTACGGAATTTCAAAGGGCGATAAAGTTGCGATACTTAGTTTAAACATGCCTCAATGGGGTATTGCATTTTTTGCAATAGCTACGCTGGGAGCTGTTGCTGTGCCCGTTTTGCCCGATTTTCACTCAAACGAAATCAAAAATATACTCCTGCATGCTGATGTTTCACTGGTATTTGTTTCTGAAACACTTCGTTCTAAGCTGGAACCGACAACAGGACTAAACATCGTTTATATTGAAGACTTTCAGCTCTCATCCGGAGTTGGCAATTCTGAAATCGAAGAACAATCTTTTGATTTTCCAAAAGTTGAAGAAAATGATCTTTGCTCGATTATTTACACTTCAGGAACAACCGGAAAATCGAAAGGGGTAATGCTTAGCCACAAGAACATTGTTTGGACCGCGCAACAAAGCTGGTTAATACAAAACGTCAGGCCTGGCGATCGGTTCCTGTCGGTTTTGCCACTATCGCATACTTTCGAGAATACCTTGGGACTTATTCTTCCAATAAAATATGGAGCAACCGTAAGCTACCTGAAGAAACCTCCGGTGCCTTCGGTATTACTTGCCGCATTGCAACAGGTTAAACCAACGGTTATGCTAGTCGTTCCGCTTATTGTCGAAAAAATATACAAATCGAAGATTATGCCTGAAATAAATGGCAAATTCATCACCCGACTTCTGTACAAGATGGCAGTTACACGAAAATTACTTCACAAGGTTGCTGCCAGAAAACTCTATGCTTCATTTGGTGGTGAGCTGAAATTCTTTGGTGTTGGTGGAGCCAAACTCGATGACAATGTAGAACGTTTCCTGATGGATGGAGACTTTCCACTTGCAATTGGCTATGGAATGACTGAATCGTCGCCCTTGCTGGCAGGTGCCGGTGTTGGCAAAACACGCTTCCTTTCGACCGGGCAACCGATGGAAGGCGTAAAAATTCGAATCGGCAATCCTAACCCAAAAACCGGGCTTGGGGAAATTCAGGCAAAAGGCGAAAATGTAATGCTGGGTTATTATAAAGAGCCTGAAATAACAAAAAGCGTATTTACAGAAGATGGCTGGCTCAAAACCGGCGATCTGGGATGTTTCGACAACGATGGCAACCTGTACATTAAAGGCAGAATAAAGAATATGATTGTGGGTGCCAGCGGAGAAAATATATATCCTGAGGAAATTGAATCGCTGATTAACCGAATGGAGTATGTACTTGAATCACTGGTCATTGAGCAGAAAGGCAAATTGGTGGCTATGGTTCACCTGAATATGGAAGAACTTGAAAAGAAATACCAGAATATGAAAACTGAAGCAGTTCTTTTTTTGAATGACAAAACTGACGAAATCCTGAAAGAAATTCAAAAAAAGGTAAATGAAGAACTCAACAAGTTTTCACAAATTCAGCGTGTTGTTCTTCAGCCAATCCCATTCGAAAAAACGCCAACTCAGAAAATTAAACGATTCTTGTATTAAAACCTCCTAAATACGGACATCTGCAAAACCAGGCATATACAGAAACCTCATCTTGCATACAACTGTCTAAATTACGGCAGAAAAGATGCAGGCAATTATGTTTTAAAGCTTTTATTTCTTAAATTTAAACTGCTTAAACAAAAATTGAGGCCATGTTTCTTTTAAACAATACAACAGAAAATTTTTCAGGATACATTATACTCAATGAAAATCTACTGATAGAAGAATTCTCAGGTCAAATCAACCAGATTCTGAGAAAAGAACATCTGGATTTGACCGGTGACTTTGTTCAACTTACTGAGAAACTAGGAAAGAAGACCCGTTCTTTCTTCGAAGGTGAGCTACTGCCAGTCATCCGGTCAAAACAAATTAAACATTTATCGCATCACCGCAAACACAGCCAACTTCTAATATCAGTTACGCCATTAAGTACTGGGTCAATTCTTGTTAGTTTTGAAGAAGATGTACAGCCCGAAAAAATAATTGACCAAACTTTGCCTGAAAAGCTGAATGAAGTTTTGATGAGGATTAACTCGGATCTTTACATTACTTACGTTTCAAAGAATTTTTCATCTGTGTGGGGAGAAAAACCAGCAGTCGTAATCGGCAAAAAAATCGACGAATGCTGGCTGTTCAAAGAAAACACACCTCTGATTTCCAGCCTGATTTCATCAGTATTTCAGCTCCAGCAGCAAAAATCGGAAGACGTTCTTATTGGTGAAAATCAACATAAAAACTGGTGGAATCTGATGATGATTCCCGAAAACGACCGGGTTACTCAGGAACAATCAGTTTTGCTCATTCTGCGGGACGTTAACCACGAAAAACTTATAGAAGAAAAGTTTATTGAAAGTGAGCAACGTTACGAAATGGCAATGGAAGCGGCCGACCTCGGTATATGGGATTACATGGTTGGAACAGGTAAAACATATTACTCCCGGAAGTGGAAATCGATATTAGGTTACTATCCCGATGAACTGCCTGATGACTATTCGGTTTGGGAAGATTTGCTCCATCCGGAAGATAAGGATCGGATGGTTCTCTTCATTAATAATTTTCTGAACAGCGATTTGCGGATATACGAAGCAGAATTCAGGCTCCGGCATAAAAACGGAAACTATATCTGGATCAGAAGCCGGGGAACAGCTCTCCGCGACGAAAACGGAAAAGCGATAAGGATTTTGGGAACCCACCGCGATATTACCGAAGCAAAAAAATCGGAAAGCGAGTTTAAAAAGTTGTATCAGGCCATTATGCAAAGCCCAATCTCGGTAGTTATTACCGACAAAGATGGCTACATCGAATTCTTTAATCCGGCTTTTTGCAAAATTACAGGATGGAAAGATCAGGAGATTCTTGGGAAAAAGCCCAGTATTTTAAAATCCGGATTCCAGCCAGCCAGTTTTTACGAAAAACTTTGGAAAACAATCAGTTCGGGCAACGAATGGCAGGGCGAATTCAAAAACCGCAAAAAAAACGGCGAATATTACTGGGAATTGGCCAGCATATCGCCAATTATGAACAATTTCGGCACCATAACTCACTATGTTAAAATTGCCGAAAACATATCTTATCTCAAAAAAATTGAGAAAGACCTGAAAAAAGCTAAGCAGGATGCTGAAATCGCCAATAACTACAAAAACCATTTTCTGGCGAACATGAGCCACGAAATCCGTACGCCTATTAACACAATCATTGGCTTTAGCGAACTTATTAAAAATGAAAATATTACATCGCAGAAACGATTTAAATACACCGGAATAATTGAAGAAAACAGTCAGTCGCTGCTAAGGCTTATTGATGATATTATTGACATTGCAAAAATTGAGGCAAACGAATTAAAAATAAAAAAGGAAGCCTGTTCGCTTGGAGAATTGTTTTCCGAGCTTGAACTGACATATTCAAACTTTTTGAAAAGAAGACAAAAACAAAACATAGATCTGATTTTTCAAATACCGGAAGAAGCTCATCACGACGTTATATTTACCGACCCATACCGGTTAAAACAAATCATAAATAACCTCTTTACCAATGCATTAACATACACCGAAAGAGGGCATATTGAAATTGGGTACAGTATTATAAACGACAATAAACTTCAATTTTTCGTGTCAGATACAGGTTCCGGAATTCCGGCAGGGCAGATAAGAAATATTTTCAAGCGGTTCACTCAAGTCGAGGAAACAACCAATTCGGCAACGCGGGGTTCAGGTCTTGGGCTTTCCATCTGCAAAGACTTAGCCATACTACTTGGAGGTGAGATTAGTGTGAAATCGATTGAAGGTGAAGGGAGTATCTTCTTTGTAACCTTACCATACGACAAGATAAAGATTCCAATGGTAAAAACAGGACCAAGTACTCCGGCCCCTTCGCGGTATAATTTTAGCGATCGCACAATTATGATTGCAGAAGATACACCTTATAATTATGAATATCTTTATAGCATTCTTCAAAAAACAGGGGCCAAGGTTATATGGGCCAAAGATGGGATTGACGTGCTGAAACTATTCAAAAATTCTCAGGTCGATCTGATTCTGATGGACATTCAGTTACCCGAAATTAATGGATATGAAGCTACAGCCCAGATAAGGCAAAGTAACCAAACCATCCCCATAATTGCGCAAACTGCTTATGCAATGTCAGAAGATCGACAAAAATGTCTGGATTCGGGGTGCAACGAAGTGTTGGTTAAGCCAATCCGCATGGACGATGTATTGGTCACTGTGGCAAAATATCTCAACAAATAAGATCTTAAATTCAATCGCCATTCTGTTTATTAAATTTCGCTGATTAAATTTGAGGCTTATTAATTCATCGGATTATGCACATCGATCGGTTTCCATCGAAATTACTTGAAAATGCAGTAAATGAATTTGCAAAACTACCAGGCATTGGCCGTAAATCGGCATTGCGACTGGTACTTCACCTGCTGAAACAAGACATTCAGGATGTGGAAATTTTTGGCAATAGTCTGATTCAGCTCCGTTCGGAAATTAAGCACTGTAAAATATGTCATAACATTTCAGATACCGACATTTGCAGTATCTGTGCAAATCCATCACGAAATCCAGGAATTATATGTGTGGTCGAAAACATTAAAGATGTGATGTCGATCGAAAATACACAGCAATTTAAAGGGCTTTATCATGTGTTGGGAGGTATTATTTCGCCAATGGATGGCATTGGGCCTTCCGATCTGGAAATCGAATCGCTGGTAAGCCGCGTCAATGAAGGAAATACAGAGGAAGTAATTCTGGCATTAAGCACTACCATGGAAGGCGACACCACCAACTTTTTTATTTACAAAAAGCTTAAAAATACTGAGGTAAAGATTTCGACCCTGGCCCGTGGAGTATCGATTGGCGACGAACTGGAATATACCGACGAAGTTACGTTGGGCCGGTCGATTATTAACCGCACAAGTTTCGAAGAATCAATTGTCAGATAAAATAAAAAGTATTTAAAACAATAATATTTACTGATGAAATTATCAGTTGTCATCGTTAATTATAACGTCAAATATTTTCTGGAACAATGCCTTCATGCAGCATTAAAAGCCTGCAGCAAGGTAAGTTCCGAAATTATTGTGGTTGACAACAACTCTGTCGACGGTTCATGCCAGATGGTCGAAGAGAAATTTCCGGAAGTAAAACTAATTGCCAATAAAGAAAACCTGGGCTTTTCGAAAGCCAACAACCAGGCCATCCGAATTGCCCGGGGCGAATACATTCTGCTTCTGAATCCCGACACTGTGGTTGAGGAAGATTGCTTTGCAAAAACAGTCGGCTTTATGGATAAGACTCCGGATGCCGGCGGCTTGGGCGTTAAAATGATCGATGGGAAAGGTCGTTTTCTGCCCGAATCTAAACGCGGTCTTCCAACTCCTGAAGTTGCTTTCTGGAAAATGTTCGGATTCTCAAAGCTTTTTCCACACTCACGGCGATTTTCGCATTACCATTTAGGATATCTCGACAACGACCAGATTCACGAAGTGGAAGTTCTTGCCGGAGCTTTCATGCTGCTTAGGCGTGAAACACTCGATAAAGTTGGGCTGCTCGACGAGGATTATTTCATGTATGGCGAAGACATCGACCTATCATACCGAATCACAAAAGGCGGTTACAAAAACTACTATTATCCCGAAACCACCATAATCCATTACAAAGGCGAAAGCACGAAAAAGGGAAGCATCAACTACGTAAAAGTGTTCTACAACGCGATGATTATTTTTGCCGGGAAACACTTTTCGAAGGGCAATGCCCGCCGATATGCCATTTTGATTAATATGGCCATCTATTTCAGGGCTTTCCTATCACTTTGCGCACGTTTTTTCAAAGCTGTGTTGCTTCCGGCAGTCGATGCGTTGCTCATTTTTCTTGGGTTCGCCATCATTTTGCCCAACTGGGAAGCCTATAAGTTCGAGCGTGGTTATTATCCACCAGAGTATCTGGAATTTGCTGTTCCGATTTATATCCTGATCTGGGTTTTCTGTATCTGGATCAATGGCGGATACCGGAAAAACATTCAGTTCATGCGGATTTTCAAAGGCTTATCATGGGGTGTTATTTCTATCCTGATTTTTTATTCCCTTATCGACGAAAGCATGCGCTATTCGCGAGCAATGCTGCTATTAGGTTCGGCCTGGGCATTTGTGACTTTGCCTGCATATCGATACCTGTTGAATAAATTGCAAATGACAGGTCTCGAACTCGACAAACAAAAGCGTGTTGCCATTGTAGCTGCCCCCTCCGAATCGAGGCGAATTTCAGGACTAATTGCCCATTCAGGCCTGAATATCGATACTGTTGGCTTCGTTTCGCCCAACGATTCGGTTCATCAGCAGTTTTACCTGGGCAACATCATTCAGTTGCCTGAAATTATCCGGATAAACCGAATTGACGAACTCATTTTCTCGTCGGAAGACATACCTTCCCAGGAAATCATTCGCATCATGCTCGACCTGAACAACCTGAATGTAGATTATAAAATTGCTCCTCCCGAAAGTCTATCTATTATCGGAAGCAACTCGATTTCGACTGCCGGCGACATGTATGTGGTGCACATAAATTCGATTGTAAAGGAAACAAACCGGCAGAACAAGCGGATTTTCGACCTGGTAGCCTCAGTTAGCCTACTCCTCTTGTCTCCATTATTAATTTGGGGTATCAAAAATAAGGCTGTCTTCTTCGGAAATATAATCAGGGTTTTCTCTGGCC
Organism: Bacteroidota bacterium; assembly: GCA_021849365.1. Taxonomy (GTDB): domain Bacteria; phylum Bacteroidota; class Bacteroidia; order Bacteroidales; family Prolixibacteraceae; genus Aquipluma. The sequence goes on along the minus strand of JAJZSZ010000088.1, from coordinate 2,647 downwards.
AAAAAAGCTGGGTTGGTTACTGCCCGGGAAATCAAGACCACCTGCCTTCGATCAAAGAGGGTATTTTATCGCCGGCATCACTTTTCCCGGAGAACATTCCGCCGAAAAAGAAAGATGAACTTAATATTGTTTACGCCAAAGATTATAGGTTGGCAAACGATCTGGAAATTGTGCTGAAATCCTGGAAAAACATCGGACAAGTATGACAAATATTAAACTTGAATTCGGGAAGATACGTTTCAGGGCTCTCGAACCTGAAGACATCGATCTGTTGTTTGAATGGGAAAATGATGCTGAAATCTGGGAAATCAGCAATACGTTCGAGCCATTCTCGAAATATATTTTGGCTAAGTATATCAAAGATTCGCAGCGCGACATATACGAAAGCAAACAAATCAGAATGATTATTGAAACCATCGACGGCAAGGCTGTTGGTGCCATCGACCTGTTCGACTTCGATCCGTTCCATTTTCGCGCCGGCGTTGGCATTTTAATCCATGATGAAAAAGATCGTAAACTTGGCTATGCTTCCGACTCCTTAAAACTTCTTTGCTCGTATGCCACGAATTATCTCAGGCTTCACCAACTATACGCCAACATCAGCGAAGATAACCTGGCCAGCATTCATTTGTTTAAAAGTAACGGATTTGAGCTGATCGGAACGAAAAAAGAGTGGCGCAGAACGCTCGATGGCTGGAAAAATGAGCTCATGTTTCAGAAGTTATTGTAAAAATCAGGAAAAAATCGTTTAAAAGAGGACAATCGGCCGAAATAGCCTGTACTTTTGCACCTTCAAAAATTTAAACGGTATGGAACCAATTTTTCTTCCAAAAACATGGAGCCTTTATAAAAAGGGCCTGCTAACGAAAAATTTATCTAACGACATCTTTGCCGGAATCATTGTTGGAATTGTCGCTTTGCCATTGGCTATCGCATTTGCAGTGGCTTCGGGCGTTTCGCCTGAAAAGGGAATTATAACCGCCGTTGTTGCCGGATTTATTATATCGCTGCTAGGCGGAAGTCGTGTGCAGATTGGCGGACCAACAGGAGCCTTCATCGTTATTGTTTATGGAATTATACAAAAATATGGATTTGATGGATTGATTATTTCAACCATTCTGGCCGGGTTGATGCTGATTGCCTTCGGCTTCCTGCGGCTGGGTTCTATCCTGAAATTCTTTCCTCATCCATTAATTGTGGGTTTTACCAGCGGTATCGCTCTGGTTATCTTCTCAACTCAAATCAAAGATGCGATGGGATTACCTATCGACAAACTTCCGGCTGAATTCATTGGGAAATGGGAAGTTTACCTTCACCAAATGCAGAATTTTAATCTCTCCGCTGTACTCATAACTGTTGGAACCATTATTATCACTGTATTTTCAGGCCGACTGATCCCCAAAGTTCCCGGATCGTTCATTGCCATTATCGTGATGACGTCTATTGTTGCTGCATTTGGTGTTCAGGTTAGTACCATCGAAAGTGTATTTGGCGCTATTCCCAATAAATTTGAACTTACATTCCCCAATATAAAGATAGACCAGCTGGGGCAATACATGCAGCCCGCACTGACTATCGCTCTGCTTGGCGCCATCGAATCATTACTTTCTGCAGTTGTTGCCGATGGTATGATCAGTAGCAATCACCGCTCGAACACCGAACTGATTGCCCAGGGTGTTGCGAATATAGTGACTCCATTTTTTGGTGGAATACCTGCAACAGGAGCCATTGCGCGCACCGCAACAAACGTCAAGAATAACGGTCGTACCCCCATTGCCGGTATCATTCATGCAGTGGCACTTTTGCTGATTATGCTGGTTTTCGGGAAATGGGCTGTTTTGATTCCGATGCCTTGTTTGGCCGGAATCCTGATTGTGGTTTCGTACAACATGAGCGAAATGAAGTCGTTCTTTTCAATTCTGAAGGGTCACAAATACGATGTTTTTGTACTGCTCAGCACCTTTATCCTGACCGTATTCGTCGATTTAACTGTTGCCATCGAAGTTGGCGTGGTTCTTTCGTCGTTACTGTTCATGCAGCGCATGTCTAACCTGAGCAAAGTCATTCCGCTTGAAACTGAATCGGACACCCTGGAAAACTATGCGGATATACCCAAAGGTGTTGAAATATTTGAAATCAGCGGACCTTTCTTTTTTGCTGCTGCCCGCCGTTACGAAGAAACGCTGAAAGACATCAGCCACACCTCGAAAGTGGTCATTATCCGAATGCGGCACGTACCGTTTATCGATGGCACCGGCCTTCGAAACCTGAAAGCAACTATTAAGGATTTAAAATCGAGACGAATACAGATAATTCTCTCAGGTGTTCAGCCTGAAGTTTTTGAAGAACTTGAAAAAGGCGGCATACCAGCATTAATAGGGCCAGCAAACATTACTGCAAACTTCGATTTAGCTCTGGCACGAATGGCAATAGTTTTAAAAAAGCAAGAGTAGTGGATTTCAGACAACTGCTGTAAAATCAGGAATTTCACTCAGGAAAACATACGTATTGCTGCTGTATTGGATATGGCAGCAATAATGTTCCATTCCGTTACTAACAATCAGGTAAGGTACTTTGAGCTGCATATTGTAACGCACAATCTGGTCGAAAGTCTGCTGAGTGATCTTAACTTCAGGCGCTTTAAACT